>NZ_JBHXUW010000099.1:0-9877 GCF_042672475.1 Streptomyces sp. NPDC127177
CCCGTCGTCGTAGCCCCCAGCCCCATTTTCGGGGGGGCCCGGCTCACTAAGGGCCGCACCTCCCCCGGCGCACCGCTCGACGGGCCCCTTGGGCCGATCCGGCCGACGGGCCCCTCCGTCATGTCCGCAGGCCGCCGGACACACGAGGAGGGGCCCCGGCACCGGCCGGGGCCTCTCATCGGATACAGCCCGGGGTCACCCGGCGA
This sequence comes from Streptomyces sp. NPDC127177, assembly GCF_042672475.1. Classification (NCBI taxonomy): domain Bacteria; kingdom Bacillati; phylum Actinomycetota; class Actinomycetes; order Kitasatosporales; family Streptomycetaceae; genus Streptomyces; species Streptomyces sp. NPDC127177. The sequence goes on from NZ_JBHXUW010000099.1 coordinate 207, forward strand.
GCCGCTCCAGGTCCTCCACGACCCGGGCCGGAGCAGGCATCTGCTCCATGTCCGAACGCAGCTCCCGAGCACACTTGAGATAGCGCGCGTCGTCCAGCACGTCCCGCACGGCCTCCCGGACCTGACCCGGGTCGTTCTGCGGCTCCGCCTCCCCGAGGACCCGGGCGGCGCCGGCCGCGGCCAGCAGCTCCGCGGAGGCGAACTGGTCGACGATCTGCGGGAGCACGACCTGAGGCAGCCCGAACGAGCAGGACGTCAGGGTGGTGTTGGCGCCCCCGTGGTGGATCACGGCGTCGCAGTCGCGCAGGAAGAGGTTGAGCGGCACCGGCTCCACCACCCGTACGTTCTCCGGAAGCCGGCCGAAGCCCTCGTGGAACGCGGGATCCGCCGTCACCACGGCCTCGACATCGCCGAGTCCGTCGAAGGCCGCGATGATCGAGCGGAACAGACCGGTGCCGTTCAGCACCAGCGTCTGGCGGCCCAGGCACACCACGACCCGTCGGGTGCCACCGCCGGCGGGCACCTGTAGCCACCGGGGCGCGGTGCCCGCGCCGTTGAACGGCACATAGCCGATCGGCGCGCCGGGCGCGGCGCTCGGATGGCGCAGGGCGGGCGGGCACGGGTCGAGCAGCAGATCGGGGTCGGGCAGCCCGTCCAGGCCGAGCCGCTCGGCCGTCCCGTGCAGGAAGTTGCGGGCGGAGGCGCGGGAGGGGCCGCTGAGCGGGTCCACTCCCCAGCGGTGCTGAACGGAGGGGACGCCGAGTACGGCGGCCACGATCGGTCCGGTCAGTTCCATCTGCTCGGAGACGATCAGGTCGGGGCGCCAGTCACGGGCGAACTCCAGGTAGGAGCTGAGGAGATAGCGGGCGTGGGTCTCCCACAGTTTGGCCGACCCCGCCATCTTCTCCGGCGGCGTCGGACCCATCAGCTCCAACGGTCGTACCCCCTCGGGGAGATGCCGCTGCAGTACGTCGAGGCCGTGAAAACGGTCGCCGATATCGGTGGCGGAGATGCCCGCGGCGCGCGCCGCGTCGGTCACATCAGGCTGCGCTGCGACCTTCACCTCGTGGCCCGCTCCCATCAGCGCCCAGGCCAGCGGCACCATGGGGGTGAAGTGGGTGGGAAACGGGGTGCTCAGCATCAGTACGCGCATCTTCTTCGTCCTCCTCGGACTTCGGGGCGGTTTGCACGGTGGGGGCTTCGGCGGTGTCCGCGGGCGCATCGCCCGCCACCTCTTCGCCGGCGGTGAGGTTCACATCGACGTCCTGCATGAGCAGCGCAGTCAGCAGCGCGAGCAGCAGCAGCCCGGCAGCCGTCAGCAGCAGCACCGATGTGGCGTGCGCGAACGCGCTGGTCACCAGGGAGCGGCGGGCCGGGTCGAGCCCGGCGAGCCGGGCCGCGGCGGCGTCCGGGTCACTGACGCCCGACGCACCGGCGGCCGAGGCGAAACGGCTGCTGAGAACCGCGCCGAGCACGGTGCCCCCGATGGTCGTGCCCATCATCGTGGCGAACCGCGAGGTGGTGGTCACCACGCCCAACTGGTCCGCGGGCGCCGCCGACTGGGACATGAACAGCGCGATCTGGGTCACGCCGCCCAGGCCCACACCGAGCAACAGCAGCAGTGCGTCGATCTGCCAGTCCGGAGCGTCCGCCACGCTGAGACCCAGACCGGCGACCGCGGCGGTCGCGGTGGCCGTGGTGGTCACCAGGACCGCCTTGCACTTGCCGGTGCGGGCGATGACCTTCCCCCAGCCGATGAAGACCAGGATGACGCCGACGGCGAGCGGGATCAGGTGCAGCCCAACCAGGTCGAGGTCGACTCCCCGCACGATGTTCAGGTAGTTGATGAGGAACACCGGCAGCGACAGCAGCGCGAACCCGCCGACGAACTGCAGGATCGCGGCCGGCCGGAACACCCTGTCCTTGAAGAGACCCAGCGGCATCAGCGGATCGGCCGCCTTCAACTGGCGTGCCACGAAACCGCCGGCCATCAGCAGGCCGCCGTAGAAGTACGGCAGCACCGGGCCGGAGAACGAGTTGTGCTCCCCGTACGCCTTGACGCCGAACAGCAGGGCACAGGTGGCGGCGGCGATCAGGACCGAGCCGAGGATGTCGACCTTCTGGCGGGTGCCCTTGACCGGGAGCCGCAGCGCCCAGGCGACGCCGCCGAGTGCGAGACCGGCCAGCGGCACGTTGATCAGGAAGATCCAGCGCCACGACAGTTCCTCGCTGAGCGGGCCGCCGATGATCGGTCCGGCGATGATGCCGGCCGCGATGAGCGCACCGCCCGCGTTGGACCGCCCGGCACGGGACTTGGGCGGGTACAGCGTGGCGATGATGATCAGGGTCATGCTCATCAGGCCGCCGCCGCCGAGCCCCTGCACCGCACGGAAGGCGATCAGCTGGGTGAGGCTGTGGGCGCTCGCGCACAGGGCGGAGCCCGCCAGGAACGTGCCGATCGCGATGAGATAGACCCGCCGCGGTCCGAAACTGTCGCTGAGCCGGCCGTACAGCGGCTGGGCCGCGGTGGCCGCCAGCAGGTAGGCGGTGATCAGCCAGGGGAACCGGTCGATCCCGTGGGCCGGGTCCAGGTCACGCACGATCGGCAGGACGGCGGAGGAGATGATCGAGCCGTCGAGCAGTGCCAGCGTCATGGTGGCCATCGCACCCACGATGAAGACCAGGACCTGGATGTCCGTCATTCCGTGCGGATTGGGTTTCTTCTCCCCGGGGTCCTTGCCCTTCGCGGCACTCTCCGCCTTCTCCGCGGGCCCCGCCGACACGTCCGTGCTCATGCTGCCACCTCCTGGGTCGTCGTCAGTCCTTCGAGCAGGGCCACTGTTTCGGCGGCGGCCGGCATGGCCTCGGTCTCCGTGCGCAACCGCCCGGCTGCCTCCCGGTATCCGGGGTCCGTGAGCAGCGCGTCGGCCGCGGCGGCGAGTGCGGTGTCGCTGTTCTGCTGTTCGGCCAGGTCCAGGGTGATCCCGGCGCCCGCCCCGGCGATCCGGTCGCCCGCCACGAACGCGTCGACGAGCTGCGGCAGCACCAACTGGGGAATGCCGAGGGCGGCGGCGGCCAGCGTGGAGCCCGGTCCTCCGTGATGCACCACCAGGTCCGCGCCGGGGAACAGCAGCCCGGGCGCTGACTCGGCGGTGTACGTCATGCCGTCGGGCAGCGCCCCGATCGCGGCCCGGTACCCGGGCGCGGCGGCGACGACCGCCTCCACACCGCCCGCCGCGCCGAGCACGTCCGCGACCCGGCGCAGCAGCGCCGCACCGCCGAGCTCCAGGGTGTACCCGCCGAGCGCCACCGCGACCCGGCGCCCGGGGGCGGCGCCCCAGCTCCACGGGGTCCCGTCCCCGGTGTGCGGTACGGGACGGATCGGGCGGGCCGGCGGCGCGTCGGCGCCGACGAGGGCGGGCGGTGCCGGGTCGAGGACCAGGTCGGGCGCGGGCACGGCGTCCAGGCCCAGCCGGCCGCAGAGCGGGCCGAGCCACATCCTGGTCTGACCGAGCATGAACTCGCTGGTCGGGGCCGTGCCCCAGCGGTGCCAGACGCTCGGTACGCCGAGCACCTTCGCGACGACCGGGCCGGCGAACTCCATGTGCTCGGAGAGGATCAGGTCGGCGCGCCACTCACGGGCGAGCTCCAGATAGTCCAGCAGGAAGTACGGGGCGTGGTTGCGCCACATCTGGGCCGCGCCGTCGATCTGCTGGGCCGGCGGACGGCCGTGCACCTCGATGGGCCGGACCCCGTCCGGCAGCCGGCCGCGGCGCAGATCGACGTAGTGGAAGGTGTCGCCGAAGGTGGCGGTCGCCAGGCCCGCTTCGGCGGCGGGGCCCGTGACATCGGGCTGTCCGGCGACGAGGACGTCGTGCCCGGCCGCGCGAAGGGCCCGGACGAGCGGCAGCATCGGCAGGAAGTGGGTGGCGACGGGGGTGCTGGTGATCAGTACGCGCATCGGAGGTTCTCCAGGTCACGGACGACTGCTGCGGGGCTGGGCATGGCGGCCATGGACTCGGCGAGCGACGCGGCGCCCTTGGTGATCCGCTCGTCGGCGAGCAGGCTGCTGACCGCTGCGGCCACCTGGGCGGGGTCGTTCTGCGCCTCGGCCGTGCGGAGCGACAGCCCGGCGTCCGCCGCGGTCAGCAGGTCGCCGCCCTCGAACTGGTCCACCAGCTGCGGCAGGATCAGCTGCGGAACCCCGAAACTGGCCACGGTGAGCAGCGTGTTGGCGCCACCGTGCGTCACCACCGCGTCCGTCGTGTCGATGAAGCCGTTGAGCGGTGTCGGCGGGATGATCGTGACGTTCGCCGGGATGGTGCCCAGCTCGTCCAGGAACTCCTGCTGCACGGTCATCACCGCGTCGGTCTCCGGAAGGTCGCCGAAGGCGCTGATGATGCCGCGGAACATCGGCAGACCGCCGAGGGCGATGGTCTGCCGGCCCATCGACACACAGACCCTGGGCCTGTCCCCCCGCTCACGCAGCCGGGCGGGTACCGCCCCCGTCCCGTTGAAGGGGATGTGCCGGATCGGCGCCCCGGCCGGCGCGCCCGCGACGAGCAGTTCCGGCGGGGCCGGGTCGAGCAGCAGGTCGGGCTGGGGCAGGCCGCCCTCGATGCCGAGCCGTTCGCAGGCGCCCCGCAGCAGGTCCTCGGCGGTCGCGCGCATCAGGTGGCTCATCGGGTCGACGCCCCAGCGGTGCGAGACCACGGGGATCCGCAGCGCGCCACCGACCATGCAGGCGGACCAGTCGAAGATCTCCGAGACCACCAGGTCGGGCTTGAACCGGCGGGCCACCTCCAGATAGCGCGGCGCCAGGTAACGGGAGTGGAGCACCCAGACCCGGGAGCCGATCATGGTCATCTTCGGGGTGAGCGGGCCGACGATCTCGATGGGACGCTTGTCCGGCGGCAGCGGCGGGGTGAGCAGGTCCTTGCCGAAGAACTGCCGTCCCACGGAAACCGTGTTGAGGCCCGCGGAGCGGGCCATCGGGATGATGTCGGGCTGTCCGGCGACCAGGACCTCGTGCCCGGCGCCGCGCAGCGCCCAGGCCAGCGGCACCATGCAGGTGAAGTGGGTGGACTCGGGGCTGCTCAGGATCAGTACACGCATGTGGTGTCCTCGCAAGTGGTGGTTTCGGCCGGGCTCGATGCCCGTTCGGCGGGTCCGCGGCGCAGGGCTTCGGTGTACGAGGCCGCCACCCGGTCCGCGACCGTGGCCGGGATCCGGTCGGTCCGTACCGACGCGGTGATCAGGGCTCCGTCCGCGGTGGTGCGGATGTCGAGCTCCAGCTCGGTGAACATGGTGGGGGCGCCGATCCGGACCAGCTCAGCGGTGCATCCGGTGAGTTCGAGGCGGGGATCGGGGTCGTCCTGGCTCAGGAAGCTCGGCATCGGCCGCAGTGAATCGCCGCCGCCGGTCAGGACCACGGTGCGGGCCAGCTGGGCCCCGCCGGTCTCCTGCGCGGCGAGCGCGTCGTCCACGTTGGCCACGGCGTGTTCGAGCAGTCCGTCCACGACCTCCTGGTGCGGGGGCCAGAACCGCAGGTACAGCAGGTCGACCCGGCAGCTGACCGCGGTGGCGAGCACCCCGCTGCCCCGCCGGGCGGCCGGCACCTTGACCGCGATGTCCTGCTGCCCGGTCAGCTCCCGCAGTACGAGACCGAACTGGGCGGCGAGCATCGCGAACCTCGTGGTGCCGAGCTCCCTGGCCCGCTCGTCCCAGCGGACGAGCTCGGCACCGGTCACGGTCCCCGCGGCTGTGTAACCGGGCCCGGCGTTGGCGTCGTTGTCGGTGCGGCCGGGCAGTTCCAGCGCCTCCTGGAGCTCCAGATGCTCCTCCCAGTAGGCCTCCTGCGCCGCCAGGTCCACCCGGGAGACCACCCGGCGGTGGTCCGCCGACACCTCCGCGACGGTGGCCGCGGGCGCCGCGAACCGTGGTGCGCGGCCCGCCCTGCGGGCGGCGTACGCGAGCGAGAGGTCGTCGCCGATGATCGTCTCGGACGCGCCGTCGAACGCCACGTGGTGGGCGACAAGACCGAACAGGACACGGCCGGTCTCCCGGGCCCGGACGGTCGCACACCGCCATACCCGGCCCTCCCGCACGGAGAGCCGGGTGAACGCGGCCGCCAGCCAGTCGGCCTCGGCGGACTCCTCGTCGGCGGCATCCGGCAGCCGGATCAGCTCGGCGTCCGCCGGCTCGTCCGGCACCACGGCGTAGCCGATCTCGTTGTCCCGTATCAAATACCGTGCGTGCAGGGCCTGGTGGCGCAGATGGACGTCGGTGACCGCCGCATCGAGCGCGTCGATGTCGATCGGCCCCTCGATCCACCAGGTCAGACGGCACAGCCCGCCGAGCCCGTCCTTGTCGTGGGCTGCGGCGAACAGGAATCCGGACTGCTCGGGGGGCAGCAGGATCTCGCCCGGTCCCAGGCCCGGGGCCGGGCCGTCGGCGCTCTCGGTGGACCGGGCCGTGGTGTCCAGCCACTCGGCGAGGCGTCGCACGGTCGGCGTGCGGAAGATCTGCGAGGGCTGGACAGCGGCGCCGAGCGCTTCGTCGAGGTGCTGGCACAGCCGGGCGGCGTCCAGCGAACTGCCTCCGAGCTCGAAGAACGAGGAGTCGGCCGACACCCGGGCGGCGTCGAGCACGGCGCGGAAGGCGTCGGCGACCCGGGCCACCGTGCCCTGGAGGACCTCGGCGGCCACGGGCGCGCGGTCCGGTTCGTGACGGACCCGCGAGGTCAGTTCGCGCCGGTCGATCTTTCCGTTGGCGAGCTGCGGGAACCGCTCGACGAGCTGCACACTGCGCGGTACCAGATACTCCGGCAACAGGCCTGCGAGCCGCTCACGCAGGGCGTCCGGGCCGATGCCGTCGGGGAGGGCGGCACAGGTGTAGAAGAGGGCCAGCCCGTGGTACGAGCCGTCGGGCTTGGGCATCGGTACGACAGCGGCGCCGGTCACCGTCGCCACCCGTTCCACGGTGCGCTCCACCTCGGCGGGCTCGATCCGGTGGCCCCGGACCTTGATCTGCCGGTCGCCGCGCCCGGTGTAGTGGTGGATCCCCTCCGCCGACCGGTTTCCCAGGTCGCCGGTCCGGTAGAGCCGCCGGAGCCGCCCGTCGACCTCGGCGGTCACGAAGACCGCTTCGGTCAGTTCGGGATTGCCGAGGTAGCCGCGGGCCAGGGCCGGGCCGCCCAGGCACAGTTCACCGGTCTCACCCGGGGCGCACACCCGGGTCCCGTCCAGGACGTAGACATCGGTGTGCGGAAGCACCGCGCCGAGCGGAATGCCGGCCGGATCGTCGCAGTCCTCCAGACGTATCACGTGGGTCGTGACCATCGCCCCGCACTCGACGGGGCCGTACACGTTGATGAGCCTGGTCCCGGGGTGTGCGGTCAGGAAGCTCCGTACCCGGGTCGGTGCGGCCCGTTCCCCGCCGATGGAGAGCCACTTCATGCCGGCGAACGCGTCCACATCCGTGGTGACCAGCATGTTGAACAGCTGGGTCGTCATGAAGGCCGCGTTCACACCCTCGTCGGCGATCAGTGCCCGCAGGGTGCGCGGCACCAGTACCGTCTCGTCGATGAGTACGGTCGTGCCGCCGGTCAGCAGCATGCTCCAGCAGTCCAGGGTGAAGCCGTCCCAGGCCGGGGGAGCGGTCTGCGGCATCACGGTGCCCGGTCCGAGCTCGGCGTAGAAGTCCGTGTCGAAGAGGCGGACCGCGTTCTCGTGGGTGGAGACCACACCCTTGGGCGCGCCGGTGGAGCCGGAGGTGAAGAACACCGAGCAGGCGTCGGTGCCGGTCACATCGACCGGAGCGGGCCGCAGCCCGCGTGCGGCGGTGACCGCGAGGTCCTCGGCCGGCGGCGCCCAGGCCGGCACCGGCCGGTCGCCCGGCACGGTGGTGACCAGCAGCGGCGCCGACAGCAGGCGGATCTGTGCTTCGAGCCGGTCACCGGGCCACCGGGGATCCAGATACGAGTAGCCGGCCCCGCACTTGAACAGGGCGAGCAGCACCGCGATCAGCGGGGTGCCGCGCTCCATGAGCACCGGCACCAGGTGACCGCGGCGCACCCCCCGCGCCTGGAGCAGTGCCGCATACGCGTCGGACGCGGCGTCCAGCTCCCGGTAGGAGACGTGGACACCGCGGTGGGCCACGGCCGTCGCCTCCGGGAAGCGGCGGGCCGCGTCCTGGAACAGGCCGTGCATGGTGTCACCCCGGACGAACCGGGTCGCGCCCGTGGTGGGCTCGAGCAGTACGGTCATCGTCTTCTCGCCTCCTTGGGCGTGGGAACGTCCGTGTGGCCGGCTCGTACGCACTCCTCCAGGAAGCCCACGAGCTGGTCGGGGATGGGCATCCGGTCGATCTCGGTCCGCAGCGCCTCCGCCCGCGCGCGGTAGGACGGCCGGGCCAGCAGGTCCTGGACGGCCGCACCGGCCGCCCCCTCCTCGGCGTCGGCGGGCAGGGCGATGCCCGCGCCCGACGCGCGGACCAGGTGGGACCAGTGCTCCTGGAAGGCGTTCTGCGGGAGGAGCAACTGGGGCAGGCCGTGGGTGACGGCGATCAGGCCGCTGCCGACGCCGCCGTGGTGCACCAGCGCGTCGCAGTGCGCCAGCAGAACGTCGAGGGGGAAGGACTCCACCATCCGTACGCCGTCGGGCAGCGGGCCGGTGCGGGACGCCTGCTCGGGGGTGACCGCGAGGACCACGTCGGCGCCGAGACCGCGCAGGGCGGTGACCACGTGGTCACGCACCTCGTCCAGGGCGCTGGTGGTGACACCGCCGGTCACGCAGACCAGCGGACGCCCGGCCGGCCGGGCGGTACGCAGCCACCCGGGCAGCGCCGCGGGGCCGGCGAACGGGATGTAGCGCATCTCGGCCCTGCGCACCCCGTGCGGCGGGCGGAGTCCCGGCGGACAGGGGTCGATCCACACCGATTCGCCGACCACCGGGTCGACACCGAAGCGTTCGAAGAGCCTGGCGTAGGAGGGGCGCAGTTCGGACTCCCGCTCGCAGTGCACTCCGAGGGACACCCCCCAGGTGTGGCCCACGGCGGGCACCTTCACGGCGGCGGCGGCCACCGGACCCGCCGCCGCCGCGGTGTCGTGCACCACGATGTCCGGGCGCCAGAAGCGGGCGAAGTCCACGAGGTCGTCGGTGAGGGTGTCGGCGACGGCGATCATCTTCTCGATGAGGGCCTCGCTCAGATCGGCGTCGAGTACCGCGACGGACTCGGCGGGGGCCCGCAGCCGGCCGGGGCCCAGCCCGAGCTGTCTGGCCGCCGCGGCCCCCGTGCGGGCCTCGTCGCCTATGGGCACGGCGACCAGGCCCGCCCGGGTGACCGGGGCGACGCACTGGGGCCGCACCGCCACGCGTACCTCATGGCCGGCCAGGCGGCATGCCCAGGCGAGGGGGATGATCCAGGGGACATGGGCCGGGCCGTGCCCCACGAACAACACGCGCATTCAGGTGCCTCACTCCATCGCGTACGGTCAGTGGCAGGGCAAGGATCGGGGCGCCCGCTCGAATGCCACTCGTGCCGCGGCCGAACGCCGAAGTGCCCGCAGGGAGTTGTCCCAGGGGGGCCGTGCTGGGGGGGGGTGGGGGTGGCCTGGGGGCCGCCCCGTCGGTAGGGGGATGGGGCGGAGGGGGGGGGCAAAGGCGTCGAGA
>NZ_JBHXUW010000099.1:9887-16914 GCF_042672475.1 Streptomyces sp. NPDC127177
TTCTATTCCCTTGCGGGCCGGGGCCGACGCCCTTCGGCCCCGCAGGGAGTTGTCCCTGCGGGCACTTCAAGAGGTGTGAAGGGTCAGGCCTGTCGGCCGCCCCTTCGGTAGGCGAAGGCGGCGAAGGCGGCGAACAACGCCGTCCAGAGAGCCAGTACACCGAGCCCGGCACCGCTCGGCGCGGAGTGCGCCGCCGCGTCCCAGGACAGCTGGGCGTAGCGGTAGACCGGGGTCTCGGTGGACAGTGGCCGCAGCCACTCGGGCAGGCTGTCGGTCGGCATCATCAGACCGCCCAGCAGGGTCAGCGTCAGATACGAGACGGTGCCGGCGATCTGCGCGAGCTGTGCCTTGAAGAGGTAGCCGATACCGATGCCGAGCATCGCGAGCGGTGCGATGCCCACCCAGAGCAGCAGGAAGATCTCCAGCCAGGTGCCGGCCCCGAGTTCGACCCCGCGGTAGAACTTGCCGATGAGCCCGATCACCACGATGGGCAGAATGCCGAGGCAGGTGGCGACGGCGCCGCGGGCGATCACGACCTGGACGGGGGAGAGCGGTGTGAGCCGTAGCTGGCGCAGCCAGCCGAGCGACCGGTCCTCGGCGATCCCGGTGCCGTTGGTGATGACGACACCGAGCGCGCCGAACGCGGCCGCGCCCACCATCGACCGCATCAGGGAATCCTGGTCCGGGCCGCCGCCCGCGAGGGTGACGTAGAGGCCGACCGGCATGACGAGGCTCATCATGAGGTAGCCGCCGTTGCGGACCAGCCGCAGGATCTCAAGACGGATGTATCCGAGCATCAGGTGGTCTGCCCTTCCGGAGCGGGCGCGTGGCGCGACTGGTGGGTCAGTGCGATGAAGGCCTCTTCCAGGCCGACTCCGGACACCTCCAGGTCGCTGAAGGCGTCGGCACGCGACAGGGCGTGCACGGTGGAGTCGGAGTCGTTGGTCCGCAGGTGGACCCGGCCGCCGTGGAACTCCACGGAACTGACGCCCGGCAGCAGGTCGAAGCCGTCGCGGTGTCCGCCGCGCGGCACGAAGCTGACCGTGCGGCCCTCGATCATGGACTTGATCTGCGAGGTGGTGCCGTCGGCCACCACCCGTCCGGCGGCGATCACGACGACCCGGTCGGCGCTGTCGTCGGCCTCCTCCAGGTAGTGCGTGGAGAACAGCACGGTGTTGCCGCGCTCGGCGTACCGCTGCATGGCCGCCCACAGGTCGCGCCGCGACTCCACGTCGAGCGCGGCCGTCGGCTCGTCGAGCACCACCAGGTCCGGGTCGCCGGCCAGGGCGAGCGCGAACCGCACCCGCTGGGCCTGTCCTCCGGACAGCCGGTCCACCTTGCGGTCGGCCAGCTTGGTGAGCTCGGCGAGCTCCAGGATCTCCTTGAGCGGCAGCGGCTTGCGATAGGTCTGGCGCACGAAGTCGACCAGCTCGCGCACCGAGACCCGGGGAATCATCTTCCCCTCCTGCAGCATGGCCCCCAAGTGGCCCGCCCGCATGGCGAGTTCCGGCTTCTTGCCGAACACCTCGATGGTGCCCTGGTCCGGCGGGAAGAGCCCGAGGAGCATGCCGATCGCCGTCGACTTGCCCGCGCCGTTCGGACCGAGCAGGGCGACGGTCTCGCCGCGGGCGATCGACAGGTCGATCCCGTCGACCGCGCGGACGCTGCCGTACTCCTTGACGACGCCCTGGAAAACGACCGCGGGAGGGCCGTGTTGTTCTGCCATGGGGGGTGGCACCTGTTCCCTTTCCTGTGTGAGTGAGCGCATGTCAGATCAGCCCTTCCAAGGTGTGGACCAGCTCCGCGGGACCCGGCAGGTCCTCGATCTCCGCACGGACGTCCCGTGCGGCCTTGCGGTGACGCTCGTCGCCGAGCAGTCCCGCCAGGGCCTCCCTGACAAGACGGGGGTCGTGCTGCTCCTCCTCGGTGGCGAGGTTGAGCCCGGACTCCGACTCCTGTACGAGCCGGCCGGTGGTCTGGAGGAACGGCTTGTCGCCCGGCAGCACCAGCTGCGGCACCGCCGACGCGAAGGAGGTCATGCTCGTTCCGCTGCCGCCGTGGTGGACGGCGACGGCCGTGTGACGCATCAGCGGGCCGATCGGGAAACGGTCGACGACCTTGACCGACGACGGGATGCCCCCGAGCGCCGAGTGGTACTTGGCGTCGATCGGGAAGAGCACGTCGAGGCCCTGCTCGGTGCAGGCGTCGAGCACGTGCCGGAAACCGAGCGGCAGTTCGCCGGTATCGGCGAGCACTCTGCCGTGCCACATGCCGAGACAGAGCAGCGCCCTCGGCCGTTCGGGGCGTGCCACCGCCCAGTCGGTCAGTGCGGCGGTGCCGCAGTAGGGCACGTAACGCGACAGCAGACCAGGGACGTTGTCGCCGCCGGGCAGCAGCGAGGCGGGGCTGGGGTCGATGATCAGAGCCGGGTCGGGGAAACCGTCGGCGCCGAGAGCGGCGCAGACCCCGTGGAGCTGGACCTTGGCCTGACGCAGCAGCGGACTGGTGAAGTCGTCCGGGCCCCAGCGGTGGATGATGCCCGGCACCCCGAGCACTCCGGCGACCGCGAGGCCGCCGAACTCCACCGGGTCGGTGACCACCAGATCCGGTTCCCAGTCCCGGCCGAGCCGCACCAGGTCATCGAGGTAACCGTCGAGCCGGGTGCGCCAGCGCTCGCCGATCGTGTCCCACTCGGACTCCGCGCGCCGGTCCATCGAGGCCCGGTCGGGCATCGCCACCGCTCCCGGGCGGGTCAGCCGCTGCCGGGTCTCACCGCCGCCCACCAGCCGGGTGTCCAGCCCCGCGGCGGCCGCGAACGTCACGAGCTCCGCGTCGCCGGCCACCAGAACCTGGTGGCCGGCCGCCCGCAGCGCCCAGGTCAGCGGCACCATCGGCACGAGGTGACTGGGCACCAGGGCCGTCACTAGGACACGCATGTCTCCTCCTGGGCCGCCGTGGCGGCTACGAGTTCTTCGAGGTCGATGACGAGCTGTTCCACCGGCGGGCAGGCGAGGATCTCGCGCTGCACGGCTGCCGCACGTCGCCGGTACCGCGGCTCCTCCAGCAGCCCGCGGAGCGCGTCGCCGACGGTCTCGCCGGTGGCCCAGTAGGACGGGAGGCTGATGCCGCTGCCCATCTCGGCGCAGCGTTCGGCCGAGTGCGGCTGGTCGTCGTACATCGGGGTGACGAGCATCGGGGTCCCGCTCCGCAGGCCCTCGCGGACGCCGCTGTGGCCGCCGTGGGTGAGGAAGACGTCGGCGGCCTCCAGCAGCACGTCCTGCGGCACCCATTCGGTGAGCAGCCGCACATGGTCCGGCACCGGGCCGAACTCAGCCGCGTCGCGGCCCACGCCGATCGAGACGAGGGCCGTGCAGTCGATGCCGGACACCGCCTCGATCACCGCGTGCAGCAGGTCGTTGGACTGCCACGGCATCGACGGCGCCATGGTCCCGATCGACGCGTACACCACCGGCTTGTCCTCCGGCAGCTCGGCGAGCCAGGGCAGCACCGTGTCGTCGCTGCGGTACGGCGTGCTCTGGCGGTAGTGGCGCAGGGTGCGCCGGTCCAGGTCGTCGCCGGTGCAGCGGGGCGCGAGCCAGCTCACCAGGAGGTGCTTGTACGCGGTGTTGTCGGCCGGGTCCGGGGGCAGTGCGAGTTCGGCGCGCAGTGCGTTCAGCCGCTCGTGCGTCACCGCGGGCGGCAGCAGATGGGTGGAACCGCCGGCCACCGCCACATGCGGGATGCCGAGCACCTCCGCGGCCAGATAGCCGCCCATCTCCTCGCCCTCGCGGACGATGAGATCGGGCTTCCAGTCATCGGCGATGCGCAGGATGTCGCGGGCGGCGACGAGTGCGGGCGGGCCGAGCACGCAGTCGACCAGGCCCTCCTCGTAAGCCTCCTGGTCCCCGCGGAAGAGCGGAAGTGCGATGGCGTCGACACAGAAGGGGTCCTTGGACCAGTCGACACCGGCCGGGAAGAACGGGAGCCCGTAGTTCACGCTCTCCTGGCGCATGGACTCGTCATCGGCCACCGCGACGGTGTGCCCGGCCCGTACTGCGGCCTGGGCCAGAGGTATCAGGAGTCGCAGGTGCGACTTGCCGGCATGGGCGGTGAACAGGATGCGCACGACGGGTCTCCGAATGGGGGGCGGGGGCAGCCCGATCGGCAGCCCGTTCGGTCATGCCCCAGAGAGTGAGGGAGGCCGCTGGATTTCCACTTGAGCCGCCGTCGGGCGGCCGTCCCCCTGCCGTACTCAAGTCCGATTCGAGAGGCGATGGCGACCTTGGGCGCATGCCGTGTGCACCAAGGAACGGACGGACCCGCCGGTACCGCGGGATCCACCAGGAACGCTGAGCAGGGGAGTGGCTGAATGCGTTGGAACGAGATCTATGTCGCCGGGCTGGGCAGCCTGCTGCCCGACCCCGTACCGGTGGCGGATGCCGTCGCGGCCGGTGAGTGCGGCCAGGAGTGGATCGACGACTTCGGTTACGAGTCCGTGCGGATCCTCAGGCAGGACGACGACGAGGAGTGGACGGCACCGCCGGACATGGCCGTCGCCGCGGGGCGCACCGCCCATCAGCGCTCGGGTCTCGCCAAGTCCGCGTACTCCCTGCTGCTGCACGGCAGCACCTGGTTCCAGGGCCTGGACATCTGGCCGGCCGCCTCCTACATCGCCAAGCGGACCGTGGGCGCGACCGTGCCCGGCCTCGACGTGCAGCAGCGCTGCAACATCGGCATCAGCGGGCTCGACCTGGCGGCCGCCCACCTGAAGGCCGGGTACGGCCGCGGCAGCGCCGTCATGCTCACCACGGCCGACCGCTTCGGCGGCCCCGGCGCCGACCGATGGCAGCTGCGGCACGGCAACGCCTACGCCGACGGCGCGACGGCCACCGTCCTGTCCACCGAGGGCGGCTTCGCCCGGCTCGTCGCCACCGCGACCGTCGCCGACAACTCACTGGAGCCGATGGCCCGGGGGGACGAGAGGTTCGGCCCGGTCTCCCGTGCCGCCGAGCGACAGATCGACCTGACCGCCCGCGGCGACGCCCAGAAGGCCGTCAGCGACGAGACCCTCACCAACATCCGCTTCGGCAAGGTGATGCAGGAGGCCAAGCAGGCCGTCCTCGACGACGCGGAGCTGGAGATGGACGACATCAGCTACGTCATCATCCCCTCCACCGGACGGATCAAGGGCCCCTTCCAGATCCACCACCTGCTCGGCGTCGACGAATCCGAGACGACCTGGGACTTCGCGCGCCGCAGTGGTCACATCGGTGCCGGCGACTGGGCCGCCGGACTGGAGAACCTGCTGCTCACCGGCGCGCTGAAGGCCGGCGACCACGTGATGCTCTACGGCGGCGGAGCGGGCTACACCATCACCACGGCCGTCCTGGAGATCCTCGAGATCCCCGCCTGGGCGGACCGGCCGTCCCCGGCCGCCGCGTAGGGGGCCGTGCCGCACACGAGCCGCCGCACGCGCCCACATCCGAGCCCCCCACAAAAGGAGTTGGCACACCCCATGGAGATAGTAGGCAGGGGCTTCCTGGCCGGACACCTGGCCGGCATCGGCGACCACCACCCCGATGTGGTGGCGCTGGCCGCCGGAGTCTCGGCCGCCGGTGACATCCCGCCCGAGCAGTACACCCGGGAGTCCGCCCGGCTGTACGAGGTACTGCGGTACTGCGAGAAACACCGCAAGCGCCTGGTGTTCTTCTCGACCGCGTCCGCCGGAATGTACTCGGTGCCCGACGCGTCACCGGGCCGTGAGGACGGCCCGGTCTACCCGGCGACCCTCTACGGCCGTCACAAGCTCTCCCTCGAAGCGGTCGTCAAGTCGTCCGACGTCGAGTACCTGATCCTGCGGCTCTCGCACGTCGTCGGCTTCAACCAGCCCGCGCACCAACTGCTGCCCGCCCTGGTGCGGCAGCTGGTGGAGGGCCGTATCCAGGTCTACCGCGGGGCGCAGCGCGACCTGATCGACGTCGAGGACGTCATCAAGATCGTGCACACCCTGCTGGTCGACGGGCGCACCCGTGACGTGGTCAACGTCGCGTCGGGCCACGCACCGCGCATCGAGGACATCGTCACGCACATGGAGGGCCTGCTCGGCACCCGCGCCGACAAGACCTATGTCCAGGCGTCGGGCGCCCAGGCGGTCTCCATCGACAAGCTCTGCCGTCTCGTGCCTCCGGTGTACGGGCTCGGCTTCGGCCCCGACTACTACCGCGGGGTCCTCGACAAGTACGTACACGCGTACGCGGACCAGCCGGTCGCCGCGTAACCCCACCACCCCAACCCGGAAAACGGAAAGGCCACACCCATGACCGAGAACAGCCCCGTCGTCGCAGTGGCGCACTTCGTGCTCAAGGAGAAGCACAAGACCAAGGGCGCGGAGTTCGAGAAGGCGTACACCAAGTACAAGCAGGCCGTCTCCACCAAGGACGGGCTGCTGCGCACCGCGCTGCTGCGCGGTATCAGGGAGCCCGACTCCTTCGTCATCCTCACCTGGTGGCGGGACGCGGACGCGCACCGCACGGTCGTCGGCGACTGGCAGTTCTTCACCGCCGTCAGCAGCCGCTTCGTCTACCTCGCCGCGATCACCAGCGTGCACGGGCCGGTGCTGGCCGGCGAGAGCGCCGCGGACGGGCTCGGCGAACTCGCGGTGCCGTCGGCCGACGCGGCCGTCGCACTGACCACCTTCACGCTGCGCGAGGGCGCCGACCAGCAGGCCTTCGAGGCCTCCTTCCTCGGCCACCTCGCCTTCGTCAAGGACCACGACGGCTTCCTCGGCCACCAGCTGGTGCACTCCAACCGGGAGACCAGCGCCTACGTCAACATCGGCTGGTGGAGCGGCCCGCAGGCATATCTGCCGGTTCTGCAGAGCCCCGAGATGGCCGCGGACGCCAAGACCATGGCGGTGCACGCCGAGGTCCTGGGCGGCCTCTACACGGCGGTCGTCGACTCGGCCCGCAGCGAGGTAGCGAGCGTCTGAACCTCCGTACCGCGGAAGGCGGGCCGGGGACGTCGGACA
>NZ_JBHXUW010000100.1:0-15668 GCF_042672475.1 Streptomyces sp. NPDC127177
TGGTTTTTTTTTTTTTTATTCCCGGCGGGGGGGCGGTTGGGGGGGCACGGGGGGTTGTTACCCCCATCCGGGGGGGGGGGGGGGCCCCCCCCCGCCCCCCCCCCCCGCTCGTTCTCCCTGCTCAGCTCCGGCGGTCGCCGAGCACCGACTCGACACCGGCCCGGATCTCGTCCGTGGCCAGGCCCCGGATCGTCAGCGTCGTCCGGCGCCGCAGCACGTCGTCCGCCGTCTCGGCCCACTCGTGGTCGCGGGCGTAGGCGACCTGCGCCCAGATCTCCGGCGCGTCCGGGTGGATGCGCTCGGCGAGGACCGGGTCCTCGTTGGCCAGCCGGGCGATGTCGAAGGAGAGCGAACCGTAGTGCGTGGCCAGGTGCCGTGCCGTGTCGGCGGACATCCGCGGTCCGGGCGTCCCGCCGTCGACCAGCAGCCGGTGCGCGACCGCGTTCGGGTTGGCGATCCCCGGCAGCGGAAGCTTCTTCGGCAGCCGCGCCATCGGCTCCATGTCCTCGGCCAGCGGGTGCCCCGGAAGGGCGGCCAGCTTGTTCATGACCGTGCGGCCGATGTGGCGGAACGTCGTCCACTTACCGCCCGCCACGGACAGCATCCCGCCGCGGCCCTCCGTCACGACGGTCTCGCGCTTCGCCTTGGAGGTGTCGCCGGGACCACCCGGCAGCACCCGCAGACCCGCGAAGGAGTAAGTGATCAGGTCCCGTGACAGCTGCTGGTCGCGGACGGAGAACGCCGCCTCGTCCAGGATCTGCGCGGTGTCCTTCTCGGTGACCGCGACATCCGCGGGATCGCCCTCGTACTCCTCGTCCGTCGTACCGAGCAGCAGCATGTCCTCCCACGGAAGGGCGAACGTGATCCGGTACTTGTCGATCGGGGTGGCGAGCGCGGCCTTCCACGGGCGGGTGCGCTTGAGCACCAGGTGCGCGCCCTTGGAAAGGCGTATCGAGGGCGCCGCGTCGGGGTTCTCCATCCTGCGCAGGTGGTCGACCCACGGCCCGGTGGCGTTGAGCACCAGACGGGCGTTGATCCCGAACTCGGTGCCGTCCACCGAGTCCCGCAGCTCGGCACCCGTCACCCGGCCACTGGTGAAGCGGAGCCCTGTGACGGCGGCGTGGTTGAGCACGGCGGCACCTGCCTCGACGGCCGCGCGGACCGTCATCAGCGCCATCCGGGCGTCGTTCATCTGGTCGTCGCCGTAGACCGCGACGGCCTTCAGGTTGTCGGTGCGCAGCTCCGGCACGTCGCGCTGTGCCCGCGCCGGACTGATCACATGGCCGACGCCGTCACCGAAAGCGGAGAGCGCCGAGTACGCGAACACGCCCGCGCCGAGCTTGGCGGCGCCGTGCGGACCGCC
This sequence comes from Streptomyces sp. NPDC127177, assembly GCF_042672475.1. NCBI lineage: Bacteria > Bacillati > Actinomycetota > Actinomycetes > Kitasatosporales > Streptomycetaceae > Streptomyces > Streptomyces sp. NPDC127177. Next base: position 1,364 of record NZ_JBHXUW010000100.1, read on the forward strand.
CTTGTAGACCGGCAGGTAGAAGGTGAGCGGGTTGGCGAGGTGCGGTGCGACCTGACGGGACACCGCACGCCGCTCGAAGTGGTTCTCCGCGACCAGCTTCACCGCGCCGGTCTGCAGGTAGCGCAGACCGCCGTGGAGCAGCTTGGAGGAGGCGGAGGAGGTGGCGCCGGCGAAGTCGCCGGCGTCCACCAGGGCCACCCGCAGTCCGGACTGCGCGGCGTGCCAGGCGGTGGAGATGCCCAGGATGCCGCCGCCGATCACCAGGAGGTCGTACGTCGCCTTGGAAAGCTGCTCCCGGGTCTCGGCACGGCTCGGAAGGGAGCCGGAGGCCGGATGCGTCCCGAGGGCGGGGACGCTCTGCAGGGTGGTCATGTTGTCTACTCCTCGTCTTCGAGCCAGCCCATGGTCCGCTGTACGGCCTTGAGCCAGCTCTTGTACTCGCGGTCGCGGGTGTCCGCGTCCATGCGGGGGGTCCACTCGGCGGCCCGGCGCCAGTTGGCGCGCAGCGCGTCGGTGTCCGGCCAGAAGCCGACGGCGAGGCCGGCGGCGTAGGCGGCGCCGAGGCAGGTGGTCTCGGCGACCATGGGACGCACCACGGGTGCGTCCAGGAAGTCGGCGAGGGTCTGCATCAGCAGGTTGTTGGAGGTCATGCCGCCGTCGACCTTGAGCGCGGCCAGCTCGACGCCGGAGTCCTTGGTCATGGCGTCGCTGATCTCACGGGTCTGCCAGGCGGTGGCTTCCAGCACGGCACGGGCGATGTGCGCCTTGGTGACGTAGCGGGTGAGACCGGCGATGACGCCGCGGGCGTCGGGGCGCCAGTAGGGGGCGAACAGTCCGGAGAAGGCGGGCACGAAGTACGCGCCGCCGTTGTCATCGACCGACGAGGCCAGGGTCTCGATCTCGGCCGCGGACTGGATCAGGCCCATCTGGTCGCGCATCCACTGCACCAGCGAACCGGTGACGGCGATCGACCCCTCCAGGGCGTACACCGGCCGCTGGTCGCCGATCTGGTAGCCGACCGTGGTGAGCAGCCCGTTGTAGGAGTTGACGGGCGTGTGACCGGTGTTCATCAGCATGAAGGTGCCGGTGCCGTACGTGGACTTGGCCTCGCCCTCGGCGTAACACGTCTGGCCGAACAGCGCGGCCTGCTGGTCGCCGAGCGCGGAGGCGACCGGCACGCCGTCGAGCACGCCGCCCTTGGCGTGGCCGTAGACCTCGGCCGAGGACCGGATCTCGGGCAGCACCGCGGCCGGGATGCCGATGGAGGTGAGGATCTTCTCGTCCCACGCCATGGTGTGCAGGTTCATCAGGAGGGTGCGCGAGGCGTTGGTGACGTCGGTGACGTGCACACCGCCCTCGGTGCCGCCGGTCAGGTTCCAGATGACCCAGGAGTCCATGGTGCCGAAGAGGATGTCGCCGCGCTCGGCCCGCTCGCGCAGCCCCTCGACGTTGTCGAGCAGCCAGCGGACCTTGGGCCCGGCGAAGTACGAGGCGAGCGGCAGGCCCGTCTCGCGGCGGAAGCGGTCCTGGCCCACGTTGCGGCCCAGCTCCCGGCAGAGCGCGTCGGTGCGGGTGTCCTGCCAGACGAGGGCGTTGTGGACGGGCTCACCGGTGTTCTTGTCCCAGAGCAGCGTGGTCTCGCGCTGGTTGGTGATGCCGATGGCCTTCACGTCGGCGGCGGTGATGCCGGCCTTGACGATGGCGCCGGCCACGACCTCCTGGACGTTCTCCCAGATCTCGGTCGCGTTGTGCTCGACCCAGCCCGGCTTCGGGAGGATCTGCTCGTGCTCCTTCTGGTCGACGGAGACGATCCGGCCGTCCTTGTCGAAGACGATGCAGCGGCTGGAGGTGGTGCCCTGGTCGATGGCCGCGATGAACGGCCCGGTTCCGTGGGTGCCGGTGGTGTGTGCGTCGGTCACGGTGTGCTCCCGGAGGTCTGTGGGGTCTTGGGGTTACGGTTCTGGGCCCGGTGGCTCACGCGAAGGCGAGGTTGTAGAGCCCGCCCGCCAGCGCGCCGCCGACGAGGGGGCCGACGATCGGGATCCAGGCGTAGCCCCAGTCGGAACCGCCCTTGTTCGGCAGCGGAAGCAGCGCGTGCACGATACGCGGACCGAGGTCGCGGACCGGGTTGATCGCGTAGCCCGTCGGCCCGCCGAGCGAGAGGCCGATGGCGACGACCACCAGGGCGGTGACCAGCGCGCCGAGCGCGCCGAGGCCGTTGCCGTCGTCGTTGAGACCCTGCGTGAGGATCGCCAGGACCAGCACGACCGTGGCGATGATCTCGGTCATGACGTTCTGTACGGCGTTGCGGATCTCGGGGCCGGTCGAGAATACGCCGAGCACCGGTCCGGCCTTGGGGGCCGCGGCCGGGTCGACCATGCCCTCGTCACCCGTGTGGGCCTTGAGGATCTCCGGGTCCGTGAGGTGCGCCCGGAACTGTCCGTAGTAGGTCAGCCAGACCAGCACCGCGCCGATCATCGCGCCGAGCAGCTGGGAGGCGAGATAGAGCGGTACGTCGCTCCACTTGGTGCCGCCCTCGATCGCCAGACCGATGGTGACGGCCGGGTTGAGGTGCGCGCCGGAAACCCCGCCCGCCAGATAGGCGCCGGTCAGGACCGCGAAACCCCACCCGAAGGTGATCGCGAGCCAGCCGGCGTTCTGTGCCTTCGAGTGCTTGAGCGTGACGGCGGCACAGACGCCGGCGCCGAGCAGGATGAGTACGGCGGTACCTATGGTCTCGCCGATGAAGATGTCGGAGCTGGACACCCGCGACTCCTTTGTCCTTCGTCCAGGAAGCCGAACCCCGGGTCCCTCCGGTGGTCCGCGCCCTCATGTAAGGGCGTTTCCGGCCCTTGGCACTTGTCACACCTTAACGCTTGTTTCCGTTAGGTGTTCGACAATGCCGACCGGTGAACGGCAGTGTTTCTCCCAGGTGAATGGGGCGTCAAGGGGTGTGTGGCCTAGAACTCGATTGGACCGCCGGTCACCGACGGCCCGCGGGGACTCAGAAGCGCCTGGCGCCCAGGTCCCGGGAGACCGCCCGGGCGCAGTCCCGCACCGCCGCGATCAGGTCCGGCCGGAGCTCGCCGTCCGTGCGGACCCGCTCCACCGCGCCGGTGACGGCCACGGCTCCGACCGGCATCCGGCGCCGGTCGTGGATCGGTGCGGCCACCGCGGCCACGCCCTCCCAGGTCTCCTCCATGTCGGACGCCCAGCCCCGAGCCCGGATCAGATCGAGCATCGACTCGAACTCCGCCGGATCGGTGACCGTGCGGGGCGTGAAGGACTGCCGCCCGGCCTCCATCACCTCCGTGTGCGCCACCGGGTCGTAGGCCGACAGGACCTTGCCCAGGGCCGTCGAGTGCAGTGGCTGCATGGCCCCGACCTCCAGCACCTGGCGGCTGTCGTCGGGCCGGAAGACGTGGTGGACGATGAGGACGCCCTGCTGGTGCAGGACGCCCAGATGGACGCTCTCGCCGCTGGAGCGGGCCAGGTCGTCCGTCCAGACCAGGGCGCGGGCCCGCAGCTCGTGGACGTCCAGATAGCTGTTGCCCAGGCGCAGCAGCTCGGCGCCGAGCTGGTAGCGGCCGGAGGCGGTGTCCTGCTCGACGAAACCCTCGTGCTGGAGCGTGCGCAGGATGCCGTGCGCGGTGCCCTTGGCCAGGTCCAGCGACGAAGCGATGTCGGACAGTCCCAGCCGCCGTTCGCCGCCCGCCAGCAGTCGCAGCATCGCGGCCGCCCGCTCAAGCGACTGGATGTTCTTGGCCATCGTGTCCGTACTCCTCCACTCGTTCGACAATGCTGAACAGTATCGGTCGATGCCGACCCTCGCTCGACCGCAGCAGAATTCTGCGACACGCTCGCCGGTCCGAACAGCCCCGTGAACAGCATGCAGTCCGGTTCGTGGGACAGAGTGACGGGGCGGGAGGCCACACGGCTACGCTGGCGTGGTGCGCCTTCCGCCGAAGCCGCAAAGCCGACAGCCGTCGCATCCCAGGGAGTACATCCATGGCCTCGTCGCCGACCCCTTCCGCCGACAGCCGGACCCGAGCCGCAGCCCTCCGCGAGGCGCTCGCCACCCGAGTGGTGGTGGCCGACGGTGCCATGGGCACCATGCTCCAGGCACAGGACCCCACGCTCGAGGACTTCGAGAACCTCGAAGGCTGCAACGAGATCCTCAACCTCACCCGACCCGACATCGTGCGCTCCGTGCACGAGGAGTACTTCGCGGTCGGTGTGGACTGCGTGGAGACGAACACCTTCGGCGCGAACACCGCGGCCCTCGGTGAGTACGACATCCCCGAGCGGGTGTACGAACTCTCGGAGTCCGGCGCGCGCATCGCCCGTGAGGTCGCCGACGAGTTCACCGCCTCCACCGGACAGCAGCGCTGGGTCCTGGGCTCCATGGGCCCCGGGACGAAGCTGCCGACGCTCGGCCACGCCCCGTACGGCACACTGCGTGACGGGTTCCAGCAGAACGCCGAGGGGCTCATCGCGGGCGGCGCCGACGCGCTGATCGTCGAGACGACACAGGACCTCCTGCAGACCAAGGCCGCCGTCCTGGGCGCGCGGCGTGCGCTGGAGGCACTGGGCAGCGACCTGCCGCTGGTGTGCTCGCTGGCCTTCGAGACGACCGGGACCATGCTGCTCGGCTCCGAGATCGGCGCCGCGCTGACCGCCCTGGAGCCGCTCGGCGTCGACATGATCGGCCTGAACTGCTCGACCGGCCCGGCCGAGATGAGCGAGCACCTGCGCTACCTCACCCGGCACTCCCGCATCCCGCTGCTCTGCATGCCGAACGCCGGACTGCCGGTGCTCACCAAGGACGGGGCGCACTTCCCGCTCGACCCCGAAGGACTCGCCGACGCCCAGGAGACGTTCGTCCAGGAGTACGGCCTCTCGCTGGTCGGCGGTTGCTGCGGTACGACCCCGGAGCACCTGCGCCAGGTCGTCGACCGCGTCCGCGGCGCCTCCCTCACCACCCGTGACCCGCGTCCCGAGCCCGGCGCCGCATCCCTCTACCAGACCGTTCCGTTCCGCCAGGACACCTCGTACCTGGCGATCGGCGAGCGCACGAACGCCAACGGCTCCAAGAAGTTCCGCGAGGCCATGCTGGAGGCCCGCTGGGACGACTGCGTGGAGATGGCCCGCGACCAGATCCGCGAGGGCGCGCACATGCTCGACCTCTGCGTCGACTACGTGGGCCGCGACGGCGTCGCCGACATGGACGAGCTGGCCGGACGGTTCGCGACCGCCTCCACCCTCCCGATCGTCCTCGACTCCACCGAACTGCCCGTGCTGCGGGCCGGACTGGAGAAGCTCGGCGGCCGCGCGGTGCTCAACTCGGTCAACTACGAGGACGGCGACGGACCCGAGTCGCGCTTCGTGCAGGTCACCCGGCTCGCGGCCGAGCACGGCGCGGCCCTGATCGCGCTGACCATCGACGAGGAGGGCCAGGCCCGCACCGTCGAGCACAAGGTCGCCATCGCGGAGCGGCTCATCGAGGACCTGACCGGCAACTGGGGCATCCATGAGTCGGACATCCTCATCGACTGCCTCACCTTCACCATCTGCACCGGGCAGGAGGAGTCCCGCAAGGACGGCATCGCCACCATCGAGGCCATCCGCGAGCTGAAGAAGCGCCACCCGGACGTCCAGACCACACTCGGCCTCTCGAACATCTCCTTCGGCCTCAACCCGGCCGCCCGTGTCGTGCTCAACTCCGTCTTCCTCGACGAGTGCGTCAAGGCCGGACTCGACTCCGCCATCGTGCACGCGTCGAAGATCCTGCCGATCGCACGCCTGGACGACGAGCAGGCGAAGGTCGCCCTCGACCTCATCTACGACCGCCGCTCCGAGGGCTACGACCCGCTGCAGAAGCTCATGGCGCTCTTCGAGGGCGTCAACATGAAGTCGATGAAGGCGGGCAGGGCCGAGGAACTCCTCGCGCTGCCCCTCGACGAGCGCCTCCAGCGCCGCATCATCGACGGCGAGAAGAACGGCCTGGAGGCCGACCTGGACGAGGCGCTCCTGACCCGCCCGGCCCTCGACATCGTCAACGACACCCTGCTGGAGGGCATGAAGGTCGTCGGCGAGCTCTTCGGCTCCGGCCAGATGCAGCTGCCCTTCGTGCTCCAGTCCGCCGAGGTCATGAAGACCGCGGTCGCCCACCTGGAACCGCACATGGAGAAGTCGGACGCCGACGGCAAGGGCACCATCGTCCTGGCCACCGTCCGCGGCGACGTCCACGACATCGGCAAGAACCTCGTCGACATCATCCTGTCCAACAACGGCTTCAACGTCGTCAACATCGGCATCAAGCAGCCCGTCTCCGCGATCCTGGACGCGGCCGAGGAGCACAAGGCCGACGTCATCGGCATGTCCGGCCTCCTGGTCAAGTCCACCGTGATCATGAAGGAGAACCTCCAGGAGCTGAACCAGCGCAAGCTGGCAGCCGAGTACCCGGTCATCCTGGGCGGCGCCGCCCTGACCAGGGCGTACGTCGAGCAGGACCTCCACGAGATCTACGAGGGCGAGGTCCGCTACGCCCGCGACGCCTTCGAGGGGCTGCGTCTGATGGACGCGCTCATCGCGGTCAAGCGCGGCGTCCCCGGCGCCACCCTCCCCGAGCTCAAGCAGCGCCGCGTGCCCAAGCGGGACACGGCCGTACTCGAGGTCGAGGAGCCGGAGGAGGGCGTCCGCTCCGACGTCGCCGTCGACAACCCCGTCCCCACCCCGCCCTTCTGGGGCACCCGGGTCGTCAAGGGCATCCAGCTCAAGGAGTACGCCTCCTGGCTCGACGAGGGCGCCCTCTTCAAGGGCCAGTGGGGCCTCAAGCAGGCCCGCGCGGGCGACGGACCGACGTACGAGGAGCTGGCCGAGACCGAGGGCCGCCCGCACCTGCGGGGCTGGCTCGACAAGCTGCACACCGAGAACCTGCTGGAAGCCGCCGTCGTCTACGGCTACTTCCCCTGCGTCTCCAAGGGCGACGACCTGATCCTGCTGCACGAGGACGGCTCGGAGCGCACCCGCTTCACCTTCCCGCGCCAGCGCCGCGGCCGCAGGCTCTGCCTCGCCGACTTCTTCCGCCCGGAGGAGTCCGGCGAGACGGACGTGATCGGCCTCCAGGTCGTCACCGTCGGCTCCAGGATCGGCGGCGAGACCGCCAAGCTCTTCGAGGCCAACGCCTACCGGGACTACCTGGAGCTGCACGGGCTCTCCGTCCAGCTGGCCGAGGCGCTCGCCGAGTACTGGCACGCCCGGGTCCGCTCGGAGCTCGGCTTCGCCGGAGAGGACCCGGCCGACGTCGAGGACATGTTCGCGCTGAAGTACCGGGGCGCGCGCTTCTCCCTCGGCTACGGCGCCTGCCCCGACCTGGAGGACCGGGCGAAGATCGCCGACCTGCTCCAGCCCGAGCGGATCGGCGTGCACCTCTCCGAGGAGTTCCAGCTGCACCCCGAACAGTCCACCGACGCGATCGTCATCCACCACCCGGAGGCGAAGTACTTCAACGCGCGGTAGGACGCCGTTCGCCGCGCGGTCGCCGGACGAGTCGTAGACTGGTCGGTCCAGTGCAGGCCGGTCGCCTCCCTCCGGGGAAAGGCGGCCGGCCTTCTCGCCCCTCATGGAAGGTGTGCCGGATGACCAGTACGATCCCCGCGTCCCTGAGCCGTACGGCCGAGGGTGCGGCCCTGCAGGCCGTTCTCCTCGACATGGACGGCACGCTCGTCGACACCGAGGGCTTCTGGTGGGACGTAGAGGTGGAGGTCTTCGCCGACCTAGGGCACGGGCTGGACGAGGCGTGGCGGGACGTGGTCGTCGGCGGGCCGATGACCCGCAGCGCCCAGTACCTGATCGACTCCACCGGCGCCGACATCACGCTCCCGGAGGTGACCGTGCTGCTCAACGACCGCTTCGAGAAGCGCATCGGCCTCGGAGTGCCGCTGATGCCGGGCGCGGCGCGGCTGCTGGCCGAGCTGGGCAGGCACCGGATCCCCACGGCCCTGGTCTCCGCCTCGCACCGGCGGATCATCGACCGGGTGCTGGACTCGGTCGGTCACCACCACTTCGCGCTCACCGTGGCGGGGGACGAGGTCACCCGTACGAAGCCGCACCCGGAGCCGTATCTCGCCGCCGCGAAGGGCTTCGGTGCCGATCCCCGGCTCTGCGCGGTCATCGAGGACACCGCCACGGGGGTGGCGGCCGCGGAGGCCGCCGGATGCCGGGTGGTCGCCGTGCCGTCCGTGTCGCCGATCGCACCCGCGCCGGGCCGGGTGGTCGTCGGCTCCCTCGAAGAAGTCGATCTCGCATTTCTCAGGGGACTGGTCACGGGAATGCGTTGATCCGCACACCGAGCGTATTTCTGTGAACGAATAGAGAAGCTCTCGGGCCGGACCGTGCCCATTCTGTCGCGCTCATGTGCAAGCAAGTCGGGTTCATGTCAATGCCGCAAAACCGTTCACCGGGTGACCTTCGTCACCCTATTGGTCCAACGCGGTCCACTGGATTCGCTCGGCTGTCCGATTTGACGGAACCAAGTGTCCCGGTTCATGAATCCCTGTACTAATCATTCCGGTATCCGGGAATCGACTCGTCGCGCATTCCCGTGACCGGGCGATTGCTGATCGGACGACGCCGGTCCGGCAATGGCTATGCGGCCTACTAATGTCGTTTTCTCCATGACCGGATGAGGGAGAACGTCCAAGATGAACCGCAAGACTCTGGTGCTGCCGGCCGTCGTCGGCCTGCTCGCGCCCGCACTCGCCGCCTGCGGCGCGGCGGACGGTGGGAGCGATGGCACCGGCGCCATCGTTGTCGGCACCACGGACCAGTTCGTCGCCTCGAAGGACGCGCCCGCACCGCTCGACCCCGCCATCGGTTACGAGGCAGGCGTCTGGAACGTCCTGCGGCAGACCGTACAGACGCTGACGCACGTCCCGCGCGGCGGTGGCGAGCCGGTGCCCGAGGCCGCCGAGAGCTGCGCCTTCACGGACACGGCGAACGAGAGCTACCGCTGCAAGCTGCGCAGCGGACTGGAGTTCGCAGACGGCAGCAAGGTCACCGCCGAGGACGTCAAGTACTCCATCGACCGCGTCATCCGGATCAAGTCGACCAATGGGCCCGTCACCCTGCTCAACAACATCGACACCATCGAGACCAAGGGTGACCGCGAGGTCGTATTCCATCTCCGGGCCCCGGACGCGACCTTCCCCTACAAGCTCGCCACCCCGCCCGCCGGAATAGTCAAGCCGGGCACCTACCCGGCGAACTCCGGGCGCAAGGGATTCCAGGTGGACGGCTCCGGTCCGTACACGATGAAGCCGGAAGTGAAGAACGATCAGGTCGTGAAAGTCGTCTTCACCAGAAATCCTCATTACAAGGGGGATCTCAAGGTGCAGAACGACAAGGTCGAACTCGATCTTTTCCCCGACGCCGCCGCCATGGGCAAGGCGCTCGACGACAAGAAGATCGACATGATGACCCGCACCATGTCGCCGAAGCAGTCGCAGCGGATGCTGGAGAACCCGCAGGACGGCATCAAGCTGACCGAGATGCCGGGCCTGGCCATCAGCTACCTCGGATTCGACACCGACGACCCGGCCGTACGGAACAAGGCGGTCCGCCAGGCGATGGCCCAGATCATCGACCGCGGTCAGATCGCCAGCGAGGTGTACGGCACCACGGCCGAACCCCTGTACTCACTGATCCCGTCCAGCATCGCCGGACACACCAACTCGTTCTTCAACAAGTACGGCGAGCCCAGCACCGCCAAGGCCGCGGCGATCCTGAAGGCCGCAGGCATCCACACTCCGGTGAAGTTCACCCTGCACTACACGACCGACCACTACGGCGACGCGACCGCGACCGAGTTCAGGACGCTGCGCAAGCAGCTCAACGACACCGGACTGTTCGACGTGACCGTCAAGGGCACCCCATGGTCCACCTACCGCCCGGCGGAACTGCGCGGCGAGTACGCCGCCTACGGCATGGGCTGGTTCCCCGACTTCCCGGACCCGGACAACTACACGGCGCCGTTCCTCGACAAGGACAACTTCCTCAACTCGCCCTACACCTCGGACCTCGCCCGGAGGACGCTCATCCCGGACTCCCGCCGCGAAGCCGACCGCAGCGCCGCCGCCAACACCTTCGCGCGGCTCCAGGACATCGTCGCCGAGGACGTCCCCGTCCTCCCGGTCTGGCAGGGCAAGCAGTACGTCGCCTCCCGCGACGGCATCACCGGCGTGGAGTGGGCGGTCAACTCCTCCGCCGATCTCCAGCTCTGGGAGCTGAGCCGCAGCGCCGGCTGAGGGTCGGACCCCGCCCCGGCCCCCGACCCGACAGGGTCACTGGGCGCCGGGGCGCACCAGTCCGCTCTCGTACGCGTACACGGCGGCCTGCACCCGGTCGCGCAGCCCCAGCTTCGTCAGGACGTGGCCCACATGCGTCTTGACCGTCGTCTCGCTGACGAAGAGGTCGGCGGCGATCTCGGCGTTCGACAGCCCGCGCGCCACCAGCTTCAGGACCTCCACCTCGCGGTCCGTCAGCGTGTTCAGCGTGTCCGGCACCGGCTCCTCACCGGACGGCAGATGATCCGCGTACTTGTCCAGCAGCCGGCGCGTGATGCTCGGGGCGAGCATCGCCTCGCCACCCGCGACCACCCGGATCGCCTGCACCAGCTCATTGGCCGGGGCGTCCTTCAGCAGGAAGCCGCTGGCACCGGCGCGCAGCGCCTCCACCACGTACTCGTCGAGATCGAACGTGGTGAGCACCAGCACCTTCGCCGGACCGTCCCGGCCGGGGCCGGTGATCTGGCGCGTCGCCTCCACACCGTCCATCCGCGGCATCCGGATGTCCATCAGCACCACATCGGGCTGCAGCGCCCGTACCTGGTCGAGAGCCTGGAGACCGTCCCCGGCCTCGCCCACCACCGCGAGATCGCCCTCCGCCTCCAGGATCATCCGGAAGCCGGTGCGCAGCAGTGGTTGGTCATCGACCAGTAGGACGCGGATTGCCACGGATACTCCTTCAAGGTCCTTCGAGGGCCACAGGCCGGCCGGCCTCAGCGCGGACCGGGTCCATTCTGCCCTGCACATCCTGCGGGGATTCCGCCGGGCGCACCGACAGCGGATACACCGGGGGAGTCCCACCGAATTCGGGACAGAGCGCCTGGTGGTCGCACCAGCCGCACAGCTTCGTCGGCCGCGGCCGCCACTCACCGGTCTCCGTGGCCAGGGAGATCGCCTCCCACAGAGCCAGCAGCTTGCGCTCCACCCGCTCCAGATCCGCCACCACCGGGTCGTACGTCATCACGTCCCCGCTGCCGAGGTAGACGAGCTGGAGCCGGCGCGGCACGACCCCCTTCAGCCGCCAGATGACCAGCGCGTAGAACTTCATCTGGAACAGGGCGCCCTCCGCGTACTCCGGACGCGGCGCCTTCCCCGTCTTGTAGTCGACGATCCGGACGTCACCCGTCGGTGCCACGTCGATCCGGTCGATCACCCCGCGCAGCCGCAGCCCCGACTCCAGCTCCGTCTCGACGAACAGCTCCCGCTCGGCGGGCTCCAGCCGCGTCGGATCCTCCAGCGAGAACCAGCGCTCGACCAGCCGCTCCGCCTCCGACAGCCAGCGGGAGAGCCGCTCACCCCCCGCATCCTCGGCGAACAGCTCCGACAGCTCCGGCTTCGACTCCAGCAGCCGGTCCCACTGCCCCGGAACCAAGGCCGTGGCCCGGCCGGGCGTGCGCTCCGTCGCCGGGTTGTCGAACAGCCGCTCCAGCACCGCATGGACCAGCGTCCCCCGGGTAGCCGCCTCACTGGGCTTCTGCGGCAGTCTGTCGATGACCCGGAAGCGGTACAGCAGGGGGCACTGCATGAAGTCGCTCGCCCGCGACGGGGAAAGGGACGAGGGTGGCTGCGCCGGCCGCGGTACTGAGGTCATGACGAAGACCCTACGACCCGCCACTGACAACAACCGGCATACCATCGACCACAGACCCCGTAACACTGCATGATCGTGCCGGACGGCACCGACCGAAGGGACCTCGTGGACGAGAGCGGCAACAGCGGGCGGCCGCAGCCCGGCGCTGGGGGAACAGACCCCGGCACCGGCCCCGACAAGGGCAAACCGGGGCGCCGCGAAGAGCCCGGAGGCGGCATCCTCATGGGCCGCCCCTTCGGAGTGCCGGTCTACGTCGCACCGAGCTGGTTCCTGGTCGCGGCACTGATCACCTGGGTCTTCGGCGGCCAGCTCGACCGGGTCCTGCCCGGCCTCGGCGCCGCCCGCTACCTCGTCGCGCTCTTCTTCGCCATCGCCTTCTACGCCTCGGTGCTCGTCCACGAACTCGCGCACACCGTGGTCGCGCTGCGCTACAAGCTCCCGGTGCGCCGCATCCAGCTCCAGTTCTTCGGCGGCGTCTCCGAGATCGAGAAGGAGTCCGAGACCCCGGGGCGCGAATTCGTCCTCGCCTTCGTCGGCCCCCTGCTCTCCCTCGTGCTGGCCGGCCTCTTCTACATCCCGCTGAACTTCGTCGAGCGCGGCACCGTCCCCGGCGTCCTGCTCGGCGGACTGATGATCTCCAACCTCATCGTCGCCGTCTTCAACCTGCTGCCCGGCCTCCCGCTCGACGGCGGCCGCATGCTCCGCGCCGTCGTCTGGAAGATCACCGGCCGCCCGATGAGCGGCACCGTCGCAGCGGCCTGGGTCGGCCGTGCGCTGGCCGTCACCACCCTCATCGGCCTTCCCCTCCTCACCCGGACCGGCTCCTTCGGCAACGACACCGACAGCCTCAGCGGCATGGACACCGTCATCGACGCGCTGCTCGCCGCGGTCCTCGCCGCCATCATCTGGACCGGAGCCGGCAACAGCCTGCGCATGGCCCGGCTGCGCGAGCACCTCCCCGACCTGCGCGCCCGCGCCCTCACCAGACGGGCCGTGCCCGTCGAGGCCGCCACCCCGCTCTCCGAGGCCCTGCGCAGGGCCAACGAAGCCGGCGCCCGAGCCCTGGTCGTCGTGGACGCCACCGGCGAACCCAAGGCCGTCGTCAGGGAGGCCGCCATCGTCTCCGTCCCGGAGCACCGCCGCCCCTGGGTCGCCGTCAGCGGCCTCGCCCAGGACCTCACCGACGGCATGAAGGTCTCCGCCGAACTGGCCGGCGAAGCCCTCCTGGACCGGCTCAAGGCCAGCCCCGCCACCGAGTACCTCGTCATCGAGGAAACGGGCGAGATCTACGGCGTACTCTCCACCGCCGACGTGGAACGCGCGTTCGTCGCCGCCATGGCCCGCCCCGCCGCCTGAGCCCCGCGCCCCCGCCCGTACAAGCGGTCGGAGCCCTCGGAAACACCGGTACGCTGGTCACATGTCTGAACCGACCGGTGCCGCCCGCCGACGCGGGCCCTTCAAGGTCGGGGACCAGGTCCAGCTCACGGATCCCAAGGGACGCCACTACACCTTCACGCTCGAAGCCGGAAAGAACTTCCACACCCACAAGGGTTCTTTCTCGCACGACGAGCTGATCGGTGCTCCCGAGGGCAGTGTTGTCCGTACCACGGGGAACGTCGCCTATCTCGCGCTGCGTCCCCTGCTCCCCGACTACGTCCTGTCCATGCCCCGCGGCGCCGCCGTGGTCTACCCCAAGGACGCGGGGCAGATCCTGGCCTTCGGCGACATCTTCCCCGGCGCCCGCGTCGTGGAGGCCGGCGTGGGATCCGGCGCCCTCTCCACCTTCCTGCTCCGCGCCATCGGCGAGCAGGGCATGCTGCACTCGTACGAGCGCCGCGAGGACTTCGCCGAGATCGCCCAGCAGAACGTCGAGCGCTACTTCGGCAGCCCGCACCCCGCCTGGCAGCTCACCGTCGGCGACCTCCAGGACAACCTCACGGACACCGACGTCGACCGCGTCGTCCTGGACATGCTCGCGCCCTGGGAGACCCTGGAGGCCGTCTCCAAGGCGCTCGTCCCCGGCGGCATCCTCTGCGCGTACGTGGCGACCACCACGCAGCTCTCCCGGACGGTCGAGTCCATCCGCGAGATCGGCTGCTTCGCCGAACCGCAGCCCTGGGAGTCGATGATCCGCAACTGGCACGTCGAGGGACTCGCCGTCCGCCCCGACCACCGGATGATCGGCCACACCGGCTTCCTCGTCACCGCCCGCCGGCTGGCCGACGGTGTCCAGGCCCCGCCGCGCCGCCGCCGCCCCTCCAAGGGCGCCTACGGCGACGACTACGACGGCCCGGGCAGCCAGAGCGGCCCCGCCCGCGACTGACCGCGGCAACAGACCGGCGCCGCCGCCGAGTTCCCGGACCGACCC
>NZ_JBHXUW010000101.1:0-15407 GCF_042672475.1 Streptomyces sp. NPDC127177
GGCCCCCGCTGCAAGCAGCGGGGGCCTTCGACGTATTGCCCGGTGAGAGCAATGGCGGAGGATACGAGATTCGAACTCGTGAGGGGTTGCCCCCACACGCTTTCCAAATGTTCGCCTGGGGGTTCGGCGGGGGTCGTGGGGGTTCTGACCTGGTACGGAGCTGGTGATGGCGGCACCCGCGAACGGCGTCGGACGGGGGCGAACGAGACCAAAACTGAGACCATCTGAGCGAGGGCCCCGTCGGTACGGTCACTCCCCCTGGAGACGGATTGCCAGCACAGTCCCGTCGGCACGGATGGACACCGCACTCCACTGTTTCGCTGTGCTGCTGCCCGGCCACTGGTCTCGGAGCTTGTGTACCTCGCGTCGGTACTCGTTTACGCGCCCGTGGTGGAGATGCATGTACAGGCTCTTCTCGAGCCCGGAGAACGCCTCCACGCGGGTGCCGTTGAGACGGTAGATGTGGTCGGTGCCGACGAAGTCGATGTCGTGGATGCGGTGCCCCGCATCTCGCAGCCTGTCGGTGTTGGCGTGGACGTCGTGCTGGAAGTGGCGTCGACCTTGCTCCTTGGTCAGGTACTGGGCGGCGGGTTTGCCACCTCCAGTGAAGGCCGTCAGCGTGGCTGCCTCCGTCCGTGCCAGGACGATGCTTAACCAGTTGAACGACTCAGGCAGTACCTGGAACCCGGGGATAGTCATCCGTTCCCGTTCCCGTTCCCGTTCCCGTGCCGCGTGCCGCACGACGTCGGCCACACGGTTCTCCTGGCCCAGGGTGAGGTCCAGGTCGGCTTCTGATGTCTCTCCGGACGGGCTGAGGACGGTCGTGCCGGGCGCCTCCAGAATGTGCAGAGCGAGGCTCTCCTTCTTGGGGATCTCTGTCCCGATGAGCAGGTACGGGACGGTGCCGTAGGGCCCGATGTGCACGGAATCCACATGAGCACTGGCCGTGCTGAGCTGCTTGTGCACCTGCTGAACGCTGCTGTGGGTGCCCTTGGAGGAGACGAGGAGGACCTTGGACGGCTGTCCTGGTTGCCAGGCTTCGACGAAGAAGTGGGGCCGTCGCTGGAGTGGCTCCGGGCGGGCGCCCGTTCCGGAGGTGCTGCGGAGGGTCCAGCCGGCTTTCAGAGCGACGTCGGCCGGAATCACGGAGACCGAGTGGTCTGGGTACCGGGACCTGATCAGCCTCTCGGCCAGCAGAGAGGCGAAGCCGGTGCCGATCTCCCCGGACTGGGTGGCCTTGTAGAAGCGCAGGAGGTCGCGCCCCTCGGACGACAGCTGCAGGTAATCGCCTTGGCTGCCCTCCAGGGCCTGGATGTAGCGCAGACTCCCCCAGTGCTCGGCCAGTCCTCGTCCCGCGCCCTGTCGGGCCGCAGCAGCGCCGAGGCCGATGGCGTGAATGATCTGCCAGGGTGTGAGAGTCAGTGATCGCGGCGCGTTCCGGACAGCTCTGTAGTCGGTGCGCCGACGAAGCTTTCCCTGCCCGTTGCCAGTCCGCTTCTCGTCCTCGTCCTCCGCGGCCTCGGAGACGTGGGCGGCCAGCTCGGTGGACGAGCGGACCTGAACGTGTGAGGTGTCGCTCAGCTCGTGGAGGATCTCGGTGACGGCTTTGGATTCGTCCTTGTTCACCGGCTGCCCTTCCGTCGACGTCGTGTGGCGTGAGCCGAAGGACGGTAGGCCGCGGCAGGGGAGCACAATCAAGTGCGCACGAGGGGCGCAGGCCGATATTCGGCCAACAGCCGTCGAGGAAAACGTTCGGACGGCGCCGTGTAGGCGCCGTCCCGGGCTGACACGCGGCAGTTTGGAGTTCCGCTCTTCGACACACCGCGGCGTAGCTACGGGACACGCCGCGACCGCCCTCCTTCCGCGCGGCAACTGGCGTCACGGGACTGCCTGGGCTAACGCGACCCAGCGAGCGAGGCAGGCGTGGGCGGTCTGGACTCGCTGAGGAGAGGAGAGAACGGAAGGGGAATGTCAGACCGATCATCTACTGTCACACCCTGATCAGTCATCAACTAGCGTTCCAGGACGGGGACGTGACCGAGAGGTGCGACGTGGGTGTTCCGTACGAGGCGCGGCTGCGCGACATGCTGGCTGACCGCTTGTCTCTCCTAGAGCCGAGCCTTCAGCTGATCGATACGGAATACCCGCTCCCCAATGCTCAGGGAACGCGCGGGCGGATAGACATCCTGGCCCGAGATGGCCACGGATCTTGGGTCGTGATCGAACTGAAGCGATCCGACTCGACCTCGGGTCGAGCCCTTCATGAGGTCACGAAGTATGCCGAGCTGTTGCAGCGAGAGATGGGGCTCCGCAAGGACCGCATTCGCGCGATGATTGTCTCCACCACGTGGCGCGAACTTCGCGTACCGGTCAGCAACATGGCGCGTGACTGGGCACACGATCTGCGTGGGTACCAACTCACATTGGACGACGACGGTGTTCCGGTGTGTGCAGACCGGGTGGAGTTCCTCGAAGCGGCGATCCCCCCACAAGTAACCCCGCATCACTTCATCTACCTATACAACTCCCCGGAGGATAGAGAGCGGGGCTGGCGCGAGGTTCTGGCCACAGCCGCAGAGGCAGGAGCTGATGATCTTCTGGCAGCGGACTTCCAGCGC
Organism: Streptomyces sp. NPDC127177; assembly: GCF_042672475.1. Lineage (NCBI taxonomy): Bacteria > Bacillati > Actinomycetota > Actinomycetes > Kitasatosporales > Streptomycetaceae > Streptomyces > Streptomyces sp. NPDC127177. The sequence goes on from NZ_JBHXUW010000101.1 coordinate 2,619, forward strand.
ATCTCACAGAGAGACAGCGTGGTCGCACCGTACGGCCTGTACTTCGCGATCGGGCGTCTGGATCCGGACCGAGCACCAGCATGGCTCGACGATGGTGAGGCGGATTCGCCCGAGGAAACCGGGGGGTACCCCATGGAGTATGCGGCTCTCTGCCACATCACCAGCACCGTCTTCGCAGCCGGCTATGACACAGCCCGCCCGGGCTTGCTCCGGAAGCTGGCAGAGGACCCGCACTGGGAGATCGAGTGCTATCGGACGGCAGGTGAATTCGCCAAGCGCACTTCGCTGGACGAGAGGGATCTCCTCCGGGACCTGAACGGTGACGACGAGGGTATCGGCCAGGTCCTCTACACGGGATCCGCGCGAACCACGGACCGTGGAAGATGGCCTGCTTTCCGGGAGGAGAGCAGGGCGTGCACGGCGAGGAACCCTGATTGGGCGAGGCTCGTGGGGCGGTGGTTGGACGACGTTTCGGCCGATGGCGTGGAGCGCGATGTCATGCTTCATGTGTACAACCCGTGCGATCTGATCCGATCGTTGGTGCACGGGTGGCCCGACAAGCTCTCAGCGCTCGTTCCGATGACCTTTGGGACGGCATTGGCTACCCAGGACGGCGACCACCGCGCGATCCGTGGCTCCCTCTACTGGGACGGTGTTGCCTGCCCTGACATGACCGACCGGGTGCGTCTGGTCTATCGCGATGCCATGCACTGGCAGGTTCACCACCTCATGGATGAGTCCTGGGTCACCGATCTTGATCTCCTGAGTCTGCTCGGACTTCGCTACGTACTCATCGAGCAGATCGGAGGAAACCCGCTCCTTGCGTCAGAGGCGAGTGAACTTCGACTCCACTTCGTGCAGGACGAGGTCCTCCGTACTCTGCCGATTCCCTGTGAGGGAGCACAGCTCCGCGACGCGGGTTGGAACGGCGCCTACTCGCTCGATACGTTTCTGGAGACGTACGAGGATCAGATCGACACATTGGTTGAGACCTATCAGACCGGGTTTCATTTCGGGGCCTGAGGCTCCTCGGCGATCGGGACAGCCTGACAGTCGGCGTGATCACGGAAATTCGCAGGCAAGGGCGAATCTCTTGGGGGTGCCCAAGGCCGGGCAGTTATCGCTTTTACAGGACACGCAAGGGGTTCTTCGTCTACCGGACGGCCGCGTAGCGGACATGGCGGACTCTGTTGATCTTGCACTTCTCGGTCCAGCGGGCGAGTTGTCGGTAGGTGGCGACCAGCGTTACGTCGCCGATCTGAAAATCACCGCGGTCAAACGCTCCGGCATCTGCCTCCGCAGGCTTCTTGGAGAGCAATCTCCAGTCCTGAACGATGAGCCGGGCCTTGAATAGGACCTCGGTGGCTGCCTGAAGGTGGAGGACTGCGTACTTGAGATCCCGCGCCGTCGGTGAACTGTCGAGGTGCTCAACGGCGCTGATCAAGTAGTCCATCCATTTTCGATGGGAGGGAAGTGGACGTTCTGGCCTGCCGACATCAAGCACCTCTCACTCTTTGAAGACCCGCGAGCCTGCGATTCTGCCGAAACTCCAGCGCGGAGCAGGCTGTTTTCGCGTCTGACATGGGCTTCACCAACAACCAGAGCCTTCGCCAACTAGCCGCATCTGCAAACCAGGTGGCTAGTGATTATACGGAAAGGTTGGCCTTGACGGCGCGTTCACCAGGAGACTTGACAACTCCAGGGAAGGGCAAGACAGTTGGTCGCTGTCACGTGACTGTTGGTCACGTGACAGCGTGCAACCGCTCCGGCTACACCGGAATCGCACACGCCAGACCTGTGAGCTGCGTGTGACGAGCAACTGGCACTTCACCACGTGACACCCGTCCGTGAGACCAGAGGCTCCCCTGATCCCGACGAATGCTGGTCGGCACTGATCCAGGCCGGAGCCATGAGCCGGACCTGGGACGTGACGGAGCACGCCGCCCTTGGGAGGCGCGCAGCGATCACCGTTCGACACAGTGTCGACGGTGGAGGGGCTTTCGCCCAGCTGCGCGTTCATCCGACGAGGACGTCTCTGCATGCAAAACGACTTGACCGCGGACTTCGACGCCGATGGGTCAGCCATCCCGCCGTTGACACGCCGACCCGATGAGCCGACAGCCCCAGAACCCGCCGCAAAGCTGCGTGCCCCGTGGAAGGCCCTAGCTGCCAACCCGCTGTCCAAATACGCAGTGGACGACGAGGCCAAGAACATCATCACCTTCGGGGCAGCGAACCCTTCCCACCTCAAAGCGATCGCCAGCGTCAACGAGGACGACGTCAACCTGCTGATCAGCAAACCGGTCGTCGGAGGGTTCCTCCACCTGCTTGCACCGCATCGCCGTTACCCCGACCTCATGGTGCTGCCCGACTTCATTAATGGGCGCTGGGGAGACGCGATCCTCACAGCTATGGACCCCAAAGCGGACAGCCTGCCGCCGGCCTACAGCACGCTCCTTGGTGACGACGGCACGGGGACGCAACGTCCTCTGGCGATCCTCACCATTTGCATGCGCGATCGCCGGGCTCTGGGTGAAGCCGTCCGAGAAAGCATGATCAACACTTACAAGGCGGACTCCGACAAGCGCAACGTTTACACCGAGAGCATCCTCCAAGAGGGTGTCAAGGAGCCCTTGACCCTGTTCCTGGTACGGGTGCTGTTCGATGACGACACGCACGAGACTTATCTGGTAGCCGGCGACGGCAACAGCCGGTTGATCAGCTTGTGGCTCGCACGGACCGGCGGGGACATCTACGAGGCGTCCCATGCCTGTGTAGCAGCCACCATCGGTTCGCTCGACCGCAGGCGTCCACGCAGCGCGGCGGACCTGCGGCGCGCTCGGAACGCGGTGACCGCTATGGCCGTGCGTGTCAGTGCTGGCCTCAAGGAAGAACCGCTTACCGAGGCAACCCGTCGCGAGGGCCACACCCTCACCTTCCCAGCCATGATCGTGGTCAGCGCCGTGGACGATCACGGAGACCCCATGGCCGACCTCGTAGTCGGCCGCGATGACCTTCTGAGTAACCTTCACACCCGGGTAACGCCCTGGTCCTCCACCGCGCAGAACTCGCAAGGCATGGGACGGGTCTACCGCAACGCCGGCACGGCCGACTTGGTCAACGACAGCGAGTACAAAGTCCTCAACGGCACCGCCCGGGTCGAGGACCTCCAGAACCTTCTCGGTCTCCCCTCGCACCGGCTGTGGGCATCCGCAGTGCACCAGCAAGTTCTCCTGTCCGGAACCCGAGCGGTGAAGATGAAGGAGCTGCTGCGCCAGGAATTCGGGTTCCGTCGCGCTGACCGGCAACTGATCGGCAAGCACACGGGTGCGCTGATTCTCTCCCCGTACCGCAGTGACGGCATCGACCAGCCGCTGCGCGCCTTCGACAACGGCGGGACCATTACCGACACGGTGTGGATGCGCACCTGGAAACTCACGAAGGGGTGGGACCCGGTCGAGGTCCTCGACAAGGTGCTCGCCAACGCCGTGGCTGGTGACGAGGCCGCCATTGCCGAACTGACTGTCCTCGGGGGCACCGCCGCCATCCTGGGTGGGCTGATCACCCGTGACCGCGGCTCCAAGCTCGGGGTGAAGGCCGAGCCGCTCAAGGCGCCTTACCGGGCCACCCCTACCCGGCTCCTCAAGCTCCTCGCCGAAACCCTTGGCGGCCGTAAAATGCTGCATTCGATCGCCTGTGCCCACGTCACGGGCAATCGGGCGGTCAAGGCGTTCCACACAGTCCCAGGCGAGGTCGATGGCCGAATGGTGGCCGACGGTGATCCGGTCATCGACAAGGCCCGCGCCCAGGTGTCGATCCGGTACGAATGGGACCTGGTCTGGTACGCCGACCCCGAGCTGGCCGAGAACACCATCATCACGACACGGAAGGAGTTGGCTGCGGCGGGCGAGCAGGAAGGTGAACTCACTCTCCCCCTGCACGTTCAGGAGCAGGGGAACCTCGACTCTGCGTTGACTTCCGCAACCAGGGCGGCCCACGTGCTTGCGGAGCTCTCCCAGTCGGACCAGCTGGGACCGTCGGTGTTCGGTTCCTGGGATGCGGTCGTCAAGTGGAAAGAGCGTCTGAGCGGGGTCGGGGAGTTGCTCAGCTACGGTCCCAAGCCGCCGCTGAAACCGCTCACCGACGCCGTGACCGCACTGCTGAACCGTGGCCACGCGGACGCTGAGGACGACTGAGGTCGGAAGGCGGCGTTGCCTCCAACCGCAACCAAAACTGCAACCACGGAACGATGAAGGCCCCGACCGGAAACCGGTTGGGGCCTTCATCTGCCCTGCTGGGCCACTGCGGAGGATACGAGATTCGAACTCGTGAGGGGTTGCCCCCAACACGCTTTCCAAATGTTCGCCTTGTCCGGCGCGGGCCACTCCCGTTCTGGCCTGCGGCGGAGCGTTCTGTCCGGCCCTGCCCGGACGGGGCTGGATGGGGGTGAATGAGACCAGAACTGAGACCCATCGCTCGCGCTCATTGACTGGCGGCACGGTGTCCGACACAGTTGATCGCTTTGCGGTCTCCGTCGGGCAGAGAGCCGAGGGCGCACCCGCCCAAGCCAAATCACAATCGCCGGGCTACGCGCAGCGCCCTTGCTGCGAGTGACTTCACAGCCGAACTACTCAAGGATGCTGTCGGAACTCGACTGGGGAGCTTGGAGGATGCGCCTTACCCGGCTTGCCGCGCCCCGGACTGGGAGGCATAGCCGGGTACTGCTGGACCGAGCGGAGGTGATGAGCCCCTCTGCGGTGAGACGCTGCAATGCATCCGGAACTAGCTCTCTGTGTTTGGTATCCAGTCCGCGGAAGAGTGCAGACTCCTTCCGCCCCGTGCCTCGCTGGGCGTAGACCTTCTTCAGTATCGTAAGCATTACCTTGTTCATCGGTGTTGTCTTCAGGGCGAGGATCCCCTTAGCCGTCGACATCTGTGCGTCGAACTGAGCCACCTCGCATTCGACGAACCGGCCATCCTGTAGTGCTGACCAACTAGCAACCCCAACCATTTGCCCGATGAGGCAGTTCTGGAAGTGTGGGAGCGCGTAACCGTCGTGGTCTGTAAGGTCGAGTTCCTGGATCACGCAATCGTGGAAACTCAGCCAGTCGTAGCCTTTGGCGTCGGCGGACAGCGAAAAGCTCCGAAACTCCACCTCGTGGACAGAGATCGGTGTGCGAGATTCTTCCTCTGGCCATAGGCGCGCGGAGACGCGGATGATGTCCGCGATGACGGCGTCTGAGACGCCCCGGCGCTGGAAAGCATTCGCAGACGAGTAAGCGCGCCCTGAACTCGCGGCGCTTTCTTCCTCCAGCCGTACGGCGGCGACATCAACGCCGACTTCGTCCAGACAAGCGATGCTACCTGTCATCTCCAACAGCGGACTATCTGTGTTTGGTTCGAGGATGCAGGCCACGACGTCCCCAGCGCGGGCGGCATCGACGAGGGAGACGTCGACGAAGCGCCGTGAGCCGTCAACGCTATCCATAGCCCCGAGCCCTGGGAGCCGTTGTAGAAGTTGGTACGAGCCCTCGTCAGGGGCATAGCCGCACACCGAATGAAAGACGGACGTTAGTTCTTCCTGGGAGATGGGACCAAGCCCATCTGCTGAGCGCCGAGCCTGGGTAGCGAGTCGTTCCAAAACTTTTCGGATAGTGAACCCGTCCACCCCCATTTCCATGTCGGCCTCACGCTCGGAAATGCGGTCCAGCATCATGTGCCAACCTTCGCCGGCTGAGCGGCCGAACGTCCCTTCAATTGAATTCTGGAGTGCACTCGACGAGCCCAGATAGCTCAGCAGGAGAGGGCGTGAGGGAAGCCAGTCTGGGAGGGAATCGCGCCAGCCATAGGCGTCCAGAATCTCTCTTGCTTGCTCCTCTGATGGCTCGCCCGCCATGAGTGAGAGGGCGTCGTCGCGGGCGCCAAGCGCGTTGCGCATCTCGCGCTCACTGTCGAAAAAATGTGCACGGCCTGCGAGGACGACGGAGGTTGAGGCGGGTGTATCGCGGCAAAAGCGGCGTACGAGTTCAACGGAGCGGCGACGGATGTCGCGCATTGCGGACGTCTTGCCGATCCAACCGGGCGTCGCGATCTCGTCGAAGCCGTCCAGGATAAGTGTCACATCACCCGCACGCCACGCTCGGACCAGTTGTGCGGGTGCCGGAAAGCCGATTTCGCGAGCGTGCCGCTCTAGAGCTTCCACTGGGTAGACCTGGCCCTGGTGGTCACGCAGGTTGAGCAGGATAGGGAATGGGCCGAACGTGTTCTTGCGGTGGGCCTTCGCGAGACGCCGGTGCAGCTCGCGCAGGAGCATGCTCTTACCCGCCCCGTAATCGCCGTACAAGAGAACGGATTTGCCGTGCTTGACCTCTTCGGTCACGCGAGCAACCGAGAAAGGCTCCCCAGTACCGCTTTCCACCGGATCAACGGCCACGTACGGTTTGAGGTCTTCGTGGTTGCCGCTACTCGGCTCGCGCGCACTGCCGAAGGGGTACGAGCTGCGCAACTCAAGGTACTTCAGGGAGTCGACGAGCTGTCCGCGCAGCTGGGAGAAGCTGCAGGCGACGAGAGGCGGGCCGAAGCCCTTGATGACCGCGCGTTGGACGGCGGTGGGTTCATCCCGAGTGACGAAGAAGCCCTTGACGGCCTTGAACGGGTGTTCTCGGGCTTTGGCTAGGCATGCCTCGTGGAGCTTCCTGCCGTCCTTCTCTGCCTTGTCCTTGCGTCCCGAAACCGTGCATTCGACGATCGTGACTGAGTCCGGTCCGACGAAGACACCGTCACGTTCAGCAGTGCCGATGTAGGTCGAACCCTGAAACTCGTTCTCTGGCGCGAAGAGCGCCCGAGATATCCGCAGGACCTCGGCCTCGAATTCTGATTCATCCTGCTGCTTCTCGCTCGATGGCACGAGGACCCCCTTCGGACCGTGACTGACGTCACATCATATGGCTAGAACGGGGGTTGATAGGAGCTCTTCTGGTGCAGAGTTGGGCAATGCGTGGTCGCGAGCGGCGTGGGTAGCGTTTGTAGGAGACCGAGACAGGAGCCTCCCGCCTGGTGGACGCTCCAGCAGCATGATTCCGAGGGCGGCGCGTTCCTGCCGATGCGAGTTAGCTCCCGTGTCACGCCTCTGGATAGGACGTTGTGATCGATCCGGCTGAGACTGAGACGGATCGTGCCTGGGCACGTACTGAGCATGAACGCATCGATGGTGAAATGGGCGGGCTGGGTAGCCGAGGTGGAGTTGCGTGAGCCACTTCCCCGTCGATGGGCTCACTCGCAAGGCGTCGCGCGGCGCGCAGTCGAATTGGCAGAGGTCGTCGGAGATGCGGCGGACCTGCTAGTTGCTGCTGCGGTGTTGCATGACGTGGGTTACGCGCCGCGGATGGCCGCGACCGGCTTCCACCCGCTGGATGGTGCTCGGTTTCTGCGTGACATCCCTGCTGCGGGCGAACGGCTGGTCCGGTTGGTGGCGAATCATTCGATGGCGTTGCTGGAGGCTGAGGAGCGCGGGCTGCGGGACGTGCTGGAGGATGAGTTTCCGCTGCTGGACGACCAACTGCTGGTGGACGCGCTCACCTACTGCGACATGACGACCACACCCGATGGCGAGGTCACCTTTGCCGAGGCCCGGCTGGCGGAGATCGCCGTTCGCTATGGCGCGGACAGCCTGGTGGGGCGGTTCATCCGTCGCGCATCGCCGGACATCCTCGCGGCCGTGAGTCGGGTGGAGGCGGCTTTGGCGGCTCAGCCCAGGTAGGGGTACGTGCCGGCAAGGTAGTCGCCGATCTGCTGGCGCATGCTGGGGTGGATGTCGAACTGGTCCAGGTCGCTCGGCTGGACGTAGCGGACGCCGTCGGCTTCGTCGTTGATCGTGGGTTCGCCGCCTACGGGCCGGCCGATGTAGGTGTTCTCGTACTGCTGGCGGATCTCGCCGTCGGTGTAGGCCACGATGTGGTTCGGGTTCGTGTAGACCCCCAGGAACCCCGTGACCTCGGCGATGATCCCGGTCTCTTCCAGGCATTCGCGCACGGCGCACTCGGCGGCCGTCTCGCCGATGTCCTGGGCTCCCCCAGGCAGGGCCCACTGGCCGGTGTCCCGGCGACGTTGGAGGAGTATGGCGCCGTTGTCGTCGATGACGAGCAGGTTGTTGGCGGGGATGAGCGTGTTCGCCTTGGGGGCCTTGGGGTCGTTGTAGTACTCAGTCCTGCCCACGTGGCGAGGGCTCCTCCTGGTCTGGTGTCCAGGGCCGTGCGGTGGCCCAGACAGCTTCGAAACTCTGAGCGTAGTTGTCGAACCAGCCCGCCGTGTCTGCTCTGCGGAGATGGAGGAGAGGGTTGGCGCTGGCCGGCTGGCCCCAGACGTGCGGGTTGATCAGAAGGTCATCGTCGTACCGGAACATGGAGGTGTAGAGCGTGGTGTCGTGCAGCCTCACCTCGCATCCGGTCTCGGACAACAAGGGCCGGTAGTAGGTCAGGGAGGCACGGATCTTGGCGGCGAGTGTGTCGCCGATTCCCTCTTCGTGGCCCCGGATTGCTGCCGCCTGGCCCTTCGAGTCGCCGAAGCAGAGCCGCACTCGCACCCCGCTCGACGCGCGCTCGGCGAGCATCTTGGCGACGTGGGGGGTTGGACTGGGCGAAGAAGGTGCCGGAGAAAACGAGGACGCTGATCTGTTCCTGGGCGCTGTTGAGCAGCGACAGCCACGTGTCGCGCGGGACGCTCGCCCGGTTCTGGTAGGTCCCGATCAGCTCCTGTCCTGAACCAGTGAGCTGCTGCTGCTGCTGCGTGCTCGGCGCCGGTGCGGGCCAGAGGAACAGTTCCTCCACCCGTAAGTGCTTGGCCACGCGGAAGCGGTGGCGAGGATGGGGAACGCGTCCGCCGAGCCACCGGCCAACGGTCTTGGGGTCCACCTCGCAGACTTCGGCGAGTGATTCGGGTGGGATGCCGCGCTGGGCGAGCACGGAGTGCAATCGCTCGTTCACAGACGCCATACAAGCCGAGACCGGTCAGGAGCGGCAAGGACGTTTCGGGACGTTCCATGGAAGGAGGGGGGCATGGCTGCTGTATTTACGCTGGATGCATGGAGCTCATCGTCCTGTGGGACATCGACCACACCCTCATCGAGAACGCCGGGGTCAGCAAGGAGATCTACGCCGCCGCCTTCACGGCCCTGGCGGGAAGGGCGCCCGCAGGGCCCGCGCGGACGGAAGGGCGTACGGACCGGCTGATCATGCGCGACATGTTCGAGCGGAACGGCTTGGCCGAGCCGGACTGGGCAGCGGTCGAGGGGGCGCTGTCCGACGCAGGGGAGGCGCGTCTCCAGGACCTCAGTCGTCGGGGAACAGCCCTGCCGGGCGTGCGGGAAGTCCTGAAGGAGGTCTCCATACGGAGCAGTTGGGTGTCGTCGGTACTCACCGGCAATATCGCGGACAACGCCCGCGTGAAGGTCGCGGCCTTCGGCCTTGATCCCCTCCTCGACCTGCCGGTCGGTGCCTACGGGGCCGATGCCCTCCAGCGCCCCGACCTGGTCGCTGTCGCCCGGGAGCGGGCCCAGCGACTGCGGGGCGCCCAGGATGGCGTGCCCGTCGTGCTCGTCGGAGACACCCCAAGGGACGTGGAAGCCGCACTCTCCACGGGCTCCGAGATCATCGCGGTCGCCTCCGGCGTCCACAGGGCCCAGGAGCTGGCAGACGCCGGCGCCCATACGGTCCTGCCCGATCTCACGGACACCGGCCGTGTACTCGGGATCCTGGAGGGACTCTCCGCACGCTGAAAACGTCCCAGGACGTCCTTACAGCGTCCCGATACGCGGTGACGAGGTCCGTACCTGTCCCGCCAATATCAGGTCTCCCACCAGGCAAGCACCTCGAAGGAGACCCTCGTGATCAGCGAAGTCACCGGGATCCGCAGGATCCGGATGCTGTACCTGCAGTTGCTCTACCGCTGCAACTTCGAATGCCTGCACTGCTTCCACGGCAAACGGCTTCAGCACGCCGACGCCTTCACCACGGACGAGGCGGTCAACCTCCTTACGCTGATGCGCGACGAGTACGGCACCGAGGCTGTCACCCTGCTGGGCGGCGAGCCGTTCGTCTACCGAGACCTCGCCCAGGTCGTCCGGTACGCCAAGCGGGACCTGGGCATGCAGGTCGAGATCTGCACCAACGGCTACCGCATCGAGCGCCGGTTGACCGAGATCGCCCCCGACCTGGACCTGCTCCGGGTGTCGCTGGAGGGCATCGGTACGACCAACGACAAGATCCGGAAGTTCGGAAGTTACCGCAGTGCCCTGAGCGCACTCGAAATCGCCCAGCAGCTCGGCGTCCGCGCCGGCGCGACCATGACGGTCACCTCACGCAACATCGACGAGGTTCTGCCGCTCGCCCGCACATTGCAGCACTACGGGGTGGAGCAGCTGAAACTCCACTGCCTCCGGCCGGTCGGCAACGCAGCGGACCACCCCGAGCTCCTCGTCAACGACGCCACGGCCTACACCCGTCTGCGGGAGCGCCTGGCCTCGGCCGAGCTGGGCATCGAGGTGATCCTCGACGAGGACCTGTCCGAGCTCGGTGCGCCGGACGCCTGCCTCCCCGCCGGGGGCACCGTGGAGATCGAGCGGATCGAGGCCGACCCGCGCGGCGCGCTCACCATGTCCTGCAAGGCCGTCGGCAAGGACTCGCACGCCTTCTGGTACGACAAGCTCGCCGACCACATCGACCACCGGCCCTCCGCCACCGACGAACTCACCCTCGCGGTGCCGGACGTGGTGTACGGACGTGTCTGACCCGGCGTCCTTCGAGAGCGTCGAAGGGCTACGCGGCACCGGCAAGTCGACGCTCGCCCCCCTGCTCGCGGCCGCCCGTGGCGCAGTACTGGTCCCGACCGTGCCACCCAACTACCAGGCAATGCGGCAGGAGGTCGACCGGCTGGGCAACGCCGAGGCACGCATGTGCTTCTACCTCTCGGCCCTGTTCACCGCCACCGATCAGATCCAGCGGTACCTGTCCGCCGGTATCCCGGTCGTCGTCGAGAGCTACTTCGCACGGTGCCTGGCCAACCACAGCGCTTTCGGGGCCGACCTCTCGGTGTCCCTGCCGCCAGGCATCCCGCGTCCCGTCACCTACTACCTCGTCTGCGCGGAGGACGAGCGCCAGCGCCGACTCGCCAGGCGCGACAAGCCTGTCTCGCGTTGGGACGCCCTCGCCGAGATCACCGCAGACAAGATCACCGACGCCTACGCCTCGTTCCCGATGCACCGCGTGAACACCACCGGTCTCACCCCTGACGAGGCACTCCGAGCCGTCCTGAGCAGCACCCACCCGCAAGGAGAGCAAGCCAGTGCAGACCCCCAGCATGTGGCGGCACACCCTCACCTTCTTCCCTCAGTTCCTCGCCGCGCTGAAGGAGCGTACGGAGCCTGACTCCACCGTGACGGTCATCGGGGCGAGCGACGGCAGACTCGTCGTGCCATTGGCCGCGGCCGGCTACCGCGTAATCGCCATCGAGCGCGACCCGCTCGCCCTCCACGGTGGCGAGGCCCAACTTCCGGGTGGCAGAACCGGTCACGCGATGGGCATGATCGAGCGCCTGAAACAGGAAGGGCTTCACGACCGTGTCCGAATCGTGGAGGAGGACTTCCTCGTCTCCGAGCCCGATGCTGCCCTCTGTGACGCTGTCTGGACGAGCTGCTCGTGGCATTACAGTGCCAACCACCACCGGCCGTTGGGCGAGTTCGTCGACCGCATGCAGCACCTGGTCCGGCCCGGCGGTCTGTTCGGCGCGGAGTTCATGATGCCCCTCACACAACGCCACCACGTGCTGGAGCACTACACATCCCCCGAGAAGCTCCGGCGTTACTTCATCGGCGACTGGGACGTCCTGCTCACCCTGCGGACCAACGAGTTCACCGAGCAGGCGCACGTCGGACAGCTGCAGGACCACAACCACCGCATGGGCCTCCTCCTCGCCGCCCGTGCGTTCGCCCCCTCCTAGAGCTACGGGAAGAAGGACCTATGAAGCACGAGTACGAGGCCAAGTTCCTCGACATCGACGTCGTCGGCCTCCAGGCCAAACTGACGGCGCTCGGAGCCGTCCAGGCTTTTCCGCGCACCCTCCTCACCCGGAAGATCTTCGAGAACGACGCCCTGGAAGGCGGTGCCTGGGTCCGCCTGAGGGACGAGGCCACCCGCTCCACTCTCACACTGAAGCAGGTCACCGACTCCACGACGATCGACGGCACCACCGAGATCGAGACCGAGGTGTCCGACCTGCACGCCATGGCCGAGATCCTCCGCAACGTCGGCCTGCGCGAGGTGCGCTACCAGGAGAACTACCGCGAGGAGTGGCGCCTGGGCGAAGTCGCCTTCGACTTCGACACCTGGCCGGACCTCCCCACCTTCGTCGAGATCGAAGGACCCGACGAGGCGTCCGTCCGACAGGCTGCCGATCTGCTCGACCTCGACTACGCACTAGCCCGGTTCGGCAGCGTCGACGAGATCTACAAGAGCGAGGCGGGCAGGGACATCCTCGCCGAACCCACCCTCCTCTTCGCCGATGCCGACAAGCAGGAGTCGGCGAAGGCAGCTGCCCCGAGCGAGTGATCGTGAGTGTCGGTTCCGCGCTCGGGGTCCCGGTGCAGGAGGACGTCATTCCCTGTGGTGATGGCGGTCGGTGAGCGCCGGCGACTGCTGGAGACAACTTCAACCGCCAACGTCGAAGGCCCCCGCTGCAAGCAACGGGGGCCTTCGACGTATTGCCCGGTGAGAGCAATGGCGGAGGATACGAGATTCG
>NZ_JBHXUW010000102.1:0-15364 GCF_042672475.1 Streptomyces sp. NPDC127177
ATGGTCCGCGAGACCTCCCAGATGTTCATCACCGGACCGGACGTCGTGAAGGCGGTCACCGGCGAGGAGATCACCCAGAACGGCCTCGGCGGCGCCGATGTGCACGCCGAGACCTCGGGCGTCGCGCACTTCGCGTACGACGACGAGGAGACCTGCATCGCCGAGGTCCGCTACCTGATCGGGATGCTGCCCTCGAACAACCGCGAGAACCCGCCCACGGTCACGAGCGACGACCCGGCCGACCGGCGCGGCGACGTCCTGCTGGACCTGGTGCCCGCCGACGGCAACCGCCCGTACGACATGCACAAGGTCATCGAGGAGCTCGTCGACGACGGCGATTACCTGGAGATCCACGAGCGCTGGGCCCGCAACATCGTCTGCGCGCTGGCCCGCCTGGACGGACAGGTCGTCGGCATCGTCGCCAACCAGCCGCAGGCCCTGGCCGGCGTCCTGGACATCGAGGCGAGCGAGAAGGCCGCAAGGTTCGTCCAGATGTGTGATGCCTTCAACATCCCCATCGTCACCCTTTTGGACGTACCCGGCTTCCTGCCCGGCGTCGATCAGGAGCACGGTGGAATCATCCGGCACGGGGCGAAGCTGCTCTACGCCTACTGCAACGCCACGGTGCCGAGGATCTCGCTGATCCTGCGCAAGGCCTACGGCGGTGCGTACATCGTCATGGACAGCCAGTCCATCGGCGCCGACCTCACCTACGCCTGGCCCACCAACGAGATCGCGGTGATGGGCGCCGAAGGTGCCGCCAACGTCATCTTCCGCCGGCAGATCGCCGACGCCGAGGACCCCGAGGCCATGCGGACCCGCATGGTCAAGGAGTACAAGGCCGAACTGATGCATCCGTACTACGCCGCCGAGCGCGGCCTGGTCGACGACGTCATCGACCCTGCCGAGACCCGTGAGGTCCTGATCGCCTCACTGGCGATGCTCCGCAACAAGCACGCCGACCTGCCGTCCCGCAAGCACGGCAACCCCCCGCAGTAGTCCGCAGCACTGCCGAGAAGACGGAGAAACACCCATGACCACTGCCGCCGAGTCCGTGCTGCGCGTCGAGAAGGGGCTTGCCGCCCCCGAGGAGCTGGCCGCCATAACCGCGGTCCTGCTCGCCCGCGCCGCAGCCCAGCCCACCGAGGCCCCCGCCCACCGAGGCCGCACCACAGCCGGTTGGCGCCGCCTGGAGCGCACCCCCGGCTTCCGGGCCCCCCACAGCTGGCAGGGCTGACCACAACAGGCCCACCGGGCCCACGCCGGCCGAAGGCCGGGCGCACCAAACGAAAGGCCCCGCACTCCCAACGGAGCGCGGGGCCTTTCGTACATCCGGACGGGCGGGCCGCAGGCCCTACCGCAGACGCGCCATCAACGCATGCTCGACCAAAGTGATCAGCGCACTCTTCGCATCCGCCCGATGCCGCGCGTCCGTGGTCAGAATCGGGGTGTCGGGTCCGATCTGGAGCGCTTCGCGCACCTCGTCGGGGGTGTAGGGCTGGTGTCCGTCGAAGCCGTTGAGGGCGATGACGAACGGCAGTCCGCTGTTCTCGAAGTAGTCGACGGCGGGGAAGCAGTCGGCGAGGCGGCGGGTGTCGACCAGTACGACGGCGCCGATGGCGCCGCGTACGAGGTCGTCCCACATGAACCAGAAGCGGTCCTGGCCGGGTGTACCGAAGAGGTACAGGATCAGGTCCTGGTCCAGGGTGATGCGTCCGAAGTCCATGGCCACCGTCGTGGTGGTCTTGTCCCCGGTGTGTGTCAGGTCGTCGATGCCCGCGGACGCGGACGTCATCACGGCTTCGGTGCGCAGCGGATTGATCTCCGAAACGGCACCGACAAACGTGGTCTTACCCACGCCGAAGCCCCCTGCCACCACGATCTTCGCCGAGGTAGTGGAGCGGGCCGCTCCGCCGCTAGAGCTTGCGAAGTCCACTGAGCACCCTTTCGAGCAGTGTCACATCTGGCTGGCCACCGGCGGACTCTTCGCCGCCGGGCTGGTGGATAGCGACGAGTCCGGCCTCTGCCAGGTCGGCTACGAGGATCCGGGCAACGCCGAGAGGGATCGAGAGCAGGGCCGAGATCTCGGCCACCGACTTGATCTCGATGCACAGCCGGCAGATCCGCTGGTGCTCGGGCAACTGCCCTTGCAGCCGGGACGGATCAGCCGTCGTACTGACCAACGCCTCAATCGCGAGTTGGTAGCGCGGTCGGGTCCGTCCACCTGTCATGGCGTACGGACGGACGAGCGGATTGTGTGCGGCCGGGGCCGGTTCGGGGGCCTGTCGCGGCTGCACCGGCTGGATGCGCGGCGGCGGCTGCGGGGAGTCGTAGCGGTGCGGGCGCTGCGGCCGCTGGGGCTGCTGCCGCCACTCCGAGCCCTGCGTGTGCTGCGGCCAGTCGTCCGCGCCCTGTGCCTCCTGGTGCGGCCAGTCGTCCGAACCCTGCGAGCGCCGGGCCTGCCGGAACGGCTGAAAAGGCTGCTGCGCATCCTGTCTTCCGGGCACGGATGGGTAGTCGAAGCCGTCGCCCCTGTGCTCACCCGGTACCTGCTGACCACCGTTGAACTGGTGCCCGCCTGGGGGTGTACCCACGATTCCTCCTCCGACTGCCGGTCCCGGTCCCAGTGGGTCCGCGCCACCGCACCTTATGGCGCGGTGACGCGAAACGCACTGTCTGTCTACTAGTTAAGAAGACTTCCCTGAAGTTCGGCGCGGAGGTCCGGAGTCAGGACACCGCCGGCACGATCGACCAGAAGTGCCATTTCGTACCCAACCAGACCGATATCGGCGTCCGGGTGTGCAAGAACGGCCAAGGAAGACCCGTCGGAGACGGACATGATGAAGAGGAATCCGCGCTCCATCTCCACAACTGTCTGATTCACGGCGCCGCCCTCGAAGATCCGGGAGGCACCTGCGGTCAGCGAGGTCAGACCGGAGGCGACAGCCGCCAGCTGGTCGGCGCGGTCACGCGGAAATCCCTCGGACATCGCCAGCAGGAGTCCGTCGGCGGAGACCACCACCGTGTGCGACACCCCGGGGGTGTTGTCCACGAAGTTGGTGATCAACCAGTTCAGATTCTGCGCCGCCTGGCTCATCGGGCTCACACTAACGCTCCTGGTTGTAGGTATTACTGCTGTCCGAACCCGCGTTACGTCCCCGCAGGACGCCCCGTCGCAGGTTGCTCAACCTGCCACGCACGTCCTCCGGGGCGCGGGAGACCTGGGGGCCGCCCTGCTGGGTCTGCTCGGCCGTGCCCTCGACCAGATTGGCCTTGGGCACGCGCCGGGGAAGACCGGACGGGGTGACCCCGCCCGCCTTGGGGTCCCGGAGCTTCTCGGCCCGCTCCCAGCGCTCGTCGTTCGCCGAGCGCCAGTCGTCGGTTCCTTCGGTCTCGTCGGCCTCCCGCTGCACCGGCGACGGCTGCTGCGGTTCCGGCTGCTGCTGCGGCTGCGGCTGCTCCTGCGCGGCCACGGGCCGCTCGTTGCCGCGGCCCGTCGGCTGCCAGTGCTGCTGACCGCCCCGGCGCGGCAGACCGGCCTCGGTCATCTCGTGGCCGGGGTTCGGAACGGGGCCCGAACGGTCGAAGCCTACGGGGTCCTGCGGTTCGGCGGGGGCGCTCGGCTCGGATTCCGGTTCGGTCTGCGTCAGGGGTTCGTACGCACCCCGGTACGCGCCTTGATCCGGCCACTCCTCCTGCTGGGGCTGGACGGCGTACTGCCCGTCGTAGCCCTGCTGAGGCGACTCGGGAGCGGCGTAGGACGCTTCCGGATAGCCGTTCTGCCCGTCGAAGTCGGGCTGCTGGACGTAGCCGGTGTCACCGCGGAACGGGTCGTAACCGCCCTCGTACGCGTTCTGGTCGTACTGCGGCTCCTGCTGCCCGCTCTGCTGCGGTTCCCGGGCGTACTGGCTCACGGCGTAGGGGTCCTCGGCATACGCGGCCTGCTCGTACTGTTCCTGCGGCTCCGGCTGCTGCTCCTGCTGCTGGGGGAACGGCGATTGCTGTTCTCCGCCCGCCTGGGCCTCCAGCGCCGCGCGGCGCTCCTCCCGCATGAGCGAGCGGCCCACCGGGTCGAGCTGCGCGGGCTCCGCCGACGGCTCCTCGTAGCGGGAGTCGTCGAAGCCGAGCTCCGCCGCCGTGCGCAGCTGGGGCTGGAGCGGAAGCGGCGCGTCGAAGGCATGCTGCTGCGGAATGATCGAGGAGACCGTGAAGTCGTCCTGCGCGGGGGCGCCTTCGCCGCCGCCACCGTGGGTGATGGCGTCCGGCAGCATGACCAGAGAGGTGGTACCGGCCTGCTCGCCCGAGGGGCGCAGCTGGACCCGGATGCCGTGCCGGTCGGCCAGCCGGCCGACCACGAAGAGGCCCATGCGCTGGGAGACCGCCGCGTCCACGGTCGGCGGGTTGGCCAGTTTGTGGTTGATGTCGGCGAAGTCCTCGGCGGTGAGGCCGATGCCCTTGTCGTGGATCTCGATCATCACGCGGCTGTCGGGCAGCCGGGTCGCGGTGACCCGCACCTTGGTCTGCGGCGAGGAGAACGTCGTGGCGTTCTCCAGCAGCTCCGCGAGCAGGTGCACGAGGTCGGTGACGGACTGGCCGTGGATCTCGGTCTCCGGTACGCCGGAGAGCTCGATGCGCTCGTAGGACTCCACCTCGGAGGAGGCGGCCCGCAGCACGTCCACGAGCGGCACCGGCTGGTTCCACCGGCGGCCGGGCTCCTCACCGGCGAGGACGAGGAGGTTCTCCCCGTTGCGGCGCATACGGGTCGCGAGGTGGTCCAGCCGGAAGAGGCTCTCCAGCTGGTCCGGGTCGGCCTCGTTGTTCTCCAGGTCGGTGATGAGGGTCAGCTGGCCCTCGATGAGCGACTGGTTGCGGCGCGAGAGGTTGGTGAAGATGGCGTTGACGTTGCCCCGCAGCATGG
Source organism: Streptomyces sp. NPDC127177 (assembly GCF_042672475.1). Taxonomy (NCBI): domain Bacteria; kingdom Bacillati; phylum Actinomycetota; class Actinomycetes; order Kitasatosporales; family Streptomycetaceae; genus Streptomyces; species Streptomyces sp. NPDC127177. The sequence continues at coordinate 4,919 of NZ_JBHXUW010000102.1, forward strand.
CCTGCTCGGCCGCCAGCCGGACCGCCTCGCGGTGCACCTGGTCGAAGGCGCGGGCGACCTCGCCGATCTCGTCCTGGCTGTTGATCGGGATCGGCTGGACGCGGGTGTCGACCCGGCCCGGGTCGGTCCGGGAGAGCTGGTCGACGAGCGAGGGCAGCCGCTGCTCGGCGATACCGAAGGCGGCGGTGCGCAGCCGGCGCATCGAGCGGCTCATCTGACGGGCCATGAGTCCGGCCAGGATGAAGGCGGCCAGCAGGGCGACGAGCACGATCGCGGCGTTGACGATGGCGTCGGTCCTGGCGTCGGCGGAGATGCCCGCGGCCTCGGTCACCGCCTTGTCGACGAGTTCGTCCTCGACGGTGGTGTAGCCGTCGAACTTAGCGGTGGCCGCGGCCAGCCAGGTCTCGGGGGTGATCCCCTTCGCCTTGAGCTGGGCGGGGCTCCTGCCGAGACCGAGCTGCTGGGCCATGCCGTCGAAGACCGAGCCGTCGACGGTGGGCGGCGTCACGAACGGCACACCCGCCGCGTCGGCCTGCTCCTTGGCGGCCTTGACCTTGGCGGCGCCGTCGGCGGCTTTGCCGGCCATGACCGTCTTCAGCCGGGCGGAGTCCGCCTCCGTACCGCCGGAGACGAATTCACCCAGCGCGATCTGCTCCAGGTAGTTGTACGAGCCGAAGGCCTTCACCTGGTCGTTGAACTTGCCGCTCTCCTGGCTGGGCCGCACCAGCAGGTGCATGCCGATGGAGCGCTGAAGCGATTCTGCAGCCTTGGCCAACTCGATTGCGTAGACGGTGCGGCCGTAGCTGGTGATGTTGCCGGTGCCGAGGCCGAGCTCGTTGCAGAACTCCATCAGGGAGTGCTGGACCTGGACGTAGCCCTCTTCGGTCTTCACCGGGTCCATGGCCTCGGCGTAGGCGGCCTTGCGCAGGTCGGGGAGCTTGGGCTCCTCCAGCCGGAACAGCTTGAGGCGGCGCTCCAGGCCCTGCTTGGCCGGCATGTCCTTCACGGCCGTGTCGAACTTGTCCGCGGCCGAGTCGGTGGTGGCGCGGACCTGGCTGACGATCGAGGCGTCGCGCTTGTTGGACAGCAGCGGCTGAGCGGAGAGGTCACGCTCGTTCAGCAGCGCCTGCCCGTACTCCGAGGCCGCGCGCACGATGAGCGCGGTCTTCTCGGCGTCCTGGGCCTCCTGCCAGGTGTCGATCGAGGCCTTCACCTGGAAGCCGCCCATGACCAGGCCGACCAGCACGGGGATCAGGAGAATCGCGTTCAGCCGGGTGGGCACCCGCCAGTTGCGCGGGGACATCCGGCTGGTGCTGCCACCGGCAGACGCCCCTTCGGACACGTCGGCGGACGACGCCGCGGCGCGCGGCGGGGTGAAGTTGCCCCGCTCCGGCAGCGCCGTGGAGCCCTCGTTGTTACGCCTCACTCGACCAACAACCTCTCGGCGTCGGCACCTACGCTGTGCCGTGTTTGTTCAGGGCCGTACTACTCGGGAGTTCGTCGAATTCCAGCACGGGAAACGGTCGCGTTCCAAACAGTCGGAATGGGCCATTCGGAGTGGCGCAGACCTCAGATAAAACGGGCATAAAGAACGAGCCCCGCCAAAAGGCGAGGCTCATGTGAGCACAGCGGTACCGAGCGTGCGCGTCGGGTGTCGACTGTGAAGTAATTCTCTTTCGAAACGTTATGAACACGGGGGGTGGATCGTGTCAAAGGACACAGTCCACCCCCGTGTGACTACCTTAACCGCCGTACACCAGTACCGACTTGTGGCTACTTGAGCCGAGCCATCAAAGCGTGCTCCACCAGCGTGATCAGACCGCTCTTGGCGTCGCCGCGGTGCCGGGCGTCGGTGGTGATGATGGGGGTGTCGGGTCCGATCTGGAGCGCTTCGCGCACCTCGTCGGGGGTGTAGGGCTGGTGTCCGTCGAAGCCGTTGAGGGCGATGACGAACGGCAGTCCGCTGTTCTCGAAGTAGTCGACGGCGGGGAAGCAGTCGGCGAGGCGGCGGGTGTCGACCAGTACGACGGCGCCGATGGCGCCGCGTACGAGGTCGTCCCACATGAACCAGAAGCGGTCCTGGCCGGGTGTACCGAAGAGGTACAGGATCAGGTCCTGGTCCAGGGTGATGCGTCCGAAGTCCATGGCCACCGTCGTGGTGGTCTTGCCTCCGGTGTGTGTCAGGTCGTCGATGCCCGCGGACGCGGACGTCATCACGGCCTCGGTGCGCAGCGGATTGATCTCCGAAACGGCACCGACAAACGTGGTCTTGCCCACGCCGAACCCGCCCGCCACCACGATCTTCGCCGAGGTGGTGGCACGGGCAGCACCGCCACTAGAGCTTGCGAAGTCCACTGAGCACCCTTTCGAGCAGTGTCACATCCGGCGCGCCGCCGGCCTCTCCGTTGCCCGGCTGGTGGATGGCCACCATGCCGGCTTCCGCCAGGTCCGCGACGAGAATCCGGGCCACACCGAGCGGCATCGACAGCAGGGCCGAAACCTCGGCCACCGACTTGACCTCACGGCACAAGTGGCAGATCCGCTGGTGCTCGGGGAGCAGTGTTCCCAGGTGCGCCGGGTCGGCCGTGGTGCTGACCAACGCTTCTATCGCTAGTTGGTAGCGCGGTCGGGTCCGGCCGCCTGTCATGGCGTACGGACGAACCAGCGGCTGGTCGCCTTCACCTTCGTACGACGCGTGGTTCAGCGCGCCGTACGGATCGGGTGAGGCGGGTGGCGGGGTCATGAATCCTCCGGGCGTGACAGCAGGGCGTCGGCTTGCCGTCTGAAGGGGCCGGTGGGGGGCTGTAAGCGGCCGGACGGGCGAGGGTTGATTTCAATACCTGAAGTAGTCGTCTGTGTCACCGGTTCACGGCCGCCTAGTGGAGCAGGCTGCCCTGGAGCTCGGCACGGAGGTCCGGGGTGAGGACAGTGCCCGCCCGGTCGACCAGCAGAGCCATTTCGTACCCGACCAGACCGATATCGGCGTCCGGATGGGCCAGTACGGCAAGCGAGGAGCCGTCGGAGACGGACATCAGGAAGAGGAACCCGCGTTCCATCTCCACCACGGTCTGGCTGACGGCGCCGCCTTCGAAGATCCGGGAGGCACCCGCGGTCAGCGATGTCAGACCGGAGGCGACAGCCGCCAGCTGGTCGGCGCGGTCGCGCGGGAAACCTTCGGACATCGCCAGCAGCAGGCCGTCTGCGGAGACCACCACCGTGTGCGACACCCCGGGGGTGTTGTCCACGAAGTTGGTGATCAACCAGTTCAGATTCTGCGCGGCCTGACTCATCGGGCTCAACTAACGCTCCTGCTGGTGAGTGGGGCCGAGTGGGAAACTGCCGGTCGACGGGCCGTTGTTGGCCTGACGCCCCTGCTGGATGCCCCTGCGGAGATTGGTGAGACGCCCGCGCACATCATCGGGCGCACGCGATACCTGGGGACCGGACTGATGGTTCTGCTGCTGGGCTGTGCCCGGCACCAGATTGGCACGCGGTACCCGGCGAGGCAGACCGGAAGTGGTAATTCCGCCTGCTGCGGGCTTCTTCGCCCGCTCCGCCTGCCGGACGAGTTCGTCGTTCGGCGAGGCGCGCCAGGAGCTCGTCACGCCGTTGCCGCCGTCCGTACCACGCTGCGGCGCGGGCGGAACGGGGCGCTCCTCGGCGGGCTGCTGCGGGAAGGCCGGCGCCTGCGGCGCGACGGGCGGCTGCTGGGTGTACTGCTGCTGCCCGCTCTGCTGCTGGCTGTTCTGCTGCTGGGCGTTCTGCTGCGGACCGTGGAACCAGTTCGTCTCGAGCGTGTCGTACAGCGGCGTACGGCCGTCGCCGGGCCCGGAGGCCGGCGGAAGCGCCTCGGGCTGCTGCGGCAGGGCCGGACGGTACTGCTGCGCGTCGGGCTGCGGTGCGACGGGCGGACGCGGAGCACCGAAGTCCGCGTTGCCGCCGTCACGCCGGACCGGCGCGGGCTGTCCCTGGTTCTGTCCCTGGCCCTGCTGACCGAAGTCCGGCCGGGCGAACTGCGCGGTGCTCGCCGGGTCCGGCGTCTGCTGACCGGGGCCCTGCTGCGCACCCGGAGCGGGCGCCGAGAAGTCCGGGCGGGCGAACTCGGAGGTCGAGCCCGGCCCCTGCCGGTCGTCCGGCGGCGTCCGACGGGCGAGCGGCGGCGGGTTCAGCGGCCGCTGGAACTGGCCGGTGGACTCGGGCTCCTCGTGACCGCGCGGTGCGTCGAGCGGGGAACGCTGCTGGGGTGCGGACGGCTCGTCGGAGCCCCAGCTGGTGGTCTGCGGGCGCTGCGGCTGCGGGTTGCCACCGGGCAGCTCCGCACGCGGGCCGCCCACCGGGGGCAGCTGACGGCCGTTGTCGACCGGACCACCGGGCTGCTGGAAGCCACCCTGGCCGCCGGCGTTCTGCTGGGGCTGCGGAGCCTGCCTGCCGGGGCCGTTGCCCGCGCCCTGGTTGTTCTGCGACGGCCGCCGATGGGCGAACAGCCCACCGGGCTGGCCCGCGTCCGTACGGCCCGCGTTGTCGCCCTGGCCGCGGGCGCCCAGCCGGGCACCGCCGCCGAAGGCGTTGGAGAGGCCGCCGCCCTGACGCGGCGGCTCCTGACGGGAACCGTCCCGCGGCTGCCGCTGCGGACCGTTGCCGGAGAGGCCGGCGCTCTGGAAGCCGGAGTTCTGCTGGCTGTTCTGGTCGGGCTGGTCGGGCCTGCCCTGCTGGCCCGGCTGGTTCTGGGACCGGCCGGCGGCGCTGTCCCGGGAGGGGAGCGCGGCCCGCGGACCGGAGCCCGCACCGACCTGACCGCGGGCGGCACCCGGACCGGTCGCGAGCCGGCCGCCGGGGGCCGACGAGGGACCGTCGAGACCGGGGCGCGGGGCGTTGCCGCCGGCGAGCAGTCCACCACCGGTGGGCGCACCACCGGCGAGCAGACCACCGGGAGCGGACTGCTGGCCCGGCGCCTGCTTCGGAACCGGCATCTTGCCGCCGTGCGCGACATCGACGGGGAGCATGACGAGCGCGGTCGTACCACCGGAGTCGGAGGGCCGCAGCTGGATCCGGATGCCGTGACGCAGGGACAGCCGGCCGACCACGAACAGACCCATGCGACGGGAGACCGAGACGTCCACGGTGGGCGGCGAGGCGAGCCGCTCGTTGATCGCGGCGAGGTCCTCGGGGGAGAGGCCGATGCCCGTGTCGTGGATCTCGACGAGCACCCGGCCGTCGGGCAGCGCGTGACCGGTGACCCGGACCTTCGTCTGCGGCGAGGAGAACGACGTGGCGTTCTCCAGCAGCTCGGCGAGGAGGTGCACGAGGTCGTTGACGACGCGTCCCGCGACCTCGGTGGCGGGCACCGCGGCCAGTTCGATGCGCTCGTACTGCTCCACCTCGGATGCGGCGGCACGGAGCACGTCGACCAGCGGCACCGGGCGGGTCCACCGGCGGCCCGGCTCCTCGCCCGCGAGGACGAGGAGGTTCTCGCCGTTCCGGCGCATACGGGTCGCGAGGTGGTCGAGCTTGAAGAGCGAGGACAGCTGGTCCGGGTCGGCCTCGCGCGACTCCAGCTCGGAGATGAGCGAGAGCTGACGCTGGATGAGGCCCTGCGAACGGCGCGAGAGGTTGGTGAACATCGCGTTGACGTTGCCCCGGAGGAGGGCCTGCTCCGCGGCGAGACGGACGGCCTCGCGGTGCACGTCGTCGAAGGCCGCGGCGACCTTGCCGATCTCGTCCCTGGAGTGGACACCGACCGACTCGACCGAGGTGTCGACGTCCTGCGGGTCGGCCTCGGAGAGCTGCTTGACGAGCTCGGGCAGCCGGTCCTGGGCGACGCGTGTCGCGGTGTCCTGGAGGCGGCGCAGCGAGCGGATCATGGACCGGGCGACGACGAAGGCGCCGACCAGCGAGACGCCGAGGACCAGCAGGATCAGCGCACCGGAGATGACCGCTTCGCGCTGGGACTCGTCACGCAGTTCGCGCGCCTTGCCCTCCATGTCGCTGAGGAGCGTCTCCTCGATCTGCTTCATGGCCTGGATCTTGTTGGAGTCCTGGTCGTACCAGTCGAGGTACGAACGCCGGGCCGTCCCGGTCATGCTGCTGGGGCTGTCGAGCACCTTCTTGGCGTAGGTGTCGGCGGCCTTGATCTCCGGGTTGCCCTCGTCCAGCGAGGCGGTCAGCTCGTCCGCGTTGTTGCCGGTCGTCGTGTAGATCAGCTCGAAGGAGCGGCGCGCGAGTTCTTCCTTGCGCAGCGCCGCCAGGCCGAACTGCCGGTCGTTCGAGTCCAGTTCGGGCTGCTTGTCGTTGCCGCCCGGCAGCGCCGCCGCGATGATCGCGCGCTGGACCGAGGCGTACTCCTTGGCGGAGGAGAAGGCCGCCAGGGCGCGGGTCCGCTTGATCATCTCGGGACTGCTGGTCGCCTGCGCCATGTCCTGCGAGAGGCTCAGCAGCGAGGTGATCAGCTGGCTGTACGCGTCGACGGTCTGAAGGCTCGGGGTGCCCTTGGCGAACGCCTGCTTGCGGATGTCGCGGATGCCGCCCAGCTGCGCGGCGATCTGCTGGACGCTGGAGTGGATGCTCTCCAGGGCCTCGTCGCCCTCGGTGTCGCCGATGTCGTTGGTCGCGTTGAAGAAGGCCTTCTTGGCCCGGTCCGTCTTCTTCCGCGGTTCGGTGACCTTGAAGTCGTCGGCAGGCACTCCGTTGGACAGCGGGCCCGCCGACCGGTCGCGCTCCTCCTGGAGCGCCTGCGCCAGCGAGGTCGCCTGCTTGGTCATCTTGGTCAGCAGCTGCATGTGCTCCAGCTGCTGGATGTCGTTCATGGAGTCGTTGATGCGGAGACCACCCAGGGTGGTCGCCGCGACCACCGGGAGGGCGAGCAGGGAGACCAGACGGGTACTGATGCGCCAGTTGCGGAGAGCCACTCGCGATCCGGTGTTGACCGGGCCCTGCGGCTTGAGCGACGTGATCGGATCGGAGCCGCCGTTCGCCCCGGCGCCGGGGCGCTTGGCGCGGTCGCTGTTGTCGCCGGCCGCGGCCGGTCCGGGGTTCTGGGCGTGCTGGGGCGAGGAGCCGCGGTCGGTCCCGCCGCGCGGCTCCTGTTCGGCCGCAGCGCTGCCATCCCTCTTGAAACGTCCCTGCACTAGCGTCGCAACCTCTGGACCAGGCGTTCCCCCCGTCATCGACGGTTGGAACGGTGTCGGCGTCGTGGGGCGATGTGCCGCCCCATGGTGGTCTTGAGTGACCGGCGTTCTTCCCCTTCCCGCCGCCACTCGGCTCGGCGCTGCGTTGCGCCCCCTGCGCGCCGGCCTGAAACCTGCGGCGGTGCGTGGAATTCCAGCACAGTGCAGGATCTCCAACAAGGCCCAGGTACCGGGCTGTGACCTGGGTGACACGTTGTGATGGAGATGTAACAAGCCGTGGAGCCGGTTCACGGCCATACCGGACGATTGCGGGCGAACCTATTGGCGGCGGCGGGTGTCCCAGACGACATGATCAGGAGCGGAATGATTCATTCAGTGGTGCAATGTCTGGTTCGTCCAGTGGAGCCGACCGCCCGGATTGTGGCAATTGTCGGGCCCGTGGTGAGCAAACTCACATGATGATCGCTGTCTCTTCCGGGCTCCCGGAGGGAATCGGATGTTTAGCCTGACGCTTTACAGGGATGGCAAAACCGACAACCGGCGCCCCCGCGGGCGGCGCCCCTACCGACAGGGCCCGAACGGCAGATGAAGACGACGATGATGTTCCGCAACATTGCCAACCCCCGGCGTACGACGCTGGCGCACCTCAAGGACGCCGAAGCGCTGCACACGCCGGAGCAGCCGGAGCACGCGCTCGACCTGCCGACGCAGACGGCCAACCCCCGCCGCACGATCCTGATGACGGCCCCGGAGAGCACCACGGCCGCCGCGGAGTAATACGGCGGGGCCCTCCCCTCTACGGCGGGCCTCCCGCCTCTCACGTGCGCCCGCGCCTCGCCCGTCGGGAGCTTGCCCCGACGGGCGAGGCGCTAGCCTGGAGCGTCAGTCTTCAGTCAGCCAGCAAGTGAGGGGCCACAGCTTCCCGTGCGCATCGCCAGGTTCTCCATCGACGGCAATGTCGCCTTCGGCGCCGTCGAGGGCGACGGGCCCGATGGTCTCGTCCTCGACATCATCAAGGGCATCCCGTACGCCGAGTTCGAGCTCTCCGGGACCAAGGTCCCGCTGAACAAGGTGCGGCTGCTGCCGCCCGTGCTCCCCAACAAGGTCGTGGCCATCGGCCGCAACTACGCGGAGCACGCCGCGGAGCTCGGCAACGAGGTCCCGGACGTCCCCGTCGCCTTCTTCAAGCCCACCACCTCGGTGATCGGCTCCGGCGACGCCATCGAGTACCCCTCCTTCTCCGACGAGGTGCACCACGAGGCCGAGCTGGCCGTGGTCATCGGCCGGATGTGCCGCGAAGTGCCGCGCGAACGGGTCAAGGACGTCATCTTCGGCTACACCTGTGCCAACGACGTCACCGCGCGTGACGCCCAGAAGCGCGAGAAGCAGTGGGCCAGGGCCAAGGGCTTCGACACCTCCTGCCCGCTCGGCCCCTGGGTGGAGACCGACCTCGACCCCCGCGACCTCGCCATCCAGGCCACGGTCAACGGCGAGCAACGGCAGCTGGGCCGGACGAGCGAGATGATCCGCTCCATCGAGGACCTGGTCGTCCACATCACGGAAGCCATGACGCTGCTCCCGGGCGACGTGATCCTCACCGGCACTCCCGCAGGGGTCGGACCCCTCCATGTCGGCGACGAGGTCGCCGTCACCATCGAAGGCATCGGCACTCTCACCAACAAGGTGATCAAGCGTGGTTAACGTCCCCGTCCGTGTACGTTTCTGTCCCTCCCCGACCGGCAACCCCCACGTGGGCCTGGTCCGGACGGCCCTCTTCAACTGGGCCTTCGCCCGGCACCACCAGGGCACCCTGGTCTTCCGTATCGAGGACACCGACGCGGCGCGCGACTCCGAGGAGTCCTACCAGCAGCTCCTGGACTCGATGCGCTGGCTCGGCCTCGACTGGGACGAGGGCCCCGAGGTCGGCGGCCCGCACGCCCCGTACCGCCAGTCGCAGCGCATGGACATCTACAAGGACGTCGCCGAGAAGCTCCTCGCCGCCGGCCACGCGTACCGCTGCTACTGCACGACCGAGGAGCTCGACACCCGGCGCGACGCCGCACGCGCCGCCGGCAAGCCCTCCGGTTACGACGGTCACTGCCGTGACCTGAGCGACGAGCGGAAGGCGGCGTACGAGGCCGAGGGCCGTACCTCGATCGTCCGCTTCCGGATGCCCGACGAGGCGATCACCTTCACCGACCTGGTCCGCGGCGACATCACCGTCCAGCCGGAGAACGTGCCGGACTACGGCATCGTCCGTGCCAACGGCGCCCCGCTCTACACGCTGGTCAACCCGGTCGACGACGCGCTGATGGAGATCACCCACGTCCTGCGCGGCGAGGACCTGCTCTCCTCCACCCCGCGCCAGATCGCCCTCTACCGGGCGCTCATCGAGCTGGGCGTAGCCAAGCAGACCCCCGCCTTCGGCCACCTGCCGTACGTCATGGGCGAGGGCAACAAGAAGCTCTCCAAGCGCGACCCGCAGGCCTCGCTGAACCTCTACCGCGAGCGCGGCTTCCTGCCCGAGGGGCTGCTCAACTACCTCTCGCTGCTCGGCTGGTCGATCGCCGAGGACCGCGACATCTTCGACATCGACGAGATGGTCGCCGCCTTCGACATCGAGGACGTCAACGCCAATCCGGCCCGCTTCGACCTCAAGAAGTGCGAGCACGTCAACGCCGAGCACATCCGCCGGCTCGATGTGAAGACCTTCACCGAGGCGTGCGGTCCGTGGCTGCAGGCGCCGTTCGCCCCCTGGGCCCCGGAGGACTTCGACGCGGACCTGTTCGCGACGATCGCCCCGCACGCCCAGACCCGGGTGACGGTCCTCTCGGAGATCACGGCCAACGTCGACTTCCTCTTCCTCGACGAGCCGGTCACCGACGAGGCGTCCTGGGCCAAGGCGATGAAGGAGGGCTCGTACGCCCTGCTCGTGACGGCCCGCGCCAAGCTGACCGAGGCGGAGTGGAACACGGACGCGCTCAAGGCCGCCGTCCTCGCCGCCGGTGAGGAGCACGGCCTGAAGCTCGGCAAGGCCCAGGCCCCGGTCCGTGTCGCCGTCACCGGCCGCACCATCGGCCTGCCGCTCTTCGAGTCCCTGGAGATCCTGGGCCGCGAGAAGACCCTGGCCCGCGTGGACGCCGCACTGGCGAAGCTGACCGCGTAACGCGCCCGTAGGCGCGGCAGAGGGGCGGGGGGGGGGGGCGCCCCCCGCGGGGGCGCCGGCCCGGGGAGGGTGGGGGGTGTGGGGGCGGCGCAGAAGCACCAGAAACCCCCAGAACCCCCGAGCACCCCCCCCCCGGGCGGCGGCCCCCACCCCCCC
>NZ_JBHXUW010000103.1:0-14633 GCF_042672475.1 Streptomyces sp. NPDC127177
GCGCTTCTCGGGCCCATGGGAAACTCTTCACATGACCCCCAGGACCGTCTCCCGCGCCGTCGCCCTGACCGCGATCGTCACCGTTGCCTCGCTCTCCCTGTCCGCCTGCGGCGGCAGCACGTCCGGAGGCGGCGGTCAGACGAACTACGTGACGAGTACGGGTGGCATCTCGAAGGTCGCCAAGGGGGAGCGGAAGGCCGCCGGCCAGATCAAGGGCGAGACGCTCCAGGGCAAGCACCTCGACGTCGCCGATCTCCGCGGCAAGGTCGTCGTGATCAACGCCTGGGGCTCCTGGTGCCCGCCGTGCCGGGCCGAGGCGCCGTATTTCAACAAGGTGGCCAAGGAGATGAAGGCCAAGGGCGTCGAATTCGTCGGCATCAACGCCCGCGACGACGACAAGAGTCTGTCCAAGGCCTTCGAGGACGACTTCGGCATCTCGTACCCGAGCCTGTACGACCCGATCGGGAAGCTGCTCCTGTCCGGGTTCCCCAAGGGCACGCTGACTCCTCAGGCCATTCCGTCCACCGTCGTTCTGGACCGGGACGGGAAGATCGCGGGCCGGGCGCTCACCTCGATCGACGACAAGAAGCTGCACAAGATGATCGACCCACTGCTCAAGGAGAGCTGAGGACCCCGAATCCGGACGTCCGGGCCGGCGAGATCATCGGTGACCGGGGTGGGATCGGCCGGCTAGACGCGTGTCGCCGTCCGGACAAGGTGCGCGACGGCTCCGGACCGGCTGTGCGACGGCCAGGCGATCACGGTGGTGACGGTCGGCGCGTCCAGCACGGGCACGGCCGCAAGGTCACCGTGCAGTTGGGCTCGGCACGACTCCGGGGAGACCGCGCACGCACGGCCGAGCGCGACGAGCTGCAACAACTGCGCGTGGTCACGGACCTGCGGGCCGGGGCCGGGCGGGTAGCTGCCGTCGGGATCGGGCCAGCGTGGCAGGGGAAGACCCGGCAGCCCGGTGATATCGGCCATGTGCACATGGGGCCGGGTGGTGAGCGGATGCCCGGACGGCAGAACCACGACCTGGCCCTCCGTACCGAGCTCTTCCGTGTCGAACCCGGCCGTCGAGTCGAAAGGCCGGTGCAGCAGCGCCACGTCGGCGCGGCCGTCACGCAGCAGCCGTGCCTGCTCGGCCGGGCCGCACAGGATGACGTCGACGGGGACCGCTCCGGGTTCGGCGGCGTACGCGTCGAGCAGTCTCGCCAGCAGCTCGCTGGACGCGCTGGCCTTCGTGACCAGGACCAGGCCGCGGTGGCCGGCCGAGGAAGGGGCGGCGCGGCGGGTCCGGCGCTCGGCGGCGTCGACCGCGTCGAGGGCCGCCCGGCCCTCGACCAGCAGCACCCCGCCGGCCTCGGTGAGCGCGACGCTGCGGCTGGTCCGGTCCAGTAGCGCCGCCCCGAGCCGGCGTTCGAGCTGCTGGATCGCCCGTGACAGTGGCGGCTGCGCGATCCCCAGCCGCTGCGCGGCGCGTCCGAAGTGCAGCTCTTCGGCGACGGCGACGAAATAGCGCAGTTCCCGGGTCTCCATGCCGTCAGGATATCCCGGATCAATACCCTGACGGTATCGTTTCCCACTCCATTGGTCTTGGACCCCCAGCGGGCTCCGAGGGCAACATGGTCACTATGAGCGAACGAACGATTGCGCTGGTCACCGGCGCGAACAAGGGAATCGGCTACGAGATCGCCGCGGGCCTTGGCGCCCTCGGCTGGAGCGTCGGGGTCGGCGCCCGCGACGATCGGCGCCGCACGGACGCGGTGGAGAGGCTGCGCGCGGCCGGAGCCGACGCGTTCGGCGTACCACTGGACGTGACCGACGACGCGAGTGTCACGGCCGCCGCACGGCTGATCGAGGAGCGGTCGGGGCGCCTCGACGTGCTCGTCAACAACGCCGGCATCACCGGCGGCATGCCGCAGGAGCCCACCCAGGTCGACCCCGCCGTCATCCGGACGGTCGTGGAGACCAACGTGATCGGCGTCATCCGCGTCACCAACGCGATGCTGCCGCTGCTGCGCCGCTCCGCCTCGCCGCGGATCGTGAACATGTCCAGCAGTGTCGGCTCCCTCACCCGGCAGTCGGGAACCGCCGCTGAACAGACGACGGGTCCGGTGGCCGTGGCGTACGCGCCGTCGAAAACGTTCCTGAACGCCGTCACCCTCCAGTACGCCCGGGAGCTGAGCGGCACGAACATCCTGATCAACGCCGGCTGCCCCGGCTACGTCGCGACCGACCTCAACGGCTTCCGCGGCGTGCGCACCCCTGAACAGGGATCGGCGATCGCCATCCAACTCGCGACCCTGCCCGACGACGGCCCGACCGGCAGGTTCTTCGAGGACGCCGGTGAAGTGCCCTGGTGAAGTGCCTGGGTGAGGCGCCGGGGTGAGATGCCGGGGTGAGGTGCGCGGCCCGGTCCGTGCGGATGCCCGTACCCGCTCTCACTCCTCGCCGCAGATCCGCAGCCCCTGCGGCGTCGCGCACGGCAGGTGGCCATGGGTACGGATGACGTCCTGGCCGCTGCCCCGGCTGAGGTAGGCCAGGAAGCTGGAGGCCAGCGAGTCGGCGGGCGGGCTGCCGTAGGTGTAGGCGTACTCGATCTCCCGGTACGGGTAGCTGCTGGTGCCGATCGTGTCGACGGACGGGGCGGTGCCGTCGATGGCGATCTGATGGGCTCCGGCCGGCTTGGTGCCGGAGCGCAGTTCGCTGTAGCCGATCGCACCGCCCAGCCGGCCGACCTCGGCCAGGACCTGTTCGGTGGAGTCGAGTTCGCAGCGGATGACGGAGGCCTGCGGGTCGTCCTTCGTGGCGCAGTCGCGGGAGGACTGGGCGGGCTCGTTGCGGCCCAGGACCCGGCGCTGGAAGACCTCGCGGGTACCGGAGTTGGCGTCGCGGCTGACCAGCAGCACGGGGAGGTCCGGGCCGCCGAGCTCCTTCCAGTTGCGGACGTCGCCCCGGTAGATCCGGCGGACGGCGGCGCCCGTCAGGTTCTTCAGGGGGACCCGGTCGTTGACGACCAGGCGGAACAGCGAGACGGCGACCCGGCTCTCGCGCAGCTGCGGGAAGCCGCTCGGCTTGGGTCCGTCGGAGAACGCCACGAGCGCGGGCGAGCCGGACCTCCCTGCGTCGGTCCTTCCTGATTCCGCGCCCCGTTCCGCCAGTTCCCGTATCCCGGCCGTGCTGCCGTGTGCGTCCACCGTGACCGTCGCGCCCTCGCAGTCCTTGCCGTACTTCGTCGCGAGCTCCCGCAGCACCGGTGCGAAGGCGGTGGAGCCGGTCACCGTCAGCTCGCCGCGGGCGCAGCCGATGGGCGGCGGGGTGTCGTCGCGCACCAGGATGATGGAGGCCAGTGTGACGACGCAGACGGTCAGGGCGACCGTGATGAAGCGGGCGGCCCGGCCGAACATCGGGGGCTTCTCGTCGGGGCGCGCCGCCTGGTTGGGCGTCACCTCGCCGTCCCGGATGCCGCCGGTCACCCGGATCGGACTGCCCACCCGAGAACCGGTCAGCAGGACCAGGAGCTTGAAGTGCTCGCCCCGGTTCAGCGGTACGCGGGGCAGCCGGATGAGCGAGCCGCCGTGCCGCATCCCGCCGGCCGGGGTGAAGTGGTCCATGAGGTGATCGGAGCCGTGCGAGTGCGTGACGGCGATCCCCCGGACCGTACGTTCGCTGAACTCGACTGTCAGGCCGTGGAGTTGTTCGTCGGGTCCGGTGTAGTCGCCGCGGGCGATGGACTGCGAGCCGTCGTTCTCGACGCGCAGCAGGACGAGTGTGGCGTCGGACATGTCCGGGGTCTCGTTGAAGAGCCCCAGCCGCACGTTGGCCCGGCCCTGGCTGACGCCGCTGCCGATCGGGGTGTCCATCTGCACCCGGTATCCGATGCGTTTGCGGCGGGGCACCCGGCGTTCGTACCAGAGCACGCCGATGGAGACGAGGACGCCCAGTACGGCGGTGAGCACGGCCACGATGTTCTCGGCGCTGAACCATTCCACGGTCCGGTTCCCCCTGCCTGCCGAACGCCTGTGAGGGTTCGGGCGCGGGTCACCGTATGCGTGCCGGAGGACGGGAGGGTGACTGTGGGATGGCCAACGGGCGGACGCGTGACGGCGGTTGGTCCAGACCTTGACAGGTCCAGACCAATCGCGGTTGGGTGTCGGGATGCCCGGCCGAACCATTCCCCGTCGAAGGAGTGAGCAGCGCTGAACCGCATCAAGGGTGTTCTGACCGTACTGGGCGCCGTCATCGCGACGGCCGCCTTCCTCCCTGCCGCGCACGCGGCGCCCGCCGGTGCGGCCGCGGAGCGGTGCGCGCCGCTGTGGAGTTCCTCGACCGCGTACACGGCCGGCGGTTCCGTCTCGCACCACGGTCGCAACTGGAGTGCCAAGTGGTGGACGCGGAACGAGAATCCGGGGGCCACCACCGTCTGGGAGGACCGCGGGGCATGCACGGGAGGGGGATCCGACTTCGTCATCGGCGAGGCGGAGTTCGACCGGATCTTCCCGGACCGCGACCCCTTCTACACGTACCAGGGGCTGATCGACGCGCTGCACGCCTACCCGCGTTTCGCCAACACCGGTACCGAGGCGACCAGGAGCCGGGAGGCGGCGGCGTTCCTGACGCACGCCGACTTCGAGTCGGTGGGTCTCCAGTACGTGAAGGAGATCAACGAGGCCAACTACTGGATCAAGTGCGACTACAGCCAGCCGTTCGGCTGTCCGGCCGGCCAGTCCGCCTACTACGGCCGCGGCCCGATCATGTTCAGCTGGAACTTCAACTACAAGGCCGCCGGTGACGCGCTCGGCCTGGATCTGCTGAACGATCCGTGGCTGGTCGAGCGGGACCCGTCGGTCGCCTGGCAGAGCGCCCTCTGGTACTGGAACACCCAGAACGGCCCCGGCACCATGACCTCGCACGACGCCATGGTCGGCGGCGCCGGATTCGGCGAGACGATCCGCTCGCTCAACGGGGCGCTGGAGTGCGACGGCGGGAACCCCGAGTCGGTGCGGGCGCGGGTCGCCAAGTACGAGCGGATCACCGGCATCATCGGGACCGATCCGGGCTCCGGGCTGACCTGTTGACGGCGGGCCGGGCGCAGGGGGCCGACTTGTCGACGGCGGGCCGGGCGCGGGGTTTCACTGACCGGCCGGACAGTACGGCGTCCCGCATGCTGGACGGGCCCGAAGGTTTTACCTTCGGGTCCGGCCCCGTTCCGGGTGTGTCGTGGAGTGACTCCTTCCGGAATCCTCCCTGTTGAGCGGTGCCTCGGAGGGCGACGAGCCGGGCCACCCCCGCGTGGGCCCGTCAGTGGGAAGGATTCCTAACGATGGTCTAGACCTTGACAGGTCCAGACCAACAGCGCTTGAGTGTCGGGCACCCCCCATGGCGGCGCACCGATGAGCTCGGTGCGCCGCGCCCAAAGGAGTGCTCACATGATCAGACGCGTCATGGGCCTGCTCACCGCGCTGGGCGCGGTCGTCGCGACGTTCGTCATCCTTCCCGCCACCACCGCCTCGGCGGCCGAGTGCGCGGCTGCCTGGAACTCCTCGTCCGTCTACACGGGCGGCGGGGCCGCCTCGTACAACGGGCACAACTGGACCGCCCAGTGGTGGACCCAGAACGAGACCCCGGGCAGCTCCGACGTCTGGGCCGACCAGGGCAGCTGTGGAAACGGCGGCGGTACGGATCCGGGCGACCCCGGTTCGGCCGCGGACTTCATCGTCAGCGAGGCGCAGTTCAACCAGATGTTCCCGGGTCGGAACTCCTTCTACACCTACAGCGGGCTGACCGCCGCGCTGGACGCCTACCCGGGCTTCGCCAACACCGGCGACGACACGGTGAAGAAGCAGGAGGCGGCAGCGTTCCTCGCCAACGTCAGCCACGAGACCGGCGGACTGGTGTACGTGGTCGAGCAGAACACGGCCAACTACCCCCACTACTGCGACAGCAGCCAGCCCTACGGCTGCCCCGCCGGTACGGACGCGTACTACGGCCGCGGTCCGATCCAGCTCAGCTGGAACTTCAACTACAAGGCCGCCGGTGACGCCCTCGGCATCGACCTGCTGGGCAACCCCTACCTGGTCGAGCAGGACGCGGCCGTGGCCTGGAAGACCGGCCTCTGGTACTGGAACACCCAGACCGGCCCCGGCACCATGACCCCCCACAACGCCATGGTGAACGGTGCCGGATTCGGTGAGACGATCCGCTCCATCAACGGCTCCATCGAGTGCAACGGCGGTAACCCCGACCAGGTGCAGAGCCGCATCAACAAGTACCAGGAGTTCGTGTCGATCCTCGGCACCACGCCCGGCTCGAACCTGAGCTGCTGACCCGCTCAACTCCCTTGTACGGGGGGCGCGTCCGGCTCCACGGCCGGATGCGTCCCCCGTTTCGGCCGCCGGTGTCCGGCTGTCATTCCCCCGCGGTGCCGTCACCGAGGTCCAGCGCCCGCAGGGCCACCCACAGGTCGTAGCGGGCGCTCGGCGTCCGCAGGAGCGAGCGCTGGAGCACGGTCTCCAGCCGGGTGAGGCGCTTGCGCAGGCCGGGCACGGAGATGCCCAGGGCGGCCGCGGCCGGACCGAGTCTGCCCTCGTGCTCCAGCCAGGTGTGCACCGTGGTGTACGGATCGGCCGGGCCCGTACCCGCCCCGGGAGCGCCGAGCGGTCGCAACTGCTGCGCGGCCCAGGCGCGTACCGCCGGGACGCGCAGGATCTCGTCGAGTGACGGGGCGGGCGCCGCGGCGCTCCCGGCCGTACGGGCGGACCGGGGCAGGGTGGGTGTCGCGCGGACGGCGAGGGCCAGGTCGAGTGCCGCCTGGTCGGCGACCCGGTCCAGATCCAGGCCCAGCAGCTCGCCGATCAGCCGCAGCCGCGCGGCCAGGGTGTTGCGGTGGATCTTCAGATGCTCGGTCGCGTGCGAGGAGAACGCCAGCCAGGACGCGAGGGTCGCCGAGAGCTCCTGACTGCCCGGGTCGTGGCTGCGCCGCGGCAGATAGCCGAGCAGCGGGGCCAGCAGGGCGTCCGCCCACCGCGCCCCCTCCGCGCCGACCACCAGCGCGGGTTCGGGTGCCGCGCCGAAGCGGGTGTGCCGGCCGGGCAGCCCGCGGGCCACGGCCAGTGCGTGGAAGGCCTGGCGGTAGGCGGTCGCCGTGTCCGACAGCGGTACGTCCTCGCTGATGCCCACGACGCAGTCGTCCACGACCGCGGCGACCTCGGGGCCCAGCTCGCCGTCGGCCTGTTCCGGCCCGGCCGGGACGACGAGGATCAGGTGGCGCGCGTAGACCGGGCAGCGCACGATCCAGGAGCGCCCGCGCGAGAGCTCCGTGCAGATCCGGGCCACCTCGTCCCGGCTGTCGTCCGAGCACTCGACGACACACACCCGGACGGGATCGGGCAGGACGGGCTTCAGGGCGCCCGCCACCTGGTGCGCGATCGAGAGCTGGCCCGTCATGAGCAGATGCAGCACCGCCTCGCGGCCCCGGGACTCCGCCAGGTCGACGCGAAGCCGCTTGCGCTCGACGCTCTCGGCCGCCAGACACATGGTCAGCGGCAGGGCCACATCGGCGAGGAGGGCGGCCAGACCGTCCGGGAACGGGCGCCGGCCGACCACGGCGAAAACCGTGCGGGCGGTGTCCCGCGGGCGGTCCAGGGCGAACAGCAGCGCGGTGTGCGGGCCCCGGTCGAACGAGAGTGAGCGGGCGCCGAGCGCCGTCAGCTCCCGCGCCCCGTCGGCGGCCAGCGCCGCCCACCCGGCGCCCGCGGACTCCGGGTCCCGGGTGACGCCGTGCAGGACCGTGCCGTCGCCGCCGAGCAGCCCCGCCCAGCCGCCGGCCCGCCCGGACACCCAGCGCAGCAGTTCCTGCGAGCCCCCGGAACGGGCCAGCCCATGCATCCGAATGACGTCGTCGGCCCGTCTACGCGCGTGCACACTGCCCCCGCTCCTGCCGGGAACCGGACTCAGGAGTTCCCGTTTGGTTGTGCGGACCGATACCTCTGACCGGCCACACAGTGCGATCCGAATCTTTACCGGCCCCTACCCCGGGACCTAGAGTCCGAACGCGGTCGCGGGCCTCTCGGGGGAGAGGCACGGGGGACGACGGCAGCGGCTCACGGGGGTGGCCGCTGTCGTCGGCCGCAACCGCGTACGGGCCGCGTTGTCAGTGGTGCCCCTTAGCGTGACGAGAACCAGAGATGGCCGTCGACGCACGAGGAGAGTCATCACCGTGGAGTTCCGTATCGAGCGCGGCGCACTCGCCGACACCGTTGCCTGGGCGGCCCGGGTGCTGCCCACGAGGTCACCCGTTCCCGTGCTCGGCGGCCTGCTGCTCGAAGCGGCGGACGGCCGGCTGTGCGTCTCCGGCCTCGACTACGAGGCCTCGGCCCGTATCGAGGTGGATGCCGAGATCCTGCGGCCCGGCACGGTCCTGGTCATGGGCCGCCGCCTGCTGGACGTGTGCCGGGTGCTGCCCGAGGGGGCGGTGGAGTGCGCGGTCGAGGGCTCCCGGTTCACGGTGACGGGCAGCGGCGCCGGATTCGGCCTGTCGGTCCTGCCGCGTGACGACTACCCTTCGCTGCCGCCGCTGCCTGAGCTCCTCGGGGCGGTGGACGCCGAGGAGTTCGCGGGTGCCGTCGCCGATGTGACGGTGGCGGCGGGCCGGGACGACACCCTGCCCACGCTCACCGGGATCCGGCTGGGGCTCGACGGCGACCGGATGACGCTGGCGGCCACGGACCGGTACCGCTTCGCGGTGCGCACACTCGGGTGGAAGCCGGCGGCGGCCGGCGTATCGGCCGACGTCGTGGTCTCGGCCCGCAGGATCGGCGAGATCGCCCGCTCCTTCAACCGCGGGGGTCCGGTCGGTCTGGCACTGGACAGCGGGTCGGTCGGTTTCGAACTGGCCGGGATGCGCACCACCGTCCGCCTCCTGGACGGCCGGCTGCCGCGCCACGACAAGCTCTTCACGATGGCGGACCCGGTCACGGCGGTGATCGAGCGCGAACCCCTGGTCGAGGCGGTGAAGCGGGTCTCGGTGGTGGCCGACGGGGACAGCCCGCTCCAGTTCGCCTTCCGCGCCGACTCGGTGCTTCTCCAGGCGGGCTACGAGGACGACGTGGCGTTCCAGCGGCTCTCCGCCGGACTGGCGGGGCCCGATGAGTTCACGGTCGCCTTCAACCCCTCGTACCTGATGGACGCGCTGTCCACGTTCGACGACCCCGTCGTCCGGTTCCGGATGATGGGACCGGGGCAGCGCGCCATGGTCACCGGGCACGCCTCGCGTGAGGAGGCGGCGGAAGGGGCCGGGCAGCCCGCGCATCAGCATCTGCTGATGTCGGTCAAACCGCTGGTCTGAGGGCTGTCCCGTAATCCCCGGTGATCAGCCGGACTTCGTGTACGTGAGCCGCTCGCCGGTGTCGGTGTTCTCGCGGCTCAGGGTGCCGTCCGGGAGCAGGGTGAGTGTGGTGGCGCCGCCCGGAGTGCAGGACGACATGGGCTCGCCGACCGACACGGTGGAGGGGCCGACCCTGAGTGGGGCGTCGGCGGCGACGTCGTCCGTCAGGTCGGCTTCGAAGACGCAGTGGTAGGTGCCACCGTTGTCGGTCGGGCCCTCCGCGGTGAGGGTGAGCACGGTGTCACCGGACCGGCCCTGGCGGATGACGAGTTGGCGGGTGGAGTGACCGGCGGCGTTGTCGATGCTGCCGGACCACGTGCCGATGTAGGAGTCGGGGACGCCGCCGTCTTCGCCGTTCTGCGTGTCTTCGCCGGGGGACGGGGAGCCGGAGCCCGAGCCCGGGGAGCCGTCAGGTCCGGAGGGGCCGGTGGAGTGCTTCGGGGAGGCGGTGGTCCCGCCGTTGTCGTTCATGAGCGCGTAGACGGAGCCGCCGGCGCCTATGGCTACGAGCACCGCGATCGCGATGAGGGCGACGGTCGGGCCGCTCCGCCGGCGGGCGGGCGCCGTGGGTCCGGCGCCGGGGGCGGTCTGCGGGCCGGCGGTCGGGTACGGCGGGCCGTACGGGGGCGTGGAGCCGAAGCCGGGCTGCTGCGGATAGCCGTACGAGTAGCCCTGGTTGGGGGCCTGCTGCTGCGGATAGCCGTACCCCTGCCCCGGGTACGGCTGCACGGGCTGCTGCGGATAGCCGTACCCGGGGGTGGGCGTCCCGGGCGGCGGCGGCCCGGCGGGCGCGGTGGCGGGGGGCTCGGCGCCGGCCATGGTGGGGAGGGCGTGGACGGTGCCCGGTGCGGGCTGCTCCGGTGGGGCGGGGGGTTCGGCCGGTGTGCCCTGTGCGGGTGCGGGTGCGGGTGCGGGTGCGGGTGCGGGTGCGGCGCCCGGCGTTGCCGGGGCGGCGTCGGCCGGGGGTGGTGCGTCCTGCGGGGGTGTCTCCTCCGGGTCCTCCGAGTCGAGCAGTTCCACGGCGTGGCGGCCGAGCTGGGCGATGAGCGCGCCCGGCAGCCAGGGTTCCGATGTGTTGTCCTCGGCCAGCCGGTCCAGGATCTCGTCGGTCGTCGGCCTGGACGCCGGGTCCTTGCGGAGGCACTCCTGGATCAGCTCCACGAGATCCACCGGCACCCCGGTCAGGTCGGGGTCCTCCTGCGCGATCCGGAACATCAGCGCGTGCACCCCGCTGGCCGCGCCGCCGAACGGGAGCCGGCCGGTCGACGCGTACGCCAGCACCGAGCCCAGGCAGAACACGTCGCACGCCGTGTTCACCCGCTCGCCCCGTACCTGCTCCGGGGACATGAACCCGGGGGAGCCGACCAGGGCCCCGGTACGGGTGAGGCCGCCGTCGACGACGGTGTCGAGGGCGCGGGCGATGCCGAAGTCGATGACCCTCGGGCCGTCGATGGTCAGCAGGATGTTGGAGGGCTTGAGGTCGCGGTGGATGACACCGGCGGCGTGGATGGCCCGCAGGGCGTGGGCGAGACCGGTGCCCAGGATGTGGACCGAGCGCTCGGGCAGCGGCCCGTACGCCCCGGGTGCGGGACCGGCCGAGGTGCTGGTGCGGCCGGTGACGGTGGTCTGGAGGGACGGGCCGGCGACGTATCCGGTGGCGACCCAGGGCACGGCGGCCTCGGTGTCGGCGTCCAGGACGGGGGCGGTCCAGGTGGAGCCGACCTGGCGTGCGGCCTGCACCTCCTGCCGGAACCGGTCGCGGAACTCCTGCTGCTCGGCCAGCTCCTCGCGGACGAGCTTGATCGCGACGGTGCGGCCCCGGTCGGAGCGGGCGAGGTAGACCTGGCCCATGCCGCCGGCGCCGAGTCTGCCCAGCAGGCGGTAGGCGCCGATGCGTTGCGGATCGATGGAGCCGAGCTTTTCCATGGTGCGGAGTCCTCCCCCGTACGGCGACACGCCGGACGGGTCGAGAATAGCGGCGCGGTCGGCCCCGGCGGGGTGGGGTCGGCGGTCCGTGGCCGAGCCTTGCCCTCAATCGCCGGACGGGCCGGGAGGGCGCGGGCTGGCCGGGAGGGCGCGGGCGGGTTGAAGGGCGCGGACGGGCCGACGGGGCGGGGGCGGGGTGACGGGGCGGGGCGTACGGGGTGGGGGTGCAGGACGCGACACCCTGCCGAGCCGTGCGGGGCAGGGCATACAAGGTGGCCATACCGGGGCGCGGCCGGTGCGGCCTACGCTCGCCGTATGACCCCTCATCCCCCTCATGCCGACTCCGCCGCCGGGGCAGCCGTGAAGGCCGCCGACCGTGCGCACGTGTTCCACTCCTGGTCCCCCCAGGGCCTGATCGACCCGCTCGCCGTCGCCGGCGCCGAGGGGGCGTACTTCTGGGACTACGACGGCAACCGCTACCTGGACTTCACCAGCGGTCTCGTCTTCACCAACATCGGCTACCAGCACCCCACCGTCGTCGCCGCGATCCAGGAGCAGGCGGGGAAGATGACGACCTTCGCGCCCGCCTTCGCGATCGAGGCGCGCTCCGAGGCCGCACGCCTCATCGCCGAGCGCACCCCCGGCGACCTGGACAAGATCTTCTTCACCAACGGCGGTGCCGAGGCCGTGGAGAACGCCATCAGGATGGCCCGGCTGCACACCGGCCGTACGAAGGTGCTCTCCGCCTACCGCTCGTACCACGGCGCCACCTCCACCGCGATCAACCTGACCGGTGACCCGCGCCGCTGGGCGTCGGACAACGGCTCGGCGGGCGTCGTCCGGTTCTGGGCGCCCTTCCTCTACCGCTCGCCGTTCTACGCGCAGACCGAGGCGGAGGAGTGCGCCCGCGCGCTCCAGCACCTGGAGGACACCCTCGCCTACGAGGGCCCGGCGACCATCGCCGCGATCATCCTGGAGACCATCCCGGGCACGGCCGGCATCATGACGCCGCCGCCCGGCTATCTCGCCGGTGTCCGCGAGATCTGCGACCGGTACGGCATCGTCTTCGTCCTCGACGAGGTGATGGCCGGCTTCGGGCGCACCGGCAAGTGGTTCGCCGCCGACCACTTCGACGTCACCCCCGACCTGATGACCTTCGCCAAGGGCGTCAACTCCGGATACGTGCCGCTGGGCGGCGTCGCCATCTCCGCCGAGATCGCCGCCACCTTCGACACCCGCCCCTACCCGGGCGGGCTCACCTACTCCGGCCACCCGCTGGCCTGCGCCGCCGCCGTCGCCACCATCCACGTGATGGAGGACGAGAAGGTCATCGAGAACGCCGCCCACATCGGCGAGACCGTCCTCGGCCCCGGTCTGCGCGCGCTCGCCGAGAACCACCCGTCGGTCGGCGAGGTCCGCGGCCTCGGGGCGTTCTGGGCGGTGGAGCTGGTCCGTAACAAGGAGACCCGCGAGCCGCTCGTCCCGTACAACGCGACGGGCGAGGCCAACGCCCCGATGGCGGCCTTCGGGGCGGCGGCGAAGAAGAACGGTCTGTGGCCCTTCATCAACATGAACCGCACCCACGCCGTACCCGCCTGCAACGTCACCGAGGCCGAGGCCAAGGAGGGCCTGGCCGCGCTCGACGCCGCGCTGTCGGTGGCCGACGAGCACACCGTGTAGCTCCGCCCGCGCACTGCGCCCCTCCCCTCGCCGGACCGCCCGCCCGGCTCGGTCTAAGGTGGCCGAAACCGAAACAGGGGAGGGGCGGCATGCGCCCGAGCGGAGCTGTCACCCGCAGTACGCTGCGGCAGCAGATCGCGGACGCGCTGCGTGACGAGGTGCTGGCCGGGCGCCTGCAGCCGGGGCGGGAGTTCACCGTCAAGCAGATCGCCGAACAGTACGGCGTCTCCGCGACGCCCGTCCGCGAGGCGCTCTTCGACCTCTCCGCGCAGGGCCTGCTCGAATCCGACCAGCACCGCGGATTCCGGGTGCACCAGTTCAGCGTCCCGGACTACCGGGCGATGGTGGAGGCCCGCACCCTGGTCATGGACGGGGTCATCCGGGACGTGTTCCGCGGGAAGTCGCCGTCCCCGGCCCGGCAGACGGCGTACCGGGACGCGCTCGTCTCCGTACGCCGCCGGGCCGAGGAGGCCGCCCGGGCGGCGCGCGGTGGTGACCTGGACATCCTCATCGGCTACGACCTGCGCTTCTGGCGGGAGCTGGGCGCGCTCGCCGGCAACACGTACATCAGTGACTTCCTGCACCGGCTGCGCGTGCAGGCCTGGGTGTTCGCCGTGCCGTACCTACGCGGCGACGCGGACGTACGGGACTGGCTCTGGAACGGGCACGCCGAACTCGTCGCCGCGATCACGCACCGGGACCGCGAAGCGCTGCGTGCGGTGATCGACGGCTACAACGCCCACGCGCTGAGCTGGGCGGACCGGCTGGCGGCCGCCGATCCGGCCCGGCCGGGACACGGCACACCGCCGACCGGGCCGGACGGCGCCGCCGGCCCGGGGCAGTGACGGGCCGGATCCGCGAAGTCGGTCATGGGGGACTACTGTCCGCGCCGTGCCGACCGCATTACGCTGTCCCGACCATCGCACGCACCCGTTGGAGAGCGAGACTTCGTGGCCTGTGACCTGTGGCTGGTCCCCCTCGTCGATGTGCTGTGCCACAGCCCCGACAACCCCTTCGCGGAAGAGATCGCCGTCTTCGACAAGGCGCTGGGCGAGGCAGGGCTGCCGCCCGTACCCGTCTACGCCTACATGCCGGGCCTGACCGGCGACGTGGCCCCGGTCGCGGGGTTCGACTACGACGCCCTGCACTTCCTGCGCCGCGCCTATCTGCTCCAGCTCAGCGGTCTCGCCGTCGCTCCGGTGGACGAACTCGGCGGCGACTACGAGCAGTTGCTCGAGATGTTCGAGTCGGCGGCCCAGCAGTCGCACCTGGTGTGGCACTACGACCACGCCGGGGCGTACGTCCCCCTGGACTTTCCCTCCCCGCTGTCCAACGACGACCTCCTGGCGGGCGGCGGCCCGCTCGGCTCCTCGCACGGGCTGCTGAGGGAGCTGGAGTTCGTCGCCCCGTCCATCGGCATCGACCCGGCCAACCCGCCGGCCGCCCCGCTGCCGCCCGCAGCCCCCACCGACCTGGAGGAACCGGCCCTCCCGATCCCGTACGACGACAACCCCTTCGCCCGGGAACGCCACGTCTGGCTGGGCCTGCACGCGGCCGTCACCCGCAGCCTCGCCCAGGGCTCGATGATCATCTTCAGCTGACGGGCAGGGCGTCCGCGTCCGGATGCGCGTCGTTGCCC
>NZ_JBHXUW010000104.1:0-13964 GCF_042672475.1 Streptomyces sp. NPDC127177
GAGCGGCTCGCCGTGTGACCCCGGGGTGTATCCGAGGAGCGGCCCCGGCCGGTGCCGGGGCCCCACCTCGTGTGACCGGCGGCCTGCGGAAATGACGGAGGGGCCCGTCGGCGGGATCGGCCGACGGGCCCCTTCGAGCGGTGCGCCAGGTCAGTTGCGGCGCTTCTTCAGCGCGTCCCCGCCGAACTTGGCGATGAGGCAGACGACGACGGTGACGGAAAGGCCGATGATGAGGTGGCTCATGGTGTCCTCCTGAGGACTGTTGCTGGTGCTGGTGGGGGGTCGGGGATCGGATGGGTGGAAACTCGTGGTGCGGCGGGTCAGGTGCGGGCGGCGGTGCGCTGTGTGCTCAGCACCGTCCACAGCGCCGCCGGGGTGGCGAAGGTCGCGCCCGTGAGGGTGTTCTCGGGGAACTCCACGTCGTAGGTGTCCTCCAGGCGGACCAGGAGCTCGATGGTGGCCATCGAGTCGAGGCCGGCCTTCTTGAGGTCGAGCGCCGGGTCGAGGGGGCCGGAGTCCGTACTGCGCGGGAGTACCGACGTCAGCAGCTGCTCGAAGCCGGTGTCCCACTGAACGTCAGCGGTGGTCATGGCGGGTCTCCTTACGAAGGTGTGCGGGGCGGAATGTGCGGTCGGGCGGTCGGGGCACGGCTCGTGGACGTCAGGCCTGCTGCTCACGGCGCAGCCGCTGCTTGTCGGTCTTGCCGTTCGGGGTGAGCGGCAGCGCCGGCAGCAGCAGGCAGTCGGCCGGGACCTTGGTGGCCTCCAGGCGGTCGGCGAGCTGCGAGAGCACCTCGTCGGCCGTCAGCTCGGTGACCGCGTACAGCGTGAGGTCGTGGCCGTCGGCGGGGGCGAGTGCCGCGGCCGCCGCGACACCGGGGATGTCCAGGGCCGCGGTCTCGATCTCCAGGGTGCCCATCCGGACACCCTTGCGCTTGAACAGGTCGTCCCTGCGGCCCTCGAAGTACAGGTGCCCGTCGTCGTCGAGGTGTCCGTAGTCCCCGGTGTGCAGCGTCACTTCGCCGGTCACGGGGTCCGGGCGGAACCGCAGCGCGGTCTGCTCGGGGGCCCGCCAGTAGCCGGTCATGACGTGCGGTCCGCGCACGGCTATCTCGCCGACGCTTCCGGACGGCAGGAGCCGGCCCTCGTCGTCGAGGATCAGCACCTCGGTCCCGTCGAGAGCACGGCCGACCGAGCCCGGCCGTGCCAGGTCGCCGTCCGGTTCGAGCACCGTGATCCGCTTGCACTCCGTGGTGCCGAACATCGGCGACACCTGTGCCTTCGGGAACGCGGCACGCAACTGGGCGATGACCGGGCCGGTGAGTGCCGCGCCGGTGTTGGTGAACAGCCGGACGGCGGGCGCCTCACGGCGGTCGCGCCTGGACAGCGTGAGCAGCATCTCGGCGAGCGAGGGCACCAGCGGGACCACGGTCACACCGTGCTCGTGCAGGGTGCCGAGCAGCCCCACGTGCCGGTCGGGCGAGGTGAGTACGGCCTGGGCGCCCGCGATCACGGACAGCAGGATCTGGTAGAGCCCGTAGTCGAAGGAGACCGGCACGGCGACGAGGACGACGTCGTCCTCGCGGTAGCGCAGCCTCTCCTGGATCGCGTGGGCCGCGAAGACGATGGGTGCGTGGGTGCTCACCACGGCCTTGGGCGCCGAGGTGGAGCCCGAGGTGTAGATGAGCAGTCCGAGGTCGTCCGGTCCAACGGCGTTCTCGTCGGATGCGGTGCCGGCGGCCGGGTACAGCGCCTCGGCGCCGAGCCGCGCATCGTCGAGTTCATGGACCGGGCTGCCCGTCAGCTCGCGCAGCACCGCGGCGTCCTGCGCGTCCTGGCAGATCACCAGGGCCGGATCGCAGTCCGGCACCACGGTGTTCAGATGGAAGCGCTTCATCGCCGGGTTGACCGGAACGAAGACGATGCCGCGGCGCAGTGCGCCGAACATCAGGGCGGTGAATTCACGGGTGTTGCCGGTCCGGACCAGAATGCGGTCCTGGTGCCCCACCCCCTGTGCGGTGAGCCAGTCGGCGTACGCGCCTGACCAGGCATCCAGTTCCGCATAGGTCCACACACCCGAGGCGTCGCGCACCGCGGGGGCGTCGGGCCGTGCTGCCACGGCTGCGGCGAGCAGTCCGTGGACGGTATCGGTGCCGGTGTCCGCGGCAACCAGCGTCTGAGTCGTCATCCAGCAACCTCGTGGTCATCGGAACGGGATTCGGTCCGTACGAGCGTGCGGCGAAGGGCTCGAACCGCCCTGGAGTAACGGTGGACCGATGACACACCGCCGGACTCGAGGCGTGCTCGGGCCCCGCTGGAGGCGCGCTCGGTCCGGCACGGCCTGCCCGGGACTCGAGTCCGCTGCGAGGAGGCCGCCCCATGGTGACGCCGGGCAGCAAGCCCCCATGGTGACGACCCCGCCGCGACGACGTCCGACGGGGAAGGAGGCAGCGCTAAATGAACGCGGATTCACGGCAGACCGACGGTTCCGGTGCGGACGGCGCGGCAGGTGAGCAGCCGCTGGACTTCGGCGTCTTCTTCTTCGCAGCGGTCGGCGACCGGGCGCAGGAGACGTACGGACTGATGCTGGACGCGGCCCGTCGGGCCGACGAACTGGGCTTCGGTTTCGTATCGACACCGGAACGGCACTTCCACCGGTTCGGCGGCGCGTTCCCCAACCCGGCCGTCACCTCCGCCGCCATCGCGGCGGTGACCAGCCGCATCCAGATACGGGCCGGCAGCGTTGTGACACCGCTGCACCCGGCCGCCCGCATCGTCGAGGACTTCGCGGTGGTGGACGGTATCTCCGGAGGCCGGGTGGCGATCTCGGTCGGCTCCGGCTGGAACGTCAACGACTTCCTGCTCGCGCCCGAGAAGTACGAGATCCGGCGCGAGCAAATGATCAAGGACGTGACGGACATCAGGGCCGCCTGGCGAACCGGCAGTTGGACCGGACCCAATGCGCTGGGCGCCGAGGTCACGCTGTCCGTCTACCCGCGGCCCGTGCAGGACGAGTTGTCCGTCTGGGTGACCGCGTCGCGCAGCGAGGGCACCTTCCGTGAGGCGGGCCGGCTCGGCTGCAACATCCTCACCCACCTGGAGAACCAGGACGTCGAATCCCTCTCGGGCAAGATCGCCCTCTACCGTCGGGCCCGCGCGGACGCGGGCTGGGAGGGCCCCGGCAAGGTCACCGTGATGATGCACACGTACGTCGCCGACGACGCGGACGAGGCCCGCAGGGTGGGCGGCGGCAGCCTTCGGGACTACCTGCTCTCCGCGATCGACCTGGAGGCCGCCGCGGTCGGGGCCGGCGGCCGGATGAGCGGGAACAAGGAGGGCCGTGACGTCCTCTCCGCGGTGAGCGCCCAGCGCAAGCTCGCCGAACTCGGTGTCAACCGCTACCTCTCCGGCAACTCCCTCATCGGATCCGTCGACGAGTGCACCGAAACGGCTCGCCGGGTGCACGCGGCCGGTGTCGACGAGATCGCCTGCCTGGTCGACTTCGTCGCCGACCCGGAGCTGGTGCTCGGATCGCTGGAGCGGCTGGCCGCGGTGCGCGTCGCTGCCGCGTCCCGGGCCGCCGAGCCCGCCCTCGCCGTCTGAGCCGCGCCGTCGGCCGTCCCTCGCACCATTCCCCTTCCCCTCCCAGGAGGTTGCCCCATGCCGACGATCCTCGCCGTGTCCGGCAGTCCGTCGCCGGTCTCCAGCACCCATCAGATACTGACCCTCGCGGCTGACCGGCTCACCGGCCGCGGGCACCGGGTGGAGACCGTCGCCGTGCGCACCCTGCCTCCGGCCGAGCTGCTCACAGCCGATCTGGAACACCCCCGAATGGCCGAGGCCGTAGCCAAGTTCGCCGAGGCAGACGCCATCGTGCTGGCAACACCCGTCTACAAGGCGGGCTGTTCGGGGCTCCTCAAGTCCTTCCTCGACGTGCTCCCGCAGTACGCGCTGGAGGGGAAGGTCGTGCTGCCGCTGGCCACCGGCGGATCGCTCGCCCATGTGCTCGCCCTGGACTACGGGCTGCGGCCCGTACTGATGTCGATGAAACCGCGTGCCGTGGCGGAGAGCTGCTTCGTCCACGCCGGCGGAATCCGGCACGGTGCGGGCGGTTTCGCCGGACTGGAGCCCGCCGTGGCGAGCCTGCTCGACGAGGCCACGGACCGGTTCGCCGCACTGGTGGAGAGCCTCTCGGACCGCACCGCGCACGATGCCCTGCCCCGCAGGCTGGTCTCGGCCGCCTGAACCCGTTCCGTACGACCCATCGTTCATCCGCCTGTTGATGTACCGAACACGACAGAAGAGGACCCCATGAAGGCTCTGGTTCTGAGCGGCGGTACGGGCAGCCGTCTGCGCCCGTTCAGCTACTCCATGCCCAAGCAGCTCATCCCGATCGCCAACAAACCCGTGCTGGAACGGGTGCTCGACAACATCCGTGATCTCGGTGTCACCGAGATCGGCATCATCGTCGGAAACCATGTGCAGGAGATAGCCGACGTCATCGGTGACGGCTCACGGCTCGGCGTCGAGATCACCTACATCCCGCAGGAGAGCCCCAAGGGGCTCGCCCAGTGCGTCTCGCTGGCCCGGGACTTCCTCGGTGACGACGACTTCGTGATGTACCTCGGCGACAACATGCTCCCCGAGGGCATCGCGGAGGCCGCGGCCGAGTTCCACGCGCTGCGCCCGGCGGCCCAGGTCCTGGTCGCCCAGGTCGAGGACCCGCGGGCCTTCGGTGTCGCCGAGGTCGACGCCGCCGGTGTGGTCGAGCGTCTGGTCGAGAAGCCGCCGGTGCCGCGTTCCAACCTGGCGCTGATCGGCGTCTACTTCTTCACCCCTGCCATCCACCGGGCGGTGGACTCGATCGTGCCCAGCGCCCGCGGCGAGCTGGAGATCACCGACGCCATCCAGTGGCTGGTGACCAGCGGCGCCACGGTCAGGGCCCAGGAGTACCGCGGCTACTGGAAGGACACCGGCCGGGTCGAGGACGTGCTGGAGTGCAACCAGATGCTCCTCGACGGGATCGAGCGCCGCATCGAGGGCGAGGTCGACGCCCAGAGCGTGCTCATCGGAGCCGTCGTCGTCGAGGCGGGAGCCAGGATCACCCGTTCGTTCGTGGAGGGCCCGGTGGTGATCGGCGCCGGAACCGTCCTGGAGGACAGCCACGTCGGCCCGCACACGTCCATCGGCCGGGACTGCGTCCTGTCCGGTACCCATCTCGACTACTCGATCGCGCTCGACGGCGCGACCGTCTCGGCGGTGCGGGGCCTGCACGGCTCGCTGCTCGGCAGGTCCGCGGCCGTCACCGGCATCGAACTGGGCAACCGCCACCACCGTCTGGTGGTCGGTGACCACACCCGCGTGGAGGTCGCGGCATGAACAGGATCCTGGTCACGGGCGGCGCCGGCTTCATCGGCTCGCACTACGTACGCACCCTCCTCGACGGCGGTTACGAGGGCTACGAGGAGGCGGAGGTCACCGTCCTGGACAAGCTGACCTACGCGGGCAACCGGGAGAACCTGCCCGCTTCGCACCCCCGGCTCACCTTCGTCCAGGGCGACATCTGCGACCTGCCCCTGCTGCTCGCCCTCTTCCCCGGCCACGACGCGGTGGTGCACTTCGCCGCCGAGTCACATGTGGACCGCTCCCTCGAGTCGGCGGCCGAGTTCATCACCACCAACGTCGGCGGCACCCAGAACGTCATGGAGGCCGCGCTGCGCTCCGGCGTCCGGCGCGTGGTGCACGTCTCCACCGACGAGGTGTACGGCTCGATCGACGAGGGCTCCTGGACCGAGGAGTGGCCGCTGCTCCCCAACTCCCCCTACGCGGCGTCCAAGGCGGGCTCGGACCTGATCACCCGCGCCTACTGGCGCACACACGGTCTGGACGTCTCCATCACCCGCTGCTCCAACAACTACGGGCCCTACCAGCACCCGGAGAAGCTGATCCCGCGCTTCGTCACCAATCTGCTGGAGGGCGAGAGCGTTCCGCTGTACGGCGAGGGCGCCAACATCCGCGAGTGGCTGCACGTCGACGACCACTGCCGGGCCATCCAGCTGGTGCTCACCGAGGGCCGCGCCGGTGAGGTCTACAACGTGGGCGGCGGAAACGAGCAGACCAACCACCAGATCACCGAACGGCTGCTCGAACTGACCGGCAACGACTGGTCCAAGGTCGTCCGGGTGGCCGACCGCAAGGGCCACGACCTGCGCTACTCGCTCAGCGAGGCCAAGATCGCGCAGGAGCTCGGCTACGCGCCGCGCATCTCCTTCGAAGAGGGCCTGGCCGAGACAGCCGCCTGGTACCGCGACAACCCCGGCTGGTGGAAAGCGGTCAAGCACGCGCCGAAGGAGAACGGGAAGTGACCATGCCCGACGCATCGGAGCGCACGGCTCAGGTCCTGGTCGTGGGTGCCGGGCCGGTCGGTCTGAGCACCGCCCACGAACTGGCCCGGCACGGAGTCCGGGTCCGGCTGGTGGACGCGGCCGCGGGACCGGCCACCACCAGCAGGGCGCTGGCCACCCACGCCCGCACGCTGGAGACGTACGACCAGATGGGCGTCCTCGATGAACTCCTGCCGCGCGGACAGCGGGTGGAGCACTTCACCCTCCACCAGAACGGTCGCCGGCTGATCCGCTTCGACACGGACTACAGCCGGCTGCCCACCCGGTTCCCCTTCACACTCATGATCGACCAGGTCATCACCGAGCAGGTGCTGCGCGACGCGGCGGCCGAACGCGGTGTGCAGGTCGAATGGGGCGTGAGGCTCGACGAGTTCGAGGACCTCGGCGAGGACGGCGTCCGGGCCCGGCTGACGCACTCCGACGGCCGCGCCGAGACCTTCACCGCCGACTGGCTGGTGGGTACGGACGGCGGCCACAGCACCATCCGCAAGCAGCTGGGGCTGAAACTGGAGGGCGAATCGAGCGAGACCTGGCTGATCGCCGACGCGACCGTCGACTGCGACCTGCCCAAGGACAGCATCCACTGGATGCGCACGCCCACGGGCACGGTGATGATGGTGCCGTTCCCCGAGCCGGGGAAGTGGCGGCTGCTCGACACCGCCGAGACCTCCTACGGTGGCGACGACACCATGGTGGCCCGCCGCTTCTCGGCGAAGATCAGTACCGGTACCGGCAGGCCGGCTGTCGTCCACTCACCCTCCTGGGTCTCGGTGTTCACGATTCAGCAGCGGATGATCGGCCGGATGCGTTCGGGCCGGGTGCTGCTGGCCGGCGACGCGGCACACGTGCACAGTCCGGCGTCCGGACAGGGCATGAACACCGGTGTCCAGGACGCGGTCAACCTCTCCTGGAAGCTGGCGGCGGTACTGCGCGGTGAGGCGCCCGACTCCTTCCTCGACACCTACAGCGCCGAACGCGTGCCGGTGGGAGCGGAGTTGCTGCGCACCACCCGGATGGCGACCATGCTCGTCCAGCTCCGCAGCCGCAGGGCGGCCGCCGGTCTGCGCGCGGCCTTCACCGTGCTGCGCTCGCTGCCCCCGCTGAAGGGGCGCATCCAGCGCAAGATCATGGGCGGCATGTCGGCGCTCGGTCTGGACTACGCGGCCGGTCCGCTGGCACACGACGGCCCGCCGACCGACGGCATCCGCCCCGGTGAACGGGTTGCCAGGGTCACCGCGCCGGCGCTCGCCGCCGGCCCCGGCTGGCAGGAGCTGATCCGCGAACTGCGGCGCCCGGAGTGGCTGCTGCTCACCTTCGGACAGGCTCCCGACGAGACCTACGGGCCCTCCGTCCGCACCCGCACCGTGAACGTCCCCGGCCCCGACGCGCTGTCCGACCCGGGCGCGCGCCTCTCCACCGAGCTGGGCGCCCCCGATGGCACCTGGCTGCTGATCCGCCCCGACGGTTACCTGGCCGCCAGGGGCACGCACGCGCAGTCCCCCGCGCAAGCACTGGCCGCGTTGGGGATCCAGCCCGCCAAGGCCGTCCAGCCCGCTCACTGAGCACAGCGGCCGGCTCACTGAACACGGCAGAAGGACCCGCCCCGAGAGCTCCGGGGCGGGTCCTTCTGCTGGGCGCCGGGCCACCGCCTCGGCATCAGGCGATGCTCTCCCGGACCCGCCCGTACATCTCGAGGCACCTCTCGTAGGACGGCAGCAGCCCGCGCTCGGCGGCCTCGGCCACCGTGGGTGCCTCCGCGTCCTTCGTGGAGAGCAGGGGTTCCCCGGTGAGCCAGCGCGCCCACGGCAGTGCCAGCTCCGGGTCGAACGCCCGCAGGTCCAGCTGGGTGCCCGGCTGGTATTCGGTCGAGCAGAGGTAGCTGATGCAGGTGTCGTCGGTCAGCGCCACGAAGCCGTGCGCGAGCCCCTCGGCCACGTAGACCGCGAGCCCGTTGCGCGCGTCGAGGATCGTGGTCGCGTGCCTGCCGAACGTGGGAGAGCCGATCCGTACGTCCACCACCACGTCGAGCAGCACCCCCCGCACACAGCTGACGAGCTTGGCCTGCCCCGGCGGGATGGACACCCCGTGCAGCCCGCGCACCGTGTTGCGTGCCGAGGAGGAGTAGTTGACCTGGCGCGGCACGAAATGGTGCCCGGTGGCGGCGGCGAGCTGGTCGTATCTGTACGACTCGTGGAAACTGCCGCGGGGGTCCGTCAGCAGCTGCGGCATGATGCGGTACGCGTCCGGTACGGCGGTCTCTTCGATCCTCATGCGGCGGACCGTAGGCGCCCCTACTCAATTTCCGGTAGCGCCGCATGACCACCTGTCCAGCGGTCCGCGAGCGGGACACCTCACAGTTCCGCTCAAACCGCGGAAACAGGAGGTAGGGACGGTGCCGGTGATCGACCGAAGGACAGGCGGCAAGGGCGGGGGCGCGGCCGGATCGGTGGTGGTGCTCGGCGCCACGGGGTTCGTGGGACGGCACACCTGCGAGGTCTTCGCCGCCGCGGGCTGGACGGTGACCGGGATCGCCCGCGCCGCCCCCGTGGCGCCGGCCGGGTACGACGTCGTCCCGCTGGACGTGGTGCGCGCCGGGCCGAAGCGGCTGGCGGAACTCCTCGACGAACGGGCCGCCGATGTGGTGGTGAACGCGGCGGGCGCGGTCTGGCGGGTGACCGAGGACGAGATGATGCGCGCCAACGCCGACCTGGTGCGCCGGCTGATCACCGCCGCCGGACTGGCGGCCGGCCGGCCGCGGCTGATCCAGCTCGGTTCGGTCCACGAGTACGGCCCGGTCCCCCGCACCGGGATCACCGAGGACATCCCGACGAGACCGGTCACCCCGTACGGCCGCTCCAAGCTGGCCGGTGCACGGGCCCTGCTCGACGCGGCCGAGGCGGGCGATGTGACGGGCCTGGTGCTGCGTGTGTCGAACGTGTCGGGTCCCGGTACCCATCCGGCGAGCCTGCTCGGCATGGTGGCCCAGCACCTCGCCACGTCAGCCCCCGAGCCGCTGCGACTCGCGCCGCTGCTCGCCCACCGCGACTTCGTCGACGTACGCGACGTCGCCGAGGCGGCCCTGGCCGCCGCCCGCTCCGACGCCTCGGGGCGGGTCGTCAACATCGGTGGTGGCCAGGCCGTCTCGGTGAGCACCCTGGTGGTCAGACTGACCGAACTCGCGGGAGCCGCGGCCCGGATCATCGAGGCGCCCCGCGCGGGCGGGCGACCCCCCGAGGCCGAGTGGCAGCGGATGGACATCGCACTCGCCGACACCCTGCTCGGCTGGCGGCCCCGGCGCGGCCTGGACGACTCCCTGCGCGACCTGCTCGCCCAGGCCCGTGCCTGCGCCGATCGCGAGTCGTTGTCCAGCGCTTATCAAGTCCCCCCGTCAACGATGGCCGTGTCGGGTCACCGCTGAGGGCTTCGTGCCGAACTGACGACCATGGAGGCAGCCGGAATGAATGAGACCAAGGCACGAATTCTTGAGCAGGTGCGCGAATACCACCTGGAGAAGGAGCCGTCGCGCGAGTTCGAACCCGGAACCAGCGAGATCTGGCCGTCCGGCGCGGTACTGGAGCCGGAGGACCGCATGGCGCTGGTCGAGGCGGCGCTGGACATGCGGATAGCCGCCGGCACCAGCTCCCGCAAGTTCGAGTCCAGGTTCGCCCGCTACATGAAGCGGCGCAAGGCGCACCTGGTGAACTCCGGATCGTCGGCCAACCTGCTCGCCATGTCGGCGCTCACCTCGCCGCACCTGGAGGACCGCCGTCTCAAGCCCGGGGACGAGGTCATCACCGTCGCCGCCGGATTCCCCACCACCGTCAACCCGATTCTGCAGAACGGGCTGATCCCCGTCTTCGTCGACGTCGAGCTGAAGACGTACAACACGACCGCCGAGCGCATCAAGGCCGCCGTGGGGCCCAGGACCCGCGCCATCATGGTCGCCCACGCACTCGGCAATCCCTTCCAGGTCGCCGAGGTCGCCCAGATAGCCGAGGAGAACGACCTCTTCCTCATCGAGGACAACTGCGACGCGGTCGGCTCGCTCTACAACGGACAGCTGACCGGCACCTTCGGCGACCTGACGACGGTCAGCTTCTACCCCGCGCACCACCTGACGATGGGTGAGGGCGGCTGTGTCCTCACCTCGAACCTGGCGCTGGCCCGGATCGTCGAGTCGCTGCGCGACTGGGGCCGGGACTGCTGGTGCGAACCGGGTGAGAGCGACCGCTGCTTCAAGCGCTTCCAGTACCAGCTCGGCACGCTGCCGGCCGGATACGACCACAAGTACATCTACTCGCACGTCGGTTACAACCTCAAGGCCACCGATCTGCAGGCCGCGCTCGGCCTGACCCAGCTCGACAAGGTCGACGACTTCACCGCGGCCCGCCGCCACAACTGGAAGCGGCTGCGGGAGGGGCTGGAGGGCGTGCCGCATCTGATCCTGCCCGAGGCCACGCTCGGCAGCGAGCCCAGCTGGTTCGGGTTCGTCATCACCGTGGACCCGGACGCGCCGTTCCAGCGCAAGGCCTTGGTGAACTTCCTGGAGGAGCGGAAGATCGGCACCCGCAACCTGTTCGCCGGCAACCTCACCCGGCAGCCCGCGTACGTGGATGCTCCGCACCGGATCGTGGGCGACCTCACCAACTCCGACATCATCACCGAGCAGACCTTCTGGATCGGCGTCTATCCGGGGCTCACGGACGAGCACACCGACTACATGGCCGCCTCGATCCGGGAATTCGTCGCCCGCTGGTGAGTCTCCCCCAGCAGTCCTCCAGCACAGCTTTCCCGAAGAGGAGTGAGCGTACATGTCGTCCACATTTGCGGAGCTGACCGAGTCCCGGGGGGTGGTCAAGCCCCGTGAACCGGTCTCGGTCGCCGAGCGGATCGCCGCATCGGCGGCCGTCACCGACGGTCTCCTGAGTACGTGGGAGTTCCACAACTGGTTCACCGAACGCCGGAAGGCGGGCCGCTTCAGCGTCGAACGCGTGCCCTTCTCCCGGCTGCGCGGCTGGTCCTTCGAGCCGGGCACCGGAAACCTGGTGCACTCCAGCGGACGCTTCTTCAGCGTGGAGGGCCTGCACGTCACCACGGACGACGGCCCGCACAAGGAGTGGTACCAGCCCATCATCAAGCAGCCCGAGGTCGGCATCCTCGGCATCCTGGTGAAGGAGTTCGACGGCGTTCTCCACTTCCTGATGCAGGCGAAGATGGAGCCGGGCAACCGCAACCTGCTCCAGCTCTCCCCCACCGTGCAGGCGACCCGCAGCAACTACACCAAGGTCCACAAGGGTACGGACGTCAAGTACATCCAGTACTTCACCGGTGCCGGGCGCGGCCGGATCCTCGCCGACGTGCTGCAGTCCGAGCACGGCTCGTGGTTCTACCACAAGAGCAACCGCAACATGATCGTCGAGGTGGACGGCGACGTGCCGCTCGACGAGGACTTCTGCTGGCTGACCCTGGGGCAGATATCCGAACTGCTGCACCTGGACAACCTGGTCAACATGGACTCCCGCACGGTGCTCGGCTGTCTGCCCGCCCATGGCGTGGACTCCACCAGCGGCGAGGGGTTCGGCCGGTCGCTCGCCCGCTCCCGCGACCCGCTGGCCGGCGCCCTGCTCAGCGATGTCGACCTGCTGTCGTGGTTCACCGCGGAGCGTTCGCGCTACGACGTGCGGGCCGAGCGGATACCGCTCGACGACGTCCCCGGCTGGACCCGGGACGAGTCCAGCATCGGCAAGGAGGACGGCCGCTGGTTCAACGTGGTGGCCGTCGAGGTGCGGGCCGGAAACCGTGAAGTGACCAGTTGGACGCAGCCGTTGATCGAGCCGAGCAGCCGGGGCATCGCCGCCTTCCTCACCCGCTCGTTCGACGGTGTGCTGCACGTACTCGTCAACGCGAAGATCGAGGGGGGCTTCCTCGACACGGTCGAACTCGCGCCCACCGTGCAGTGCTCCCCGGAGAATTTCGAGGGGCTCGACGTCCGCCCGCCGTTCCTGGACCTGGTGATGTCGGCGCCCGCCGAACGCATCCGGTACGACACCGTCCACTCGGAGGAGGGCGGGCGGTTCCTGTACGCCGAGAACCGCTATCTGGTCGTCGAGGCGGACGAGAACGAGGCCCCGACCGACCCTCCGGCCGGGTATCAGTGGGTAACGATCAGCCAGCTCACGGCGCTGATCAAGCACGGACACTACGTCAATGTGCAGGCCAGGACCCTTCTCGCCTGCCTCAACGCCATGGGACACATGACGGATGACTGAACGACCCCTGCGGATCGCCGTTCTGGGTACGGCCGATATCGCCCGCCGCCGGGTGATGCCCGCCATGATGGCCGATCCGGACGTCGAACTGGCCGTCGTGGCGAGCCGGGACGGCGGCCGTGCCCAGGAGGTGGCGGACCGGTTCGGCTGTGCCGCGGCCGGATCCTACGACGCGGTCCTGGAGCGGGACGACGTGGAGGCCGTGTACATCCCGCTCCCTATCTCCCTGCACGCCGACTGGGCGGAGCGGGCGCTGCGGGCGGGCAAACACGTACTCGCCGAGAAGCCGCTCACCACGGACCGCCGGGCCACCGAATCGCTGCTCGGCCTGGCCCGCTCCTCGCGGCTGGTGCTGATGGAGAACGTCATGTTCGTCCACCACCCCCAGCACTCGGTGGTGCGGGAACTGGTGGCGAGCGGCGCCATCGGCGGGCTCCGGGCCTTCAGCGCCGCGTTCGCCGTACCCGCACTGCCGGCGGGCAACATCAGGCACCGCCCGGAACTCGGCGGCGGCGCCCTGCTCGACGTGGGCTACTACCCGGTGCGCGCGGCGCTGTACTTCCTCGGTACGGGCCTGGAGATCGTCGGCGCGGCGCTGGAGGGGGTGTCCGGCTCCCGCGTGGAGACGTCGGGCGCGGTGCTCGTCCGCTCACCGGCCGGTGTGCTCGGCCAACTGGCCTTCGGTATGGAGCACTCCTACCGGTCGGCGTACGAGCTCTGGGGAAGCACGGGACGCATCCGCGTCGAACCGGCGTTCACGCCGTCCGCCGACCACAGGCCGGCGGTCTGGATCACCGACGCACACGGGCCGCGCGAACTCGCACTCGCTCCGCACGACCAAGTCGCGGCCACGGTGCGGGCATTCGTCTCAGCGGTCCGCGCCGACGCCGTCGAGTCACCGGATGCCGCGGAGTGTCTGGAGCAGGCCACCCTGCTCGACGCGATCCGGGCACGGGCGACAACGAACACTGTGCCGCACCTTGCGCGGCAAGAGGGGACCGACCATGACCGTGACTGATCAGCCGGCGCCGCAGACCGCTGCCGTGCGGGTCGCCGAACTGCACGTCCTTCGCGAGCAGGCCCGGCTCGGCCCCAGCACGAAAGCCACCGAGGCGCAGCACGCCAAGGGCAAGCTCACCGCACGGGAGCGCATCGAGCTGCTGCTGGACCCCGGCACCTTCCAGGAGGTCGAACAGCTGCGGCGGCACCGCGCGACGGGCTTCGGGCTGGAGGCGAAGAAGCCGTACACCGACGGTGTCATCACCGGCTGGGGCACGGTCGACGGGCGGACG
>NZ_JBHXUW010000105.1:0-12946 GCF_042672475.1 Streptomyces sp. NPDC127177
GAATTTGTCGGGGGTCAACGTTGGGGTTATGGTTTCGCGTTGTCGGGTTGTGGCGGGGGGGGGGGGGGGCCCCCGCCCCTGGTGGGGCCGGACCTTGCTCGGCAAGGTCCGGCCGGACGCACGAGGTTGACAAAGGGGTTGACGGACGACCCCGCGGGCTCAGCCGATGAGCGCGCTCAGCTCGACGTGGTCGAGGCCGTGCGCCTCGGCCACCTCACGGTAAACGACCTGCCCGTCATGGGTGTTGAGCCCCTTGGCGAGTGCGGCGTCACGGCGCAGGGCCTCGGCCCAGCCACGGTTCGCGAGCTCCACGATGTAGGGCAGCGTGGCATTGGTGAGGGCGTACGTGGAGGTGTTCGGCACCGCGCCCGGCATGTTGGCGACGCAGTAGAAGACCGAGTCGTGAACCATGAAGGTCGGCTCGGCGTGCGTCGTCGGGCGGGAGTCCTCGAAGCAACCACCCTGATCAATTGCAATGTCGACAAGTACACTTCCGGGCTTCATCTTGGCGACGAGCTCGTTGGTGACCAGCTTCGGGGCCTTCGCGCCGGGGATGAGCACGGCACCGACGACCAGGTCCGCCTCGACGACGGCCTTCTCCAGTTCGAAGGCGTTGGAGACCACGGTCTGCACCTTGGTGCCGAAGATCCTGTCGGCCTCGCGGAGCTTGTTGATGTCCTTGTCGAGCAGCGTGACGTGGAAGCCGAGACCGACGGCGATCTGCGTGGCGTTCCAGCCGGAGACGCCGCCACCGATGACGACGGCCCGTCCGGCCGCCGTGCCGGGAACACCGCCGGGCAGCACGCCGCGGCCACCGACCGAGCGCATCAGGTGGTACGCGCCGACCTGCGGGGCCAGCCGGCCCGCGACCTCGGACATCGGGGCGAGCAGCGGCAGCGCGCGGTTCGCCGTCTCGACGGTCTCGTAGGCGATGGCGGTGGTGCCGGACTCCAGCAGCGCGTCCGTGCACGCACGGGA
Source organism: Streptomyces sp. NPDC127177 (assembly GCF_042672475.1). Classification (NCBI taxonomy): domain Bacteria; kingdom Bacillati; phylum Actinomycetota; class Actinomycetes; order Kitasatosporales; family Streptomycetaceae; genus Streptomyces; species Streptomyces sp. NPDC127177. The sequence goes on from NZ_JBHXUW010000105.1 coordinate 979, forward strand.
GGCCGCGAGGTGCAGGTACGTGAAGAGGGTCTGACCCTTGCGGAGCCGGTGGTACTCCTCGGCGACCGGCTCCTTGACCTTGAGCAGCAGGTCGGCGGTGGCCCAGACCTCGTCGGCGGTGGGCAGGATCCGAGCCCCGGCCGCGACGTACTCCTCGTCCGTGATGGAGGAGCCCGCACCGGCGCTCTGCTCGACGACGACCTGGTGGCCGTGGCGGACGAGCTCGTGCACACCGGCAGGCGTGATCGCCACGCGGAACTCGTTGTTCTTGACTTCGCGGGGGATGCCGACCTTCACGTCGATCACGGTCCTTGGCTCAGAGGCTCGCTCGGGCATAACGGTACATACCCGGATAGAGGCAGCGTAAATGGAGACACCGCGAAGACCCGCGGCAGAGCCAGTCTAATGAAGGACTTCTCTCTGTCTAGCCTTACAAAGCATCAATTTTCTGTCGTCGCACTACGGATTTCGTAGGCTGCGCTCTTCTCCCCCAGCAATCTGTCGGCCGCACCCCTGTGCAGACCTGCGGCAGCGGGGTCGCCGAGCCGGTCCAGGGTGTCGGCCAGCCGCAGCTCAAGGGCTGCCTGCAGCCGTACGTCCTTGGCCTGCCGCGCCCACTCCACGGCCTCCCGGCAGGTCTGGAGCGACTCGTGCGGACGGCCCGCGTACTCCTGGACCCGGGCCACCTCGCTGAGCGCCCGCGCCTGGGCGGGCAGATCGCCGAGCCTGCGGTAGCCGGCCGCCGCGGCCCGCCAGTTCCGCAGCGCCTCGCCGTAGCGCCCGGCGTAGGTGTGGACGGTGCCCAGCCGCCCGTACAGCCGCGCCTCGTCGGCCCGCTCGCCCTGCGTCAGCCGCTGGGCGAGGGCCCGCCCGTACCAGTCGGAGGCCCGGTGGAAGTCGCCCAGCTCCGCGTAGGCGCCGCCCACGGATTCCATCGCGCGTCCGGTGGCGTACGGGTCCTTCGCGGCCCGTCCGGCGTCCAGCGCCGCCCGGTAGCGGGCCAGCGCCTCCCTGGTCCGCCCGGTCCCGGCGTCCAGGTCGGCCAGGTTGAGCAGGGCCGCCGCCCGCTCGCGGGGCAGCTCGCGCCGCTCGGCGACCGCCAGGACCAGACCGTGCAGTCCGTACAGCTCGGGCGCGGCCGCCTCGGTTCCTTCGTGGACCGCCAGCGCCCGCACCAACGCGGCGACCAACCGCCTTGCCAGCGTGTCCAGTTCGCCGTCCTCCACGGCGATCCGGGCGGAGGCGAGGAGCGCGGGCCTGCGGATCCGCAGCCACTCGGCGGCGGCCTCCGGGCCGGGGAAGCGCAGGGAGCGCGGCAGCCCCGCGAGCCTGCGCCGGGCCGGGGAGCCCTCGGGGTCGGTGACCGCCCGGCAGGACTGGAGCCTGCGCACGGTCCGCTCCAGCATCCTGGCGCGGGCGAGCTGGATCTCGGCCGGGCGGTCCCGGTCCTCCAGCAGCGCGCGCAGCAGGGGGGCCAGGCAGCCCGGCACCTCGTACTGCGGCTGGTCGGCCCCGTTGCTGCGCAGCACCCCCAGCCGCACGAAGTCGTCGAGCGTGGTCTGGGCCGCCGAGACGGAACAGCCGGCCAGGGCGGACGCGGTGTGGGCGTCGGCGAGTCCGGCGGGGGCCAGGGAGAGCAGTCGCAGTATCCGGGCGGCGGTCGCCGGCAGCGAGTCGTGGACCAGCCGGAAGGCGCGGGCCAGCGGCCGGACCCCGGTGGACTGCTCGGCCTCGTCCGGCAGTTCCCGCAGCTGCTTGGTGACGTCGGCCACCGAGGCCGTCGGGCGCGCGGCCAGCCAGCCGCCGACCATGACCAGCGCGCCGGGCAGTCCGCCGCACTCCTCGGCCAGCGTCTCGGCGGCGCGCGGGTCGACGGTGATGCGGACCTGGCCGATGTCGCGGGCGAGCAGCTGGACCGCGGGGCCGGCCTCCAGTCCGCCGATGGTGCAGGGCCGGACGCCGGGAATGCCGGTCAGCGGGCCCTGCGCGGTGGCGACGACCAGGCAGTCCGGGTTGTCCGGGAGCAGCGGGTCGACCTGCTCGGCGTCCGGCGCGTCGTCGATCAGGAGCAGGGCCCGGCGTACGGCGAGGGCCTCGCGCACCATCTCGGAGAGTTCGTCCTCGTCGGCGCCGGGCGGACCCACCAGGTCCAGCTGGCCGAGGAGGTCACGGGCGGCACGTTCGGCGGGGACCGGGGCGCCGCCGGGCTCGGTGAGCCGGACGCGGAGCAGTCCGTCGGGGTAGTCACCGGTGGCGAGCAGCCGGCGGGTGAGTTCACCGGCCAGTGCGGTGCGGCCGGAGCCGGGGCGTCCGGCGATCAGCAGGACCCGGGCCCGGCCGCTCTTGCGGCCCGCCATGGTGTCCAGTCCCGCCCGTTCGATATCGGCCCGGAGTTCCTTCAACTCGCGCTCGCGCCCGAAGAATCGGGATGGCTCGGAGGCGGCCGGCTCCTCGGTCCCCGCTGCCTCGGCCGGGCCGCTGGTGTCCACCGCCTGATCCGTCACGGGCCACGCTCCACTTCGCTGCACGCGTCGCCCGCCGGGACTCCGGTCAGGGCGTTCCGAGCGTAGTTCAGGCGGGTGGACGAATCCGGTGGAGCGCGGCGGACACGTCCCCCGATCGGATCAGCATTTTTTCCGATCGGGGGTCCGAAACGGCCCGTCAGGCCTCGAAGGGCCGGGCGGGCCAGGGTGCCTCGGCGGGCCGCAGCGACTCGACGCCGTCGCCGGCGAGCACGGAAGCGAGCGACAGCACGCCCACGACCAGGCAGTTGTTGTGCAGGTCCCCGGCGAGCACACCCCGCACGAGGTCCTGGAGCGGTACCCGGGCCAGCTCCATGTCGGCCTCCTCCTCGGAGACCTCGAAGCGATCGCCGTCCGCCTCGGAGATGTTCCGGGCGAGGAAGACGCGTACGGCTTCGTCGCAGCCGCCGGGCGTCGTGTAGACGTCGGTCAGCACCCGCCAGTCCTCGGCCTTGACGTACGCCTCCTCGTACAGCTCGCGCTGCGCGGCGTGCAGCGGGTTCTCGCCGGGGACGTCGAGCAGTCCGGCCGGGATCTCCCAGAGCTTGTGCCGCACCGGGTGGCGGTACTGGCGCAGCACGAGGACACGGTCCTCGTCGTCGAGTGCGAGCACGGCGACCGAGCCCGGATGTACCTGGTAGTCGCGGCGCACGACCGTACCGTCCGGCATCGCGACGTCATCGGTGCGGACGCTGGTCTTGTTGCCCCGGAACGGAGTCTCGGTCGCGGTGACCGGCCATTCCTCGGGCGTGTCCTGGAAACCCATCTACGTCCTCCCACAAAAAACGGTGACCGGGGTACGCGCCCTTCAGAACGCGTACCCCGGTCAACCGTATCGCCTGCGGATGTCCCGCTACTTGCCCGACGTGGCCCCGGACTTGCTGCCCGTCCTGCGCGCGACGGCCGCCTTGACCAGGCCCGCGAAGAGCGGGTGCGGGCGGGTCGGGCGGGAGCGCAGCTCCGGGTGGGCCTGGGTCGCGACCAGGTAGGGGTGGACCTCGCGCGGGTACTCGACGTACTCGACGAGCTTGTTGTCCGGGGAGGTGCCGGAGAAGACCAGGCCGGCCTTCTTCTCCAGCTCGGCGCGGTAGGTGTTGTTCACCTCATAGCGGTGGCGGTGACGCTCCTCCACGTACGGCTCGCCGTCGTAGGCCTCGCGGACCAGCGAGCCCTCGGCGAGCTTCGCCGGGTAGAGGCCGAGCCGCATGGTGCCGCCCAGGTCGCCCGCGCCCTCGACGTACGCCAGCTGCTCCTCCATCGTCGAGATGACGGGGTGGGAGGTGGCGGCGTCGAACTCGGTGGAGTTGGCGTCGGGGATCTCGGCGAGGTTGCGCGCCGCCTCGATCACGATGCACTGGAGGCCGAGGCAGAGGCCGAGCAGCGGCACCTTGTTCTCACGGGCGTACTGGATGGCGCCGACCTTGCCGATCACACCGCGCTCGCCGAAGCCGCCGGGGATGCAGATGGCGTCGACGTCACCGAGCTGCTGCTGGGCGCCGGCCGGGGTCTTGCAGTCGTCGGAGGCGACCCACTTGACCTTGACACGGGCCTTGTTGGCGAAGCCGCCGGCCCGGATGGCCTCGGTGACCGAGAGATAGGCGTCGGGCAGGTCGATGTACTTGCCGACCAGGGCGACGGTGACCTCGTGGTCGGGGTTGTGGACGCGGTCCAGCAGATCCCCCCAGGTGGTCCAGTCGACGTCGCGGAACGGCAGGTCGAGCTTGCGCACCACGTAGGCGTCCAGGCCCTCGGAGTGCAGCACCTTCGGGATGTCGTAGATCGACTTGGCGTCCGGGCAGGCCACCACGGCGGCCTCGTCGACATCGCACATCAGCGAGATCTTGCGCTTGATCGCGGTCGGCACCTCACGGTCGGCGCGCAGCACGATCGCGTCCGGCTGGATACCGATGTTGCGCAGCGCCGCCACGGAGTGCTGGGTCGGCTTCGTCTTCAGCTCACCGGAGGGGCCGATGTAGGGCAGCAGCGAGATGTGCACGACGAAGACGTTGTCCCGGCCCACCTCGTGGCGGACCTGGCGGACGGTCTCCAGGAACGGCAGCGACTCGATGTCGCCGACCGTGCCGCCGACCTCGGTGATGACGACGTCGACGTCGTCGGTGGCCATGCGGCGGATGCGGTGCTTGATCTCGTTGGTGATGTGCGGGATGACCTGCACGGTGTCACCGAGGTACTCGCCGCGCCGCTCCTTGGCGATGACCTGCGAGTACACCTGGCCTGTAGTGACGTTGGCGGAGCCGTCCAAGTCGACGTCGAGGAAGCGCTCGTAGTGTCCGATGTCGAGGTCGGTCTCGGCGCCGTCGTTGGTGACGAACACCTCTCCGTGCTGGAAGGGGTTCATCGTGCCCGGGTCGACGTTCAGGTACGGGTCGAGCTTCTGCATGGTGACCCGAAGGCCGCGCGCCTTGAGCAGGGCACCGAGGCTGGAGGCAGTCAGACCCTTGCCGAGGGAAGAGGCGACACCCCCGGTGACGAAGATGTGCTTGGTCGTCGTGGATGTGGGCTGCATAGCCAAAGGGGGCTCCCGTGGTCGCGATCGTGAGGTGCGTACCGGCGTTGCCGTCCGGAGATTCCGGAGGTGCCGTCGCTGCGGTTCGGGGGCCTCGTCTGCTGTCGCTGACGACCACCGGTCCACGGGCTACCAGGGTAACAGCGACGAGGGGAGCCTGCTTCCGGCCACACCCGGCACAGTCACCACACAAGATCGCCGCATGTCTCTCACGCCCCACCCGTTCGGCTCATCTCTCTTGTCGGGACCGTCGCGCGGAGCACCCAGGTGCGTCGTATCCTGCTCGGACACTGGCTCCGGGCGAGGTACGAGCTCGCAGGTTCCCCCACATCAACCCCTAGCAACGACCTCTTGACCCGTAGTAAGCGCCCCCCGGGGCGACATGGCCGTTCGACTGGAGATGCACGTGGCCGGGCGCATCGAGGATTACGCACTCATCGGAGACATGCAGACCGCCGCCCTGGTCTGCCGGGACGGCACAGCCGACTGGTTGTGCCTGCCCCGCTTCGATTCACACGCCGTCTTCGCGGGACTGCTGGGCACCGAGGAGCATGGCTTCTGGCGCCTCGGGCCGGCCCGCGCCGAGGGCGCGGAGCCGCCGTCGGCGGACCGCCGTCACTACCGCGGGGATTCCCTGATCCTCGAATCGGAGTGGGACACGCCGCGCGGCACGGTCAGAGTGACCGACTTCATGCCGCCGCGTGACGGCGCACCGCAACTGATCCGGATCGTGGAGGGCGTCAGCGGCCGGGTGCCGATGCGCTCGGAGCTGCGCATGCGGTTCAGCTACGGCCGGGTCACCCCATGGGTGCACAAGGTGGACGGCCGTACGGTCGCCGTCGCGGGCCCCGACTCCGTCTGGCTGGACACCACGGCCGAGACCTTCGGCGAGAACCTGACGACGTACTCGGACTTCACCGTCGCGCCGGGTGACCGGATCGCGTTCACCATCAGCTGGCAGCCCTCGCACCGCGAACCGCCCGCGCTCCCGGACCCCGAGGGTTCGCTCGACGCGACCGCGGACTTCTGGCGCGAGTGGGTCGACCAGTGCACGTACCACGGGCCCTACCGCGAGGCCGTGGTCCGCTCGCTGATCACCCTGAAGGCCCTGACGTACGCGCCGACCGGCGGCATCGTCGCCGCGCCGACCACCTCCCTGCCCGAGGACATCGGCGGCTCCCGCAACTGGGACTACCGGTACACCTGGCTGCGCGACGCGGCGATCACCCTCTCCTCGCTGCTGCGCACCGGCTACCGCGAGGAGGCCCGCGCCTGGCGCGAGTGGCTGCTTCGGGCGGTCGCGGGAGACCCCGAGAACCTGCAGATCATGTACGGCATCGCGGGCGAGCGGGAGCTGGGCGAGGCCGAGCTGGAGTGGCTGCCGGGTTACGAGGATTCCGGCCCGGTCCGGGTCGGCAACGGCGCCGCCGGCCAGCTCCAGCTGGATGTGTACGGCGAGGTCACCGAGGCCCTGCACCTCGCGCACATGACGGGCCTGACGCGTAACGACTACGCGACCGGCCTCCAGCTCAGGCTGATCGGGTACCTGGAGAACCACTGGGACGAGCCGGACGAGGGCATCTGGGAGGTGCGCGGGCCGCGCCGGCACTTCGTGCACTCCAAGGTGATGGCCTGGGTCGCCGTCGACCGGACCATCAAGCTCATCGAGTCCGGTGACGCGGACGGACCGCTGGAGCGCTGGCGCGAACTGCGCGACGACATCCACCGCGATGTCTGCGAACGGGGTTACGACAAGGAGCGCAACACCTTCACCCAGTCCTACGGGTCGAAGGAGCTGGACGCCTCCCTCCTGCTCATCCCCCAGATGGGCTTCCTGCCGCCCGACGACAAACGGGTCATCGGCACGATCGAGGCGATCCAGCGGGAGCTGTCCACCGAGGACGGCTTCGTGCTCCGTTACCCCACCTCGGGCGACAACGCGGGCGTGGACGGCCTGGAGGGCGACGAGGGCGCGTTCCTGGCGTGCTCGTTCTGGCTGGCGGACGACCTGGCGATGATCGGCCGGGTCGACGAGGCCAGGCAGCTCTTCGAGCGGCTCCTCTCGCTCCGCAACGACCTGGGTCTGCTGGCCGAGGAGTGGGACGCGCGGCTCCAGCGTCAGGTGGGCAACTTCCCCCAGGCCTTCAGCCATGTGCCGCTGATCGACACGGCTCTGCGGCTGACGGCGAGCGGGGCGTACGTGGGCTGAGGGCTTGTGGGTTCCCAGATCTCGTGTCCCTTTCCCACCGGCCGTGTCCACTGCGTGGCCAGTAGGACGCGGGCATGGGATTCATGCTTCGTGAGCCAGTAGTTCCCCACTTTTTGTACAGGACTGCCCCGGGCGGCGTCTGCGGGCGTGGCCGGGGCAGGACCCCAGCGTTCGGCGGCTGGCGAGGCTGCCTGGAGAAACGCGGGGTTGGTGGTCCGATGGGTACAGCGGTGGCCGCGCCGGTACGGCTGGGTGTCCGGCGTGGTGACGAGTCCGTGGTGGAGGACCTGGAGTGGCCGTCGGTGCCGCTCGGGCTGCTGCGGCAGGCCCGGCCGTGGCGGACGTTCCGCTGGTTCAAGGGGCAGCAGCACTATTCGGGCCGTATTGGTCGGCGACCGTGGGCGATCATGTGATCTACGAGTCGCGGCTGGAGCTGGGGGGGCTGTTGTTCGCCGGCTTCGCTCCCGAGGTGCGGCACATCGTCGCCCAGCCGTTCCTGCTCAAGGCCGGCGTTGATGGCAAGGTCCGCAAGCACATCCCGGACTATCTGCTGCTGACGGATGACGGTCCGGTGGTCGTGGACGTCAACCGCAGCAGCGACTTGAGAAGCCGGAAGTCGCTTTCACCTTCGCCTGGACGCAGGAGGCCGTGACTTCGCGCGGGTGGCAGTACGAGGTGTGGAGCGAGCCGGATCCGCACGTGCTGGAAAACGTCCGGTTCCTGGCCGGCTACCGCCGCGCCTGGCTGTTCGACCCTGACCTGGTGGCCGCGCTGCGGGCGGTGGACCTGGACGGGATGTCGCTGGGCGACGCCTTCCGGCTGCGGCCGGAGTGTCCCCGGCCGCTGGTGAAGTCGGCGGTGCTGTACCTGCTGTGGTCCGGGCATGTGACGACCGCGCTGGACCGGCCGTTGAGCACAGGCCACGTGTTGCGGAGGGCAGCATGAGCGGGGCGGGGACGAAGCTGGGGGTCGGGACGCACTTCCGGCTGGACGGCGAGACGGTCGAAGTCGTGGAGTTCGCCGGCCCGGCCACGGGCATGGAGGTCGTCCTCAAGGACGGGCGCGACCGGCTGGCCGGGATGTCACTGCGCGAGCTGCTGACTTGCGATCGCGCCGAGCTGATCCACGATAGGTCAGGCCCGTCTGCCGCCGATGACGAGGACCTCGCGGCCCGCACGGCCCTGATCACGAGAGTTGGAAGACTGCGTCGCGAGATCGGACACCCACTTCTCACTCGTACAACCACGGCATCACCGATGAAACTGACCCAGATCGGTGAAGCCGTAGTCGCTGCGATCCACGCCACGGGGCCACGGAACCAAGGATGGCTGCGTGCCGGCCTACAGGACACGCCCTAGCTCGGCTCAGCTTCCGGCCATGGCGATGACCAGTTTGCCGCCCTTCGGGCGCTGGTCGCGCTCCAGCTCCGTCAGGGCGGGAATCGCCTCGGCCAACGGGACCGTACGGGCGATGGGCAGGCGCAGGGTCCGGGCCACCTCCTCCAGGTCGGCGGTCACCGGTCGGCCCATCATCGCCCGGAACGGGCCGGGCAGTGCGCTTCTGATCATTTTGGCCGGGGTTGGGACGATGTCGACGATGGTTCCGCCGGGCTTCAGCAGCGTTCGGGCCGCGGCGAAGGTAAGCATGCCGGGCGTGTCGAGGACGAGATCGAACCGTTCCGCGAGGGCGGCCGGGTCGAAGCCGAAACCCACGACCGGCTCGACGCCGAGCTCGTGGGCCTCGTCGGCCGCAGGGTTGCGGCAGCTGCCGGCGACCGAGGCTCCCCGCGCCTGGGCGAACTGGGCGGCGGCCCGGCCCACCCCGCCCAGGTACCCGTTGACGAAGACCGCCTGCCCGGGCCGGATTTCCGCCGTGGCCTGGTAGGCGGTCACGCCCACGGTCGGCAGGGCGGCTGCCTGCTCGTACGAAAGGTCCACCGGTTTGAGCACGACCGCCTTCTCCGGGGCCGTCACCATCTCGGCGAACGCCCCCGCCTGCCGGAACCGAGCCCGGCCGAGTACCGCGTCGCCGGCCTTCAGGCGGGTGACGCCGGCGCCGACCGCCTCGACGACTCCGGCGAAGTCGTGCCCCATCGCCCGGGGAAAGGAGCGGCCGGTCATCAGCTTCATCTCGCCGTTGCGCATCTTCCAGTCCAGCGCGTTGGAAGCCGCCGCTCGGACGCGGACGAGAACCTCATCCGGACCCGGGCGTGGTGGCTCGAACTCAGCGAGCCGCATCACCTCCGGGCCGCCGTAGCGGTCGTACTGAAGGCGCTTCACGAGGCGTACTCGTTCGAGATCTCGGTGGCGTAGTTCTTCCAGAGCGGTTGCATGGTCTCGGCGTTGACCGGCTGCCCGGAATCGATCATGGCCTTGAAGTCGCGGAAGTACTGCACATACAGGTCCGGCGTGAAGGTGTTGAGCATGACCGCGTTCTCGTCGCCGACGTTGGCGAACGTGTGCGGCGCCCCGGTCGGCACGATGACCCAGGTGCCTGGCCCGGCGTCGTATTGGTCCTCGCCGACGGTGAACCGGAAAGTTCCCGCCAGCACGTAGAAGCCCTCGTCATGCTGGGCGTGGCGATGCTGCAACGGGCTCGGGGTGCCCGGCGGAATGGTGACCTCGGCGAACCCCAGCCGGTGGTCGGTGTGCTCGCCGTTCTCCAGGATGCGGATCTGCTGCGCCCCGCTGCCGAGGATCTCGCCCTCACCGGGGCGGACGATGTTTACCTTCGCCACGACATCTCCTATTGCTATTGCCTGCCTTGGTCACCACCATCCTTGTCCGGGCCGGCTGTGCGCGTCTTGGTCGTCTGTGCACGGTTGCTGGTTACCAGTGCACGGGCGTTGTAGCCATACGTCGCCTTGAAGAGCTTGCTGAAATGGGTGGGATCGGAGAATCCCCACCGGGCGGCCACGGCGGTGACCGTACGTCCGCTTCCGGTCAGCTCGGCCCGGCAGCGCTCCAGGCGGCGACGGCGGATCAGGGCCGCGACGGTGAGCGGCTGGTCCTCGAACAGCTTGTGCAGCCGGCGTACGGATATGTTGTGGGTGGCGGCGATGCCAGGCGGGGACAGATCGGGATCGGCCAGCCGGGTCTCGATGTAGCCGGCGATCCGGCTCCGCAGCCACTCGTCCGCGGCCGGTTGTTCGTCGCCGAGCCGGGCCTCCAGTGCGACCGCGATCAGCTCGACGACGGCCGCCGCCGACCGCAGCGCCTCCGCCTCGCGGAACTCGGTCGCCGACCACGCCGACTGCCGGGCCAGCACGGAGACGAGAGCGCCCGGGCCGTGGCTGCCGTCGATGCGTACGCCGATGAGCCGGTCGATCTGCGCGGGCCGGATCCGAAGCTCCCGGCGCGGAACCAGGATGGTGACGTGCGCCGAGGCGGTGCTCTCGAACCGGAGCGTACGCGTGGGATCGAGCAGTACCAGGTCGGTCGGCCCGAGTTCGGCGTCGCCGCGCCCTTGCTCGATCCGCGTCCGGCCCCGGGTCATCACCTTGACCGCCAGGTTCTCGCCGTCGGAGGCGTCGCGCTCCCGCCCGATGCAGGCGCTCTCGGGCGTGTCGAGGGAGACCAGCCGCAGCGGCCCGAGGTCACGGGTGGCGATCCCGCCCCGGAAGCCGGCCCCGGCCAGCTTGTTGATCAGCGGCGGAAACCCGCTGGCGGCCAGCTCGTCCTGGAACGACTCAAGGTTGCCGATCACCGGTCAATGATAACGGCGACACTTCTGCTCAGGCACGGTGTTCGGCGGGGGGTTACAGCGGCGCCGGCCCGCATCTGCTCTACCAGGCTCTGGTGCACGCGGTGGACGGATCAGTCGCGCCGGCGACCGACGGCCGAACGGTGAGCGCAGCACCGATATCGGAATCGGTGGTAACCGCCGCGATGGACTTCGAGATGTGTTCACGCTCGTTGGCGATCAACTGGAGTCCGCTGGTGGACGCGGCTGTGACGGCCGGCCTGCCGACACCCATAACCGCCGGCCGGGTACCGGGTTGCGAAGCCCCGTCGTCTTGAGCGCCGGCCGGTAACGTCTGGTGAGCACCACCGCAGTCACCGCCGCAAAGAACGCGGCAGCGAGGATCGCGCGTGGTCTTCGTGATCGCATGAACGAGTGTCTCTTTTGCCGGTCAGCCCAGCGTTATGCGCGCACGACGCCGGGAAGCCGGGAATGGGAACGGCACCGACGCTCGGACCGATCGGACCTGCCGACCTGCGGTCGGCGGCATCGTTTCGACGTTCGAGGCCGGTCACTCGGTGTAACCCCGCACGGTCTGGCGAGGTGGGTGAAATCGGCACTCTGTTCAAACGGCGTGGATGTCGATCAGCGGAGCCTGTCGATTGTTGAGCTCGCGGGATCGCGTTCACCAGCCCGGAACGCAGCGACCGGATCGCCCGCCGCAAAGCCAAGGGCTCCCGCGGCGGACGCCCACCCGCCTTCGATCCCGAGCGCTACACCGGCCGCAACGTCGTCGAGCGCTGCTTCAATCGACTCAAACAGTTCCGCGCGATCGCCACCCGCCACGCCAAACGCGTCACCTACTACCGCTCAGAAATCATCATCGCCGCCATCGTGTTATGGCTGCGTGCCGACCTACAGGACACGCCCTAGTTGTATTGATCACGAGCGTTGTTGACACTTGGTAGGTCTTGAACATCACGAAGACCTCCGATGTGGTGGAGCTGTCTAGGACTGCACCACACGGAG
>NZ_JBHXUW010000106.1:0-12857 GCF_042672475.1 Streptomyces sp. NPDC127177
GTCACATGACACGGGCGGCCCCTGCCCACGACGCGGCCGGCGGTCAGACGCCTGCCGGGGCGCGGTCCTCGGCCTCGGCGGGCGGGACGGCCGCACGGTGCGTGAGCGCCTCGCCCTCGATGTCGACCCGGGGCAGCAGGCGGCCCAGCGGGCGCGGCAGCCACCAGGCCCGGTCACCGAGCAGCGCGAGGACGGCCGGGACCAGGGCCATGCGGACGACGACGGCGTCGAACAGGACCGCGATGGCCAGGCCGAAGCCGATCGTCTTGATCATGGATTCGTCGGCGGTGACGAACCCGGCGAACACCGACGTCATGATCAGCGCTGCCGCCACCACGACCCGGGAACTGTGCCGGAACCCGCTGACGATCGCCTGACCGGGCCGCTCCCCGTGGACGTACGCCTCCCGGATCCGCGAGACGAGGAAGACCTCGTAGTCCATGGCCAGACCGAAGACGATGCCCACGAGGAAGATCGGCATCATGCTCATGATCGGCCCGGTCTGCCGCACGCCGAGCAGATCGGCGGCCCAGCCCCACTGGAAGACCGCGACGACGGCGCCGAGCGAGGCGAGTACGGAGAGCAGGAATCCGGCGGCGGCCTTGACCGGCACCAGCACCGATCGGAAGACCACGGTCAGGAGCAGGATGGCCAGCCCCACGACGACGACGAGATAGGGCAGGAGCGCGTCGCTCATCTTCTGCGCCATGTCGATGTCGGCCGCGGTGCTGCCGGTGACCTCGAACGTCGCGTCGGTGCCGGACACGATGTCCGGGCGATCGTCACGGATGGTGGCCACGAGCTCCTTGGTCTGCTCGCTGGTCGGTGACGTGGAAGGGGTGACGGAAAGGACCGCGGTGTCGCCGCTCGGGTTGAACCGGGCGGGGGAGACGGAGACGACGCCCTCGGTCCCGGCGATCTTCCCGGAGATCCCGTTGACCGCGCTCTTCGGGTCGGCGGCGTGCGAGGCGTCGACCACGAGGGTCAGCGGACCGTTGAAGCCCGGCCCGAACGCGTCGGCCAGATCGTCGTAGGCGCGGCGCTCGGTGGCCGACGTGGCCTTTGACTCGTCGCCGGGCATGCCCAGCTGCAGATCCATGGCCGGTACGGCGAGCACTCCGAGCCCCAGAACGGAAAGGATCAGGACGGGCAGGGGCCTGCGCAGTACGAACCGGGCCCAGCCGGCGCCGAGGCGTCCCGCCGGTCCGGCCTTCCTCCTGCCCCTGCGCTCCCGCCGGGCGAGTACCGCGTTCGGCCAGAAGCCGAGCAGCGCGGGAACCAGGGTCAGCGCGATCATTACGGCGACGAGGACACCGCCGGCGGCGGCCAGTCCCATGCTGGTCAGGGACGGGACACCGGCGACGCAGAGTCCGGCCAGCGCGATCACCACGGTCAGACCTGCGAAGACGACGGCTGACCCGGCGGTGCCGACGGCCAGACCGGCCGCTTCCTGGGCGTCGTGCCCCTTGGCGCGCTCCTCCCGGTAGCGGGCGACGACGAAGACCGCGTAGTCGATCCCGACCGCGAGCCCGAGCATGTTCGCCAGCGAGCCGGTCGACGAGGACAGGCCGAGCGCGCTGCCCAGGGCCATGATCGACGCCAGGGTGATGCCGACGCCGAGTACGGCGGTGAGCAGTGGAACTCCGGCGGCGGCGAGCGAACCGAACGTGATCAGCAGCACCAGTGCGGCGACCACGACCCCCGCGGCCTCACCGATACCGCCTGCCCCGATGGAGGCCGACACGGCGGTCCCGCGCGCCTCCACCGTCAGACCCGCGTCCTCGGCCCGGTCCATGGCGTCCCGCAGCTTCTGCCGGCCGGCGTCCGACAGATCGTCGGCGGCCACCTTGTAGGTGACGCTCGTGTACGCCGTCGAGCCGTCCTTGCTCACGGCGTGCGCGTCGAAGGGGTTGGCGGCACCGGCGACCTGTGTGTCCGCGCTGATTTCGGCCACGGCGTCGTCGATGGCCCGCCGGTTGTCGGGGGCGGTGACCTTCGTGCCGTCAGGGGCGACGAACACGATCTGGGCGCCTGCCCCGTCCGCCTCGGAGCCCGGGAACCGCTCGTCCATGAGGTCGAAGGCCCGCTGGGACTCGGTCCCGGGCATGGAGGAGGAGTCGTCGGGGGCCGCGGGGGCGCTGACGGCGGTGAAGCCGATCGCCGCCAGCACGGCCAGCCAGAGAAGGACCACGCAGCGGCGCCGCCCGAAGGCCGCCCGGCCCAGTCGGTACAAGAAAGTCGCCATGGAAGAGGAACTCCGCATCTGATCTCGGGAACTCCTCAAGGCTCACCGGACGGACCCCCCGACGGCGTCATGCGGCTGCGGACAATCCCGCCTACTCAATCCGCAGTAGGAGCGGCCGGGGCGTCGTGCACCTGCGGCAGGTGCAGGATCATCTCCAGCGACGACCCGCCGTCCGGTCCGGTGAAGGCACCGACCGCTTCGATGCCGTTCCTCCCGTAGCAGCGGATGGCGCGGGGGCTGTCGGTGAGGCCCCGCCCGGCAGGACGGCCCGCCTCCTGCCGAAGCGCGCCTGTCGTCCCGTCACCCCGAGCCCGGAAGGGGCGAACTCATCAGCGAAGGGCACAGGGGGTGCGGGCTCCTCGGCCGCCGGAACATCATGGGGACTCCACCCGAGCACACCTGGAGCAACCGTTGCCGGCTCGCAGCCCCGCCCGCGTCCTCGTCTTCACCCGCACCACGGAGTACCGCCACGACTCGATCCCCGACGGGGTCGCCGCGTTCCGGGCTCTCGGCGCGGAGCACGGCTTCGCCGTGGACGCGACGGAGGAGCCCGGGGTGTTCGAGGCCGGGCTGCACGCGTACGCGGCGGTGGTCTTCCTCTCCACCAGCGGGGATGTCCTCACACCCGCCGGACGCGCGGGACTCCAGGCGTACTGTGCGGCGGGCGGCGGCTTCATGGGGGTGCACGGGGCGGCCTGCACCGAATACGACTGGCCGTTCTACGGCGAACTGCTGGGCGCCCGGTTCGACCGGCACCCCGCGTTCCAGCCGGGCACCCTCGTCATCGAGGACCGTCAGCACCCGGCCACCGCCCATCTGGGCGCCACCTGGGACTTCACCGACGAGTGGTACGACTTCAGGGACAGCCCGCGCGGCCGGGTGAGGGTGCTCGCCTCCGTCGACGATTCCTCCTACGAGGGCGGCGTCACCGGGCCCGACCACCCGCTCGTCTGGACCCGTGAGCACGGCGGGGCCCGGGTGTTCTACACCGCCCTCGGACACGCCCGGGAGGCCTACTCCGACCCGGACTTCCGTGCCCATCTCCTCGGCGGGCTACGTCATGTGATGGGGCATCACACCCACTGAACCCGGTGGGGCACGGTCCGTCGGCCGGTCCGGGTGTCCGGTCCGGCCGACGGCACGTCGTCAGACGCCCGGCGGGACCCGGGAGGGGCGGCCGTTGCCGCGGGTCAGCGAGTAGCCGAAGACCGCCGCGAGCGCGCCCAGCACCCCGCCGCCCACGGTCCAGAGCCAGCGGTCGGTCCACCAGCCGGAGGCCCAGCCGTCCTCGGGCTCACCGGCGAGCGGGACCGGGGCGGCCGACGAGCCGTCGGCGGCCTGCTCGACCGAGGAAACCCCGGGCACCAGCGGCTTGGAGAGCGAGCCGTCGACGTCCCCGGCACCGCCCTTGTCGGCCGAGTTGACCTCGACCTCGGTCCGCACCGGCAGACCGAGGTCCGCCGCGGGCAGATCGACGACCGTGAGCCGGACGTAGTAGCTGCCGGGCAGCGGGTCGTTGGCCCACGGCTCGGACCAGGCCCTGACCGTACGCAGGACACAGGTCAGCTCGACCGTGGTGGCGTCGGCCGCGGCCTTGCCGGTCTGCTTGCCGTACATGCAGGCCTGGCGGCGGCGCAGCCCGTCGTACACATCGACCTGCCAGGTCGACGCGCCGTGCCGGGCGGTGTTCTCGGGCAGCGTGACCTTCGCCTTGACGGTGGGCCGCTGGCCCGCGTCCGCCGGGAACACCCAGTACAGGTAGTCGCCCGCGGAGCCCCCTGCGGTGGCGGTCTGGTCCTGCTTGATCGCGGTCGCGGTACGGAAGGCGGTGCCCGCCTCCGTGGGGCCGGAGCCGTCGCCGGAGGCGCTGGGGCCGGGGTCGGCCGACGGGTCGTCCGCGACGGCGGCTCCCGCCCCGGTCAGCAGGGCCAGGCCGGTCAGCAGCGCACCCGCGAGCAGACGTGTCGTACGGATCATCGGTTGGTCCTCCATACGGCGATGCGCCAGCGCGAGATCCAGCCGGTCAGCAGGCCGGCGACCAGTCCGGTCAGGACGAGCACACCCAGCAGCCACCAGCCGCGGCCGAGGCCGAACGCGGCGACGTCGGCCGCGTTGTCGGGGCCGTCCACCACATCGACGGTCAGCTCGACCGGCATGCCGGGAGAGGTCTTCACCGAGGCCGGGGCCGAGAAGGAGTTGCTGACCTGGAGACAGACGGTCTCCGCGGCCGGTTCGTCGCCGTCGTCCGTGTCCTGCTCGGGCTTCGGGTAGCGCAGCCCGGACGAGATGGCGTCCGTGCGCCCGGTGCCGGACTCGGAACCTCTGACGATCTCCCGGCCGTGCACGGTCACCGCTCGCAGCAGCGTTCCGTAGTCGTTGTTGACGGCGCGGTCCGCGAAGACGCTCACCGAGGCGCGCAGCTCCTGGCCGGGCAGCACGTCCACGCGGTACCAGCGGTGCTCGCCGATCTTCTCGCGGTCGGTGTAGAGACCCGACTTCAGCTTGGGCGCGTCGGTGCAGCCGGCCGCGCCCTCGGTCGCCACCGGGGTGACGACGGGCTCGGCCGCCCGGTCCACCAACTGCGTGACACGACCGGAGAGTTCATCGGTGTGCTGGACGGCGGTGTAGGTGCCGCCGGTGGCCTCGGCGATACAGGTCAGCTGCTTGCGGATCTTCTCGTTCGGCACCAGGCCGAGAGTGTCGATGACCAGGTGGATGCCGCTCGCGGCGATGTCGCGGGCAACCTCGCACGGGTCGAGCGGGCCGCAGGTGTCCTCGCCGTCGCTGATCAGCACGATCCGGCGGGTGGAGTCGCCGCCCTTCAGATCGTCGGCGGCGCCCTGCAGGGCGGGCCCGATCGGGGTCCAGCCGGTGGGTGCCAGCGTCGCGACCGCCGTCTTGGCATCGGTGCGGTCGAGCGGGCCGACCGGGTAGAGCTGCTTGGTGTCCTTGCAGCCGACCTTGCGGTCGTCGCCCGGGTAGTCGGCGCCCAGGGTTCGGATGCCGAGCTGCACCTGCTCGGGCACCGAGTCCAGCACCTCGTTGAACGCCTGCTTCGCGGCGGTCATCCGGGACTGGCCGTCGATGTCACGGGTCCGCATGGAACCACTGACGTCGAGCACCAGCTCGACCTTGGGGGACGCTTCGGTGGGGGTTTCATCGGCCGCGGCGGGGAGGGCCGAGCCGAGCCCGGCGGTCAGGGTGGCGAGCAGAATACCCACCCCGACCGTCAGTCTTCTTCTTATGATCATCGCCGGATAGTAGTGAACATCAGTTCGCTATCCAAAACCGGTGCGTGACCGCCGCCGGCCTCTTGTGCGGGACGCGGCACGGAATATGACAGCAGGTCAGCCCCGGCCGCGCTACCGGCTGCGCCGCTCAGCCCTGCGGGCGGTCCGCGCCCAGCAGGGGGCCCGATGCCCGGTCCAGCACCGAGCCGATCCGGGCCCAGGTGGTCAGGTCCCGTTCGACCGCCTCCAGCCTCAGGTCCTCGCCGGTGTCCCAGCCGGTGGCGATGGCGACCGCGTCCGTACCCGTGGCTGCCGATGCCGCGAGTGCCGCCGCGCCCACGGCGACGAGTTCGCCGCTCGCCGGCACGGTCACCGGCCGCCCCGACAGCCGCCGGACGGTCTCCACCCACTGGCGGCCCTGGGCTCCGCCGCCGATCAGCAGCAGCGGCCGGGCCGCCACCTCGGGGTCGGCCGGGTCGAGCCCGCAGGCCCGCAGCAGTTCGTCGAGCGCGCGCAGCACGGTGAAGACCGCGCCCTCGTAGGCGGCGCCCAGGAGTTGCTGCGGTGTGGTGTCGTGCCTGAGTCCGGTCAGGAGGCCGGACGAGGTGGGCAGGTCCGGGGTGCGTTCGCCGTCCAGGTAGGGCAGGAGTACGGCCTCGCCGCCGGGTGCCGCATCGGCGCGGTCCAGGCCGAGCAGGGCCGCGACCTTGTCCACGGCCAGCGTGCAGTTGAGGGTGCAGGCGAGCGGGAGGTAGGTACCGTCGGCCGCGGCGAAGCCGGAGAGTGCGGGGGAGGAGGGCCTGGCCCGCGAGGCGGCGAAGACCGTGCCCGAGGTGCCGAGGCTGAGGACCGGGTGGTCGAGGAGCCCGGCGCCGCCGAGCCCGAGGCCGACCGCCGCGCTCATGTTGTCACCGGTGCCCGCGGCGACCGCGATCCCCGCGGGCAGGCCGAGCGCCTCGGCCGCCCCGGCGGTCAGCGACCCGATGCGGGCCGCGCCGTTCGGAGCCACCTCCGGCAGCAACGCCGGTTCGATGCCGAGGAGTTCGAGCAGTTCGGCGTCGTAGGCGCCGGTTGCGGTGGAGTACCAGCAGGTGCCGGACGCATCGCCCGGGTCGGTCACGGCGCGGCCGGACAGCCGCTCGGTCAGGAAGTCGTGGGGCAGCCGGATCGCCGCGGTGGCGGCTGCGGTCTCCGGTTCGTTCTCGCGCAGCCACTGCCACTTCGACGCCGTCATCGCGGCCACCGGCACCGAGCCGGTGCGTGCGGTCCAGGCCTCGGCCCCGCCCAGCGCCGCGGTGAGGGCGGCGGCCTGCGGGGCCGAGCGGGTGTCGTTCCACAGGAGTGCCGGGCGCAGCGGGCGGCCCGCGCCGTCGAGGACGACCAGCCCGTGCTGCTGTCCGGCGACCGCGATCCCGGTGACGGCGGCGACGGGGACACCGGACTCCTTCAGCCCGGCGGCGACCGCGTCACGCAGCGCCTGCCACCACACCTCGGGGTCGCTCTCGCGGGCCCCCGCCTCGCCGGTGACGACGTGCGGGGCGCGGCCGACCGCGAGCAGCCGGCCGGTGGCGATGTCGACGAACGCCGCTTTGGTGGACTGGGTGGAGCTGTCCACACCGATGACGACGGTATGCGGCGGCATGGCTGACCTCATTCTCTGGCCCCAGGGCTCCCGGGCTCTGGATGCCTGCCCTGCGGGTATTTGACCGAAGGAAAAACAAATTACGCGATCCGGCGCCCGCGGAACAGGGGGTGAGGCGGATTTCCGGCGAGGGGGGTTACGTCACGGGGATGGTCCGTGCATGATTAGTCATGACAGTGAACAAATAGAGGTTCGGCCGCCCGACCGGCTGGGACCCATGGCACCGAAGGCGGATGGACCATGACCGAAGGCTTCACCCCCACCCCGCAGGACAGGTTCACCTTCGGCCTGTGGACGGTGGGCTGGCAGGGACGCGACCCGTTCGGCGACGCGACCCGGGAGGCGATCGACCCCGTCGACTCCGTGCAGCGCCTCGCGGAGCTCGGCGCGTACGGTGTGACGTTCCACGACGACGACCTGATCCCGTTCGGTTCGACGGACTCCGAGCGCGAAGGCATCGTGAAGCGGTTCCGCCAGTCGCTGGACACGGCCGGTCTCAAGGTGCCGATGGTGACGACGAACCTGTTCACCCATCCGGTGTTCAAGGACGGCGGCTTCACGGCCAATGACCGTGATGTGCGCCGGTTCGCGCTGCGCAAGGTGATCCGGAACATCGATCTCGCGGCGGAGCTGGGCGCCAAGACGTTCGTGGCCTGGGGCGGTCGTGAGGGTGCGGAGTCGGGCGGCGCCAAGGATGTGCGGGTGGCGCTGGACCGGATGAAGGAGGCGTTCGATCTGCTCGGTGAGTACGTCACCGAGCAGGGCTACGATCTGCGGTTCGCGATCGAGCCCAAGCCGAACGAGCCGCGCGGGGACATCCTGCTGCCGACGGTGGGCCACGCCCTGGCGTTCATCGAGCGCCTCGAGCGCCCGGAGCTGTACGGCGTGAACCCGGAGGTCGGCCACGAGCAGATGGCCGGGCTGAACTTCACGCACGGCATCGCACAGGCGATCTGGGCCGGCAAGCTCTTCCACCTCGACCTCAACGGCCAGTCCGGCATCAAGTACGACCAGGACCTCCGCTTCGGCGCCGGCGACCTGCGCCAGGCCTTCTGGCTCGTCGACCTCCTGGAGACCGCCGGCTACGAGGGCCCGCGCCACTTCGACTTCAAGCCGCCGCGGACCGAGGACTACGACGGCGTCTGGGCCTCCGCCGCGGGCTGCATGCGCAACTACCTGATCCTCAAGGAGCGCGCCGCCACCTTCCGCGCCGACCCGGCCGTGCAGGAGGCGCTGCGCGCTTCCCGGCTGGACGAGCTGGCGCAGCCCACCGCCGCCGACGGTGTGTCCGGGCTGCTCGCCGACCGCTCGGCCTACGAGGACTTCGACGTGACGGCCGCGGCGGAGCGCGGCATGGCGTTCGAGGCCCTGGACCAGCTGGCGATGGACCACCTGCTCGGGGCCCGCTGACCCTGCCGCACGGCGTGACGCCATGACGTGAGGGGGGACGGACGCGTTGCGCGTCCGTCCCCCCTCACGTCCCCACGTCCTCACCCCGGTTCAGCGCGTCGTGGCGGTCCGCCCCGCGTACGCCACCGGGTCGGCCAGCACGTCCGTCATGACCAGCGCCGCGGCGCCCCGTGCCGCGTCACCCGCGACGGACGAGGCACGCAGCCGGCCGCTGCCCGGGGACCACAGCCCCGACACGACCCGGTCCGTCAGCTCCTGGTCGACGGGTGGCGCCAGCCACGGCATCAGATTGCGGTAGACCCCGCCGAGCACCACCGCGTCGGGATCCAGCAGATTCACCGCACCGGACAGCACCCGCCCCAGCATCCGGCCCGCCCCGGCGACCGCGGCCACCGCCCGCTCGTCACCCGCCCGCGCGCGCCGCTCCAGTTCGGCGACGCCGATGCCGCTGCCCGCCTCCTCGATGCCGGCGGCCCGCAGCAGCGCCCCCTGTCCCGCGTACTGCTCAAGACAGCCGCGCGAACCGCACCGGCACTCCGGTCCCTCCGAGTCCACCACCACATGCCCGATCTCGCCGGCGAACCCGTGTGCCCCGCGCAACAGCTCGCCGTTGATGACCAGGGCACCGCCGACGCCGATCTCGCCCGTCAGATACAGGAAGCTCCGGATCCGCTCCAGCCCGCCGAACCACAGCTCGGCCAGGGCCGCCAGATTGGCCTCGTTCTCCGAGCTCACGGTCAGTGCCTCGTGGCCGGGGCGCTCGGCGGCCAGCGAGGCGGCGAACAGCTCCTGGGCCGGGACCTGGTTCCAGCCCAGGTTCGGCGCCTGGCGCACCGCGCCGCCCGAGACGAGTCCGGGCAGCGCCAACGCGACACCGACCGGGAACAGCCGCTGCTCGCCCGCCGACTCCAGGGTGCGCGCGGCGATCGTGGCCGCCCGCGCCAGCACCTCGGCGGGCGGCGCGCCCCGGTTGTCGAGGTGTTCGGTGAGCCGGACCCGGCCGGTGCCCGCCAGGTCGACGACGCAGACCGACACATAGTCGATGTTGACCTCGACGCCCAGCCCGGCGGGTCCGGTGCGGGCCATTTTGAGCGCGGTGCCCGGCCGGCCCGCCTGCCCGCTGAACGTCTTGCCGGACTCGGTGAGGAACCCGCTGTCGAGCAGCTGCTCGACGAGCGAGGACACGGCCGCCCGCGTCAGTCCGACCCGTGCGGCGACGCCCGCCCGGGTGGCCTCGCCCTCGCCCTCGTCGCGGACGGCCCGGAGCACGAGGCTGAGGTTGCTGCGCCGGACGGTGTCCTTGTCGGCCTTGGGCCCCAGCGGCGTGAGGTTGCTCTTCATATCGGTGCCGAGCCTATGCGATCCCGTACGCCGGTACGGCCGGGATGCGGGCACACCGGCTCCGGCCACGCCCTGCTCAGCGGGTGTGGCCGGAGCCCGGACGGTCAGGCCCTCGCCCCGCGCTCCTTGAGCATGTCCGCCATGAGCGCGATCTCGGACTTCTGGCCCAGGACCATGCCCGAGGCCAGGTTTCTGATCCCGTCGGTGCCGGCCGCCGTGGCGGCGGCCTGCGCCATGTCCGCCCCGGCGCGGTGGTGCGCGGTCATCAGCCGCAGGAACCGCACCTCGGCGTCCTCGCCCTTCGACGCCCGCAGAGCGTCGAGTTCGGCGTCGGTCGCCATACCGGGCATCAGGGCACCGTCACCGCGCGGCGTGACGGTATGGCCCATCCACTCCATGGGAGGCCGGGGTGAACTCTTCGAGCGGCCCCACGTCTCCAGCCGGCCCAGCATCATGCCGCGCTGGTTGGCCTGGGTGTTGATGATGTCGAACGCGAGCCGGCGCACCGCCACATCGGTGGTGCGGTCCCGCACGATGAACGACATCTCGACCGCCTGCTGGTGGTGGACCGACATGTCACGCGCGAACCCGACGTCCGCCGACTTCTCGGCCGGGGCGGACGCCGCGGCCGCGGCGGACGGCGCCGAGGAGGACGGGTGCGTCGACATGAGCGCGAGCAGGGCCAGCGCCAGCAGCAGCACCGCACCGCCGGCCAGGACCAGCGGACGGGACGCGCGCGTGGACGACGTCACTTGGCGACCCCGCCCGTGCAGGCGGCGCCGGGCTCGGGGGTCTGCGGGCCCTGGACGTACTTCGTGAAGAACTGCGCCACCCGGGCATCGGTGGCGCTCTTCACGGTCAGCTGCTTTCCCCAGGCGCTGAGCATCAGCGGGGCGGCCTGGTCCTCGACGGGACTCATCAGGGAGTACGTGGTGGCCGAGACGCGTTCGCCGAGCTTCTTCACATCGGCGGGCTCCGCCTCGCTGTTGTACGTGACCCAGACGGCGCCGTGCTCCAGCGAGTGGACGGCGTTCTCCTTCGGTATGGCCTCCGTGTAGACGTCGGCGTCGCAGTTCATCCACACCGGGTTGTGGTCCCCGCCGACCGGCGGGTTCATCGGGTAGTCGACCTTCTTGTCGACATGGTTCTGCGAGAGCTTGTCCCAGCTCTTCTCGCCCTTGACGGGCGAGGACTTGGCGGCCGTCTCCGCCTCGTCCTGTTCGTCGGCGGCGTTCATCAGATAGCCGCCGCCCACCACCAGCCCGGCCAGGACGACCACGGCCGCGGTGATCGTGACCAGGCGGCTGCGGCGCTCGCGGGCCCGCTCCTTGCGGCGGGCCTCCTCCAGCTTGGCGCGGCGGGCGGTGGCGGGTGTGTGCTGCTTCTTGGCGGTGGCCATGACGTGTCCTCGGGTTCGGTTCCGGTCCGGTGAGCCGGACGCTTTACGGGCAGGCGGATGCGCCCCGGGGGAAACCGGAGCGGGGCTGCCTAGATCCGTTGAACCTGGAGGCGCAGACGGTCGACGTCGCCGACCGCGTCGTTGGAGGGGCCGCGGATTCCGGCGGCGCCGGTGAGGAGACCGGCCGGGAGAACGGCGGTGGCGGAGGGGGACGCCGCCGGGGCGGGCTGGCCGGGCAGCACGATCGGTGTCGTGTGCTCCGTCGCGCCGTGGCAGGAACTCCCGATGCCGCGGTCTCCCGGAGCATCGGCCACCACGACCAGGTCCGCGACCGCCGGTACCGGGGTGATGGCCCGGGGAGCGGCGAACGAGGCATCGTCGCGGTGCGCCCCGGCCGACCGGGCGGAGGCGAGCGAACAGCACGGCACCAGGGCCAGGAGGACGAACACCCAGCCGAGCACCACCGAGGCACGGGCGCCGCGCACCCGGTCGGTCCGTTCACTCGGCCTGTTCATCCCGGACATCGTACGTGGTGTGTGAAGTTTCAATGAGTGCGCCGCGATCCAGGAGGCTGTGGATGTGACGGTAGGGGGTTGTTCGGACAGCGTGGCGAGATAGTGTGCCCCGGTGACAACGCACTCGAACGTATCTGCGGGCTGGTATCCGGATCCGCACGGCGCACCTCAGCTGCTGCGCTACTGGGACGGCTCCCGGTGGACCGAGCACACCAACCCGGCAGGCGGGCAGCAGCAGGCTCCGGCCCAGGGTCAGGCTCCTGCCCAGGTGCAGGCCCCGCAGCAGCAGTACCAGCAGCAGGCGGCCCCGCAGCAGCAGTACCAGCAGCAGGCCGCCGCCCAACAGCAGGCCGCGGTGCCGCAGCAGGCCGCCCACCCGCAGCAGGGCATGCACCCCCAGCAGGGCGCCCACCCGCAGCAGGGCGGCGGCCCGGGTGCGGGCACGCTCTTCAATCAGCAGGTCCTGGTGGTGAACCAGAAGGCCAAGCTGATCGAGGTCACGAACGAGTACAGCGTGTTCGACCAGCACGGGAACACCATCGGCTCGGTCGTCGAGGTCGGACAGAGCGCGCTCCGCAAGGTGGTGCGGTTCCTCAGCAGCATCGACCAGTACATGACCCACCGGCTCGAGATCCGTGACGCGTACGGTCAGCCGCAGCTGCTGCTGACCCGGCCGGCGAAGTTCATCAAGTCCAAGGTCATCGTCCAGCGCCCCGACGGGCAGCCGGTCGGTGAGATCGTCCAGCAGAACGCCATCGGCAAGATCAACTTCGCGATCATGGTCGACGGGCAGCAGATCGGCGCGATCAAGGCGGAGAACTGGCGCGCCTGGAACTTCGCGATCGTCGACCACAACGACGCCGAGATCGCCCGGATCACCAAGACCTGGGAAGGCCTGGCGAAGACGCTGTTCACCACGGCGGACAACTACGTCCTCCAGATCCACTACCAGCTGCCCGAGCCGCTGCTGAGCCTCGTGGTGGCGACGGCCCTGACCGTGGACACCGCTCTCAAGCAGGACAGCCGCGGCCTCGGCTGAGCCCCGGACCGTATGCGCGAACCGCCCGCGCCCCTC
>NZ_JBHXUW010000107.1:0-12440 GCF_042672475.1 Streptomyces sp. NPDC127177
GGCCGCGACCGCTACGCGTATCCCGCGGGCCGGGCCGCGCCGCCGTCCGGGGGCCCGGGGGGGCGGGCCCCGCCCCCCACGGCATCGGCTGCGCCCGTCAGCTTGCCCTGCTCGTTCCCGCGAACGGCACGGTGGTTCCGGGGGACTCCGTGGACCCGGCGGGATGGGCCCACAAACCCCGCTGACCGAGGAGGGGCAGAACACCTTCGCCGAACCAGTACGCCTCCTCGACGTGGGGATGACCGGACAGGACGAACTCGTCGATACCCAGCCGGTGGTACTCGGTGATCCGCTCGGCGACCTCCGCGTGGCTGCCGACCAGCGCGGTGCCCGCACCGCCGCGGACCAGGCCGATGCCGGCCCAGAGGTTGGGGGAGATCTCCAGATCGGAGCTGCTGCCGCGGTGGAGGGCGAGCATCCGGCGCTGGCCCTCGGACTCGCTGCGGGCCAGGCCCGCCTGGATGGCCCGTACGGCCGCCGGGTCGAAGCCCTCCAGAAGGCGTCCGGCCTCGGCCCAGGCCTGCTGGGAGGTGTCGCGGGTGATGACGTGGAGTCTGATCCCGAAGCGCACGGAGCGCCCCCGGGCGGCGGCGAGGCCCCGGATCCAGGCGATCTTCTCGGCTACGGCCGACGGAGGTTCACCCCACGTCAGGTAGACGTCGCTGTGCTCGGCCGCCACCTCGCCGGCGGCCGGCGAGGACCCGCCGAAGTAGATCTCGGGCACGGGGTCGGGCAGACGGCCGAGCCGGGCGCCCTCCACCCGGAGGTGTTCGCCGTCCAGGCCGACGGTCCTGCCCTCCCACAGCTCCCGCACGATCCGGAGGAACTCGCCGGTACGGGCGTAGCGGGCGTCCTTGGCCAGGAAGTCGCCGTAGGCCCGCTGTTCGTGGCTCTCGCCGCCGGTGACGACGTTCAGGAGCAGCCGCCCTCCGGTGTGCCGTTGGAACGTCGCCGCCATCTGCGCGCCCAGGGTCGGGGAGAGGAAGCCGGGCCGGAAGGCGACGAGGAACTTGAGCCGTTCGGTCTCCCGGGCGAGCATCGCGGTGGTGAGCCAGGCGTCCTCGCACCAGGCGCCGGTGGGAGTGAGGGCCCCCACGAAACCGAGCTGTTCGGCGGCGCGGGCGATCTGGGTGAGGTAGCCGAGCGTCGCCGGCCGGTCGCCGCCGGCGCTGCCCGCCGGGAGCCCGTGGCCGCCGCCCACGACATGGCGGCTGTCGCCGTAGGTGGGCAGGAACCAGTGGAAGGTCAGGGCCATCGAGGACTCCCGGGTCGTGAGGCTGATCGGAGTGAAAGGGCAGGAGCAGGTCAGAGCAGGCCGTGGCGCGGAGGCCTGGTGCCGTTGAGGACATGGCGGCCGATGTGCTGGATCTTCCAGCGGGCCGGGTCGTGCAGGGTGTGGGTACGGGCGTCGCGCCAGTGCCGGTTCAGGTTGAGGGAGCCGAGTGCGGCGCGGGTGCCGGAGACTTCGAACAGGGCGCCGCCGATCTCCACGGCCGCGCCACCGGCGAAGGCCTTGGCCGCCGCGACGGCGATCGAGGCCTCCGCGGCCGTGTCGTCCGTGAGGTCGGCCGCCGCCGAGTCCACGGCGCGCGCTGCCGCGGACAGCAGCGCCTCCGCGGCTCGCAGCCGGACGGAGAGCTCACCGAAGCGCTGGATCAGCAGCGGGTCCTCGGCCGCGGTGTCCACTCCGCTCTCGAACCAGGGGCGGCTCTTGGTCCGTACGAAGTCGACTGCCTCGGACAGGGCCCCGGAGGCGATCCCGACATCGATTGCTGCGTGCAGCAACTGGGCGACAGCGCCGTGCAGTTGGGGGCCGGTGAAGGTCAGATGGTGCGGGACGACCCGGTCGGCGGCGACGGGAACGGCGTCCAGGCGCACGGTTCCGCTGGCGGTGGTGCGCTGGCCCATGCCGTCCCAGTCGTCGATCACGCTCACCCCGGCCGCGCCGGCCGGGACGTAGGCGACGTGCAGGGTGTCGTCCTCGGCCCGGACCAGGACCGGGATCCAGTCGGCGAACAGGGCGCCGGTGCAGTACTGCTTGACGCCGTCGATCCGGAATGCGCCGTCCGAGACCCTGGTCAGCCTGGTCCGGATGTCCTGGACGTGTTTGGTTCCGGCCTCCGACTGGGCGTTCCCGAAGCGGCGCCCCGCCAGTAGCTCGGCGAAGAAGAACGCCTGCTGCGCCGCGGTGCCCTGGCGCCGCAGCACATTGACGTAAGCGAAGTGGCTCTGCGGGATCTGGGCGAGGCTGGCGTCCGCGGCCGCCAGCAGCCGGAACACCTCGGCCAGGGTCTCCGCCCGGACGTCCGCGCCGCCGTGCTCGGCGGGAACGGTGATGCCCAGCAGCCCGGAGGCGGAGAGCAGTTCGACTTCGGCTCGGGGCAGGCGACGGGAGGCGTCCCGGTCCGCGGCCCCGGTGCGGAACCGCTCGGCCAGGCGGGCGGCCACGGTGAGCGCCTCGGCGTCGTCGGCGATGTGACGGGGGACCGGGCGGGCCGGTGCGGTGGTGGCGGGGGCGGACATCTGGGTTCCTCCGGGGGAGCGGGCGGCTGTGGTGGGGCTGTCGCCGGGTCAGCCTGCGGCGGTGAGCAGGGGGTCCCGTCCGAGGGCGGCGGAGAACTGGTCCACGATCGGGCCGAGCGACTTCGCGGTCCCCGGCTCCAGCGCGACGTCGCCGTTCGGAGCGACGCCGATGTGCCGGTCCAGGACGAACCAGCCCTGGACGATGTGGGCGGCGCCCATCGACGACAGCACCGGCCGCAACGCGTAGTCGATGGCCAGGACGTGGGCGGTGGAGCCGCCGGTGGCCAGTGGAAGCACGGTCTTGCCGGCCAGCGCGTACTGGGGCAGCAGGTCGAGCAGCGACTTGAGCAGTCCCGAGTACGCGGCCTTGTAGACCGGGGTTCCGACGACGATCCCGTCGGCCCGCGCGAACAGTTCCGCGGCCCCGACGATCGCCGGGTGGCCGAAGTCGGCACCGAGCAGGGCCTCCGGCGGCAGGGTGCGGACGTCCAGCGGGACGACGCTGTGGCCCTGGCCGGTCAGCCGGCGGTCCAGATGGCGCAGCAGCCGGGCGGTACGGGAGGTGGCGGAGGGGCTTCCGGAGACGGAGAGAACGGTGGCCACGGGTCCTCGATTCGGTGGTGGGCGTGCGGGTCCGGTCGGGCCCCGGCACCGCGAGGCCCCGTCCCGCCGGGGAGCGGGGCCTCGCGGCGCGGGCGGTCAGGAGTACCAGGTGGGTTCGGGCAGCTCCGACGTGAGGACGTGGCGGCCCACCTCGCGGCGCTTGTAGGCCACCGGGTCGTGCAGGGTGTGGGTGCGGACGTTGCGCCAGAAGCGGTCCAGGCCCTCGGACGAGGCGGTGGCGCGGGCGCCGGTGACCTCGAAGATCTTGCCGGTGATCTCCAGGGCGACCTCGGTGGCGCGGGCCTTTGCGGCGGCCACCCGGACCTCGAACTCCCCACGGGCCCGCTCGGTGACGGCGTCGGGGTCGTCGTGCAGCAGCTGGCCCTCCCGGGCAACGGCGTCGGCCAGGGCCTCGGCCGCCCAGAGCTTGGCGGTCAGATCGCCGTAGATGTCGAGGACGTAGGGCTCGTCCACCGCCTGCTCGTAGCCACCGTGCAGCCAGGAGCGCGACTTGGTGCGGGTGTAGGTGGCGGCGGTCTCCAGCGCGCCCGCGGCGATGCCCAGGTAGAAGCTGACGAAGACGAGCTGGATGGTGGGGACGTTGAGCGTGTTGTAGACGCGCGGCCGGAACCGCTTGTCCACGTATCCGGCGGCGGACGCCCACGGGGTGCGTACGCCGTCGATGGTGACGCTGCCGCTCTCGGTCAGCCGCTGCCCGATGTTGTCCCAGTCGTCGTGGAAGGTCAGCCCCTCGCTGTCCGAGGGGACGATCGCGAAGACGTGCTGGTCGGTGCCTTCCAGGATCCCTTCGAGCACGGTGACATCGGAGACCTTGCTGCCGGTGGAGAAGGTCTTCCGCCCCGTGAAGACCAGGTCGTCGCCGTCCTCCGTGACGGTGACGTCGCTGTCACGCGGGTTGACCGCGCCGCCGAAGAACCACTGCTCGCGGGCGGCCTCGGCCTCGACGGACTCCCACTGCTCGCGCGTGGCCACCAGACGTGCCGCCCAGTTCCACAGGTAGTGGTAGCCGAGGAGTTGGCCGATGGAGCCGTCGGCCTTGGCGACCTCGCGGACCACCCGGTAGGCCGTGGTCCAGTCCTGGCCGGCTCCGCCGTGCTCGGCCGGGCCGAGCAGCGTGACCAGCCCGGAGTCCTTCAGCAGCCGGATCTCCGCGTACGGGGTCGCGCCCGCCTTCTCACGGGCGACGGCGTCGGTGGCCAGGACGGCGGCGACCTCGGCGGCCCGCTCGATCCAGCCCGCGGTGTCCTGCGGCGCGGGGTTGTTCTTCCACGGGGCGGTGACGGTGGTGCTCATGGGATTGCCTCTCGATCGTGGTGTCGCACAGGGTGGGTGAGGAGATGTCAGCCGAGGGCGGCGACGGCCTCGTCCCGGCCGGCCGGTTGCTGTGCCTCGAGTTCGCGGACCAGGGGCAGGACCCGGTCGCCGAAGTACTCGACTTCCTCCAGGTAGTGCAGGAAACCCAGCAGCAGCAGATCGACGCCGCGCCGTTTGTAGGCGACGATGCGTTCGGCGATCTGCTCGGGCGTGCCGATGAGGCCGGTCCGGAAGCCGTCGTTGTACTGGACGAGGTCCTCGAACGTGGAGTCCTGCCACATGCCCTTGTGGTCAGCGGTCGACCGCCCGGCCTGCTTCACCGCGGCACCGAAGCCGTGCACGGCGTCCGTGTCGGCCTTGGCGACGATCTCGCGGAGGGTGTCCCGGGCCTCGGCCTCGGTGTCCCGGGCGATCAGGAAGGCGTTGAGACCGAAGCGGGGGGCCGGACGGCCGGCCGCCCGGGCCGAGGCGTGGACGTCATCGATCTGCTCGGTGACTCCGTCGAAGTCCTTGCCGTTGGAGAAGTACCAGTCCGAGACGCGTCCGGCCATGGCCCGCGCCGCGGAGGAGTTGCCGCCCTGGAAGATCTCCGGATGCGGCCGCTCAGGGGTGTTGAGCGGCTTGGGCTTGAGCGAGAAGTCACGGATCCGGTAGAAGTCGCCGGCCTGCTCCACATGGTCCTCGGTCCAGATGGCACGCAGCGCCCGGATGAACTCCTCCGAGCGGCGGTAGCGTTCGTCGTGCTCCAGCCACGGCTCGCCCAGCGCGGTGAACTCGTCCTTGAACCAGCCGCTGACCACGTTCACCGCGAAGCGGCCGTTCGACAGGTGGTCGGCGGTCGCGCCGAGCTTGGCCAGCACGCCCGGCTGCCACAGCCCGGGATGGACCGCGGCGATGACCTTCAGCCGTTCGGTGGCCAGCAGCAGTGCAAGGCTGAAACTGGTCGACTCGTGCTGGTACTCGGCGCCGTAACTGGCCATGTACCGCACCTGGCTGAGGGCGTACTCGAAGCCGTTGTTCTCGGCGAGCACCGCGAGTTCGCGGTTGTAGTCGTAGCCCCAGTCGGTGCGCTGCTCGATCCGGCTGGTGACCAGGCCGCCGCTGACGTTGGGCACCCAGTACGCGAAGCGCACGGGGTCGGCGGAGGGTGGAACGGACATGGTGACTCCCGGTACGGAGATACGGAGACAAAGAGAGAAAGGGGGGCGTTGCGGAACGCGAAACGGCGGACCGGGCCACGACGGACCGGGGCGCGAGCCGGCCCGGTGCCGGTTCAGGGCAGCACGGGGCACGGGCAGGGCCCGGGAAACGTCAGCGGCAACGACCGCGGCCCGGAAGACTCACAGGCACGCGGATCGGACGGGGTGGAGCGGGCCGCGTCTCAGACGGCGCAACAACAGAAGGCGCTTGCAACGCGGGCGAGGTCGATGTGCCGCCTCCGCGTGAAGCCCTGTCGCGCGCTCATGAGAACTGCTTTCAGCAGGTGGATGACACGGCTTGTGCCGCCCCAGCAGACTAGCCAGGCCTTCCGCTCCAGGTCGAGTAGGCAATGGCGAGGGGCTGATAGGGTTTCCCTTTCACTCTCTGCTCCCTCCCTGGTCAGGACGTGGAACCGCCATGCGGATCGAACAGCTGGAGTACATCGAGGCCGTGACCCGGCTGGGCTCCCTGCGGCGGGCGGCCGAGGAACTTCACCTCTCCCAGCCGGCGCTGAGCGAGACGGTGCGCAATCTCGAACGCGAACTGGGCGTCGACGTCCTGGACCGGCGGCGTTCCGGTGCGACGATCAGTGAGCGCGGCCGGGAACTGCTTCCGCTCATCATCGGCGTCCTCGACGCCGTCGACCGGCTCCGCCGGGCCGCCGACGACCAGCACCACACCACTCGGATGCTGCGCCTCGGCACGGTCAACGCGGCCACCGTTCCACTGCTGGTGCCCACCATCCGGGAGTTCCGGGCGACCCATCCGGTGACGCAGGTCGAGGTCGTGGGCGCGCAGCAGGCGGAGATCCACCGCGGCATCCAGGAGGGCGGCCTGGACCTCGGGCTCGTCAACTACCTTCAGGGAGACGACCTGCCTCCCGACTTCCACAGCACCGCTCTCCTCAGCGGCCGCCCTGTGGTCTGTCTGCGCCCGGACAGCCGGCTCGCGGCGCTGAGCACCGTGGGCGTGGCCGACCTGCTCACCGAGCCCCTGATCGTGATGCGGTCCGGCTACCTGATGCACCGCTATGTGCACCGGCTGCTCGCCGGCCGGACCCCGTCCTTCTCGTACTCGACCGACGGCGCGGAGATGGGCAAGCTCATGGTCGCCGAAGGGCTCGGAGTCACCGTGCTGCCGGACTTCAGCGTCGTCGACGACCCGCTCGAACGGGCCGGTGCGATCGTCCACCGCCCGATCGACGACGCGACCACCCGGATCCTGCTGGTGCTTCAGCGCAGCCGCTCGGGATCGGTGCCGCCCGCGGCCCGGGAGCTCCACCGGATCTTCGCCCGACAGGCTGCCGAGTACCAGGCACGGGCGGAGGACGGCGCATACCTCGGCACGCGGCCGGACGCCTCGTCCTGACGGGTCATGAACAGGGCGACGCTACCCGCGTGCCAGCACACAGAACTCGTTGCCGTCGGGATCGGTCATCACCACCCGGTCGTCGTTCCGGCCGGCCCCGGTACGCCTCGCCCCCAGCGAGACCAGCCGCTCGATCTCCGCCTGCCGGTCCTCGTGAGCGGGCGCGGCGAGGTCGAAGCGGACCCGGTCCCGGCCCGTCCTCGGCATCAGCGGAGGACCGCCCCAGGTGAGCTTCGGGCCGCCGTGCGGTGAGCGGATCGCCGTCTCCTGGTCCTGGTCCCAGACCAGGGGCCAACCGAGGGCCTGGCTCCAGAAGTACCCGACCTCCCGCGAACCGTCGCAGGCCAGCGCCCCTACGAATCCGCAGTCGGCAAGGAAGTTGTTTCCCGGCCCGATGACGCAGAACTCGTTGCCGTCGGGGTCTGCGAGCACCACGTGCCCCTCATCGGGGCGTTGGCCGATGTCGATGTGTCGTGCGCCGAGCTCCAGCCCCCTGGCCACCGTCCGCTGCTGGTCCTCCGGGGACGTGCTCGTCAGATCGAGGTGCATCCGGTTCTGGCCGGCCTTCTCCTCCCGGCCCGGCCGGAACCCGATCCGGAACCCCGTGTCGTCGTTCGGCAGGATCGTCGCCGATCCGTCCTGCGGGCCTCCGGCCGACTCCCAGCCCAGGAGCCCGGACCAGAACTCCGCCAGACGCGCTGGACGGCTCGAATCGAAGCAGACGGCGAACAGTTGAGAAGTCATATACCCGTGCATCTCCGAATCGCTGCCTGCTGCCCGCTGCTCGATGCCCGGCAGCCGTCAGCCGGCTGGAGGGGCCGCCGCCGGCTCCATGAAGGGGCAGCGTAAGGGAGAGTCGCTGCGACCCGCCACGCGAATTCCGGCAGGACGGGCCCCGTGCATGAGCGAGGAGGCTCTCCTCGCTCTGCTCATCGCGACTGGTTCCTGAGGCAGGGGGCAGGGGGCTCACTGCGCGACACGGTTTCGGATTGCCGTTTGAGTACGCGTACTCATGATCGAGACGGGGGGCCGGGGCAGAGTTGCAGTGAAATCGATCAACGAGGAGAGCTCAGCATGCGCAAGTCTGTTCGCCCCCGCAGGACCTCGTCCGGCAACCGGTACGGTCGCTCCGCCTCGATCCTCGCGCTCACCGCCGCGTCGATGGCCTTCGCCATCACGGGCTGCTCGCAGGAGGACGCGACCTGCGGCGGCGGTGAGTATCCGGTGCTGAACGTCGGGTCGACCGGCAGCGCCTGCGTCTCCGACGATGACGAGCCCCCGGCGGGCTACACCCGCTATCCGGAGGGCAAGGTGCCCGAGCACGTGGGCGACAAGTGGGACACGTACTGGCAGACCCACACGGTCGACAAGAACGGAAAGATCATCAAGGCTCCGAAGGACTGAGCCGGCCGAGGGTGTGTTCCGCCTTCGGTTCGTCCGTATCCCGGCGCTCCCTGGTCCCGGCGGTGACGAAGCCACCGGGGGCCGGGCGCCTCCGACACCTGCCGGAGGCGGTCGGAGAGCCGGCCCGGCCGGGGTGAGGCGCTATCGCACGGGCGGGCTCGGGCGCGTCGGCCCGTCCGGCGGCTGGGCGGGGGAGCGTTGCGGCCGGGGGCCGACGGCGGTCAGGGCAGCGGCCACCGCGGCGGCGATGCCGCAGATGAGTAAGGCGTTGCTGGATCCGCTGCCCATTCGCGCGCCTTCTCCCGGGGCCGTGACAGGCGTAGTTGCGCAGTTCGGGCCACATCTCGCCCCAGGGGCGACGGGGTCCGGTGCAGACGTAGACGTGGCCGCCCCATTCGATGTTGTGCACGCCGCTGGGGTTGGAGAGGTCGGCGGCCACGCGGACGTGCCGGAAATACCGGCGCAGGTGCGCGGCGTAGCCGGGGGCGGAGTCCGGACCGGGGGGATGGCCACCACGGTCGTGGCCCGTGGGTTGCCGGGGCCCCACCACCAGTTGGTGTTCTGGGCACCGACGGCGGTGGGCAGCCCGGCGCCACGGTTGGCCCAGTTCGTTGACGGCTCCGGCCTCGCTGTAGTCCGCCGCGAAGATCACCGCGTTCGCACGCTGCCCGGCCGGAAGCCCGGTCCACACCTGCCGGACGGTGCCGACCACTTGGGGCCGGCCGAGGGTCTCCCCGGACGTCGGGTCGACGCCGTACGCCCAGGCCGTGGTGGAGGCCGGCAGTACCGGCAGCGCGATCACCGCGGACAGTGTGGCCGAGAGGGCGGTCGCGATCACCAGGCGGCGCATGCGTTCCGGGTGGCTGCGGGAGTGCAGCCAGGCGTCGAGCCCCACCGCCCCGGCCGCCAGCAGGCACACGTACAGGCCGGCCAGGTAGTAGGCCTGTGCTCCGGTCGTCACGGCGAAGAGGACGAACAGCACGGCGTAAGCGATCACCAGGCAGCGCCACAGCGGCCGGCCGGACCGCCACGGGAACCGTGGGCCGGCCATCCACAGCAGCACCATCGCCACGCAGGAGATGCCGAGCCGGCCCATGTTCCAGGTGGGTATGTTCCCCGGACCGCCGTTCTCCCCGTTCAGCGCCCGCGTCATCTCGAACATCGCCCAGCCGTGCCGAGACTGCCACCACAGGTCGGGCAGCACGATGAGTACGGCGAGCGCCGCGCCCCTGAGCAGCCGGAGGCCGGCCACCGTCCGGCGGGCCGGGCCGATCAGCACCGCGGCCAGGAGAACGGCGCCGAAGACCCCCGCGAGGTGGTTGAACTCGGCGCCGATGCCGACCAGGGCACCCGCGGCGAACCACCACCGCGTGTCGCCGGTGCGGCCGATCCGTACGACGACGAGGGCGATGGCCGCCCATGCCGGCATTTCGTACGACGTCGTGTTGGCGACATGCGCACTGCCCAGCAGCACGGGCATCGTGCCCGTCGCGATCGCAGCCAGCAGCTGCGCCCGCCCCGGCCGTCCGCCCCGCGTCCGTCGTGTCCGCCGTTCCCGCCCCCGGGGACTCGGCCCTCGGCCGGTCGGCGTGGCCGGGGCGTCCCGGATGCGGCCCGGGACGCTCGCACCCTACGCATCCGATCCCGTGCGGTGAAGCGCGCCCCGCCGTTCGACGCTACCCGGCGTGGACCCGGAAGGCAGGCAACAGGCCTTGTCCGCAAGGGCGTTGCGAGGAGGGCGATATCAGGGTGTTCATTCGATGACATCAGACATAAGATGTCTGATGTCCATCTTGATCGTCGAGTGAGGAGTCGTGGATGAGCCCCGCCCCAGTGCCCGGAGGCAACAGATCGCAAGGTCGCGGAGAGCGGGGGAGCGAGCACCGGGTGGCCGTCATCGGCGCGGGCGCCATCGCCCGTGATCACGTCACCGCGTTCGCCGCCGTGCCAGGACTGCGGCTGGCGCACGTCGTGGACCGGCATCCCGACCGGGCCGCCGCACTGGCGGCCCTCGCCGAGGGCGCCACCTGGTCCACCGATCCGTCGACCGCATGGTCCGACGGCATCGACGTCACCGCCGTGTGCACCTCTCCCGAGTCGCACGCCGACCTCTCCGTGGCGGCACTCGAAGCAGGCCGTGCGGTCCTGCTGGAGAAGCCGGCCGCGCTGAACGTGGCCGACACGGACCGGATCCTCGCAGCCGCGAAGACAGCCGGCCGGCCCCTGCTCGTGGCCCAGACCGCCCGGTTCCAGCCCGTCCACCTGGAGATCGCCCGGGCGGTCGCCGAGGGCTCGATCGGCACGCCGAGGCTGGCCCACCTGACCTGGTACACCGGGCACGTCTGGCCCGGAGGCTGGCGGGGCTGGCAGCTCGACTCCGCCCGCTCCGGAGGCCATGTCGCCCACAACGGCGTACACGCGCTGGACCTGCTGACCTGGCTCATGGACGACGAACCGGTACGGGTCTTCGCCCGCCCCTGCCGCACCTGGGCCTCCGGCATGCCGACCCCGGACAGCTTCCAGATCCTCGTACGCTTCGCGGGCGGCGCCCTCGCCACCATCGAACTCTGTTACGCACTCGTCCAACGCGGCACGTTCGTCCGCCGGCTCATGCTCTCCGGCACCAGCGGAACCCTGCACCACAGCAGCGAGAGCGAGCCGCGGGCGCACTCCGCGTCGCCCGTCGCCCCCGCATCGATCGAGGGGGCGATGACCGAGCAGACCAGGCACCTGCGCGACGTACTCGACGGTGCCGCCACCCCGCTGACCGCACCCCACCAGGTCCGGGCCGCGCTCGCCGCCGCCCTGGCGGCCCAGCTCAGTGCCGACGAAGGCCGCCCCGTCGACGTCAAGGAGGTCTGCTGACATGAGAATCCTCATCGCATCCGGGGTCCGGCACGCCCGTGACTACGTGCCGCTGCTCCGGTCCCTGCCCGGCATCGAGGTCATCGGCTGCGCCGACACGGCCGACAGCCCCTTCGCCGACGACAGCGCCGCTCTCGCGCGTACGACGGGCATCCCGCTGCTCGATCTGGACCAGGGGCTGGCCTCCTGCGACATCGCCCTCGTGTGCAGTGAGCCCGCACGACACGTCGACCTGGCGGTGAGAGCGCTCGAAGCCGGCTGCCATGTGCTCGTCGATAAACCCGCCGCGACGGACACCCTCGGCGCGCAGCGCCTGTGGGACGCCGCGGACCGCTCGCGGGGGCTGCTCACCGCCGTGCACCGGCTCTACTCCCCGCAGATCGCCCGCGCCCGTCGCATCGTGGACTCCGGTGCGATCGGTCTGCCGCTGGCCGTCGACGCCGAGTGGCTCGCGGCCGGCGGTCTGGACGGAGCCACCGTCGAGCGCCCCGAACTCGTCTGCGATCCGGCACTGTCCGGAGGTGGGGAGCTGATGAATTTCGGGTGGTATCCGGTACTGGCGATCCGTCATCTGACCGGTCTGGAGGTGGAGGAGGTCGTGGCCTTCAGCAGCGGCGCACCGCACGCACCGCTCTTCGACGGTCCGCACGCCGCCTATGGCGTCGAGGACGCGGCGGTCCTCTCGCTCCGCCTGCGCAACGCGGTGGTGGCGACAGCCACCGTGGCCCGCACACCCGCCGGTGTCGGCCCGGCCCCCGTCTCGTCCAGCCTGCGCGTGCTCGGCTCGCACGGCCACGTACTCGCCGACGAGGACGCCCCATCGGTCTCCGTACGCGGAGCCGACGGCGACAGCGTTTCGCGGCAGGTCGGCGGACCGGCCGGTGTGACGGCCCTGCGGCACCTGTTCACCGAGTTCTGCGACGACATCCGCTACGGCCGCACCCCGTTGGTGACCGCCGCGGACATCCATGCGACCGTGGCGGTGGTCGAGGCCGCACTGCGTTCGGCGCGCGAGAACGGAGCTCCTGTCGCCCCGGCAGCCCGCGTGGTCCCGGCCGACGTGGGCTGACGCGACGGCACCGCCCAGCAGCCGTGGCCGCACACGGGAACGCGCAGGCTTCGAAGCCGAATCGCTTCGAAGC
>NZ_JBHXUW010000108.1:0-12035 GCF_042672475.1 Streptomyces sp. NPDC127177
CCCAAAACCTGGGGGCGCTTGGGCCCCCTGATGTACAACACCCCCCCCCCCCACCCCTGGAATAGGGGGCGCCCCCCCCCCGGGGGGGGGGCCCCCGGGCCGGTCTCTTGAGTCAACGGTCCCGGGAGCGTCGAGGACACGGTGCTGCGGGCGGTGAGGCCGCCTCGCGTTGTCGAGGCGGCCTCCTACGGCATCACTCGCCAGACCAGCGCCTGGGCGACGATGACGTGTTCCCCGTCGAAGGTGACGACGGGACCTTCGTGCAGTTCGTAGCCGAGGCCGAGCGCTTCGCTCACGCGTTGGCAGAACGCGGCGTCGTCGGGGCCGGTCACGACTCGGTAGACGGGCAGTCCGTCCGGTGGTGTGCTCATGGGCGGAAGGATCTCAGCTCATACGTGCCGGCTTCCGGAACAGCAGCATCGTCGACGAGCCGAACGCCTCGGTGTTGGTGTGCGTACTGCTCACCGGGATGAAGCCGTGCCGGCCGACCTCCTCGGTGAGGGCGTCGCCGGACCGCTCCGAGAACGGAAGGATCTCCAGGCCGATGTTCTTCTCCCCGTCCCCGACCCGGATCCGCCTCGGGATCGCCCGGCCGGGAACGAAGTCGGCGGCGACCTCCGCGTAGTCCGGCACGGAGAAGAAGCCCTTCCCCCACTCGCTCGCGCAGTGGTCCACGACGAAGTGTCCGCCCGGCCGCAGGATGTCGAAGACCCTGGAGAGGTGGCGTCCCCGTTGTTCCTCGTCGACGAGCATGTGGAGGCAGCCCATGTTCATGGCGAGGTCGAAGCTGTCCTCGTCGAATCCCCGAAGGTAGATGATGTCGCGCTCCACGAACCCCGAAGCCTTGAGGCCGGAGGCGGCCGCCAGCTCCCGGGCCCGGGCCAGCGCCGTGTGCGACACGTCCACCGAGACGACATCGTGCCCCTGTGACAACAGGTACAGGGAGTCGCGGCCCTCGCCGCAACCGAGGTCGATGATCCGGCCGGAGAAGACGTCCGGGCGTTCCCGGATCAGCTGGAGGAGCGATGCGTTCGGTTCCGCGGACTCCCACAGGTGGGCGCCGTGCTCGTACACCGTCCGGTAGCGGTCCTCGTAGCCGTAGTAGTAGTCGCCGATCGTGCCGACGATGCTCCGGACGTCGTCGCTGGTGGGCGAGAACTCCACGGGCGACGCCGTCACGTCCGCGTCCGCGCCGAGGACCATGAGCGCGGTGTCGTCGAGCAGGCCGATCGCCAGGAGGTACTGCGTGTCGTCGCACTCCACGGCTTCGCCGACCCCGAAGGGCGCGCAACACTCCTTCAGCGCGTCCAGGGTCAGCGCTGTGGCCTTCTCGCACACGAAGACCGCCGCGCGCCCCTGTGTCACCTTGGCGGCGAAGCCCGCTGAGCTGTCGAGCTGCCACACGGTGTTCCGGTCGGCGAGGCGGATCGCTGTCAGCCGCATGCCGTCGGGCGCGGCCCCGTCGAGGATCTGCTGGTAAAGGCTCACTTCAGTACCCCCTGTGTGTGGTTCTCCGACGTACGCAGAGCCGCGAGACGTGCTTCGTACTTCTGGAGTACGGGGCTCCGATGCCGGAAGATCCGGCCGGTGTCGCGAAGGCGCTGCGCCTCTTCGTAGTTCCGGGAGCGAAGGGCGGCCTCGATCCCGGTGAGTTCGATGACGTCGCGCTGGGCGTTGCTGCCGCCCATCGGGGACGAGCGGTGGAAGGACCTGGCCAGCCGGGCCGAGGCGTCGGCGTAGTCACCGGTGGTGAAGGACCGGAAGCCGAGGAAGATGTCGACCATCTCCTCGGACACCTCCTTGCCCCGGGCCAGGACGATTTCCAGGAGGGCGTCGGCACGGCCGTACTCCCCGACCTGGCAGTAGGTGAGGTACGCGTGGAAGTCGTTGAAGAGGTACCAGCTCTCCTCCGAGTAGGGCTTCCAGTCCTGGAAGAGCGACCGCCAGTAGGCGGAGAGGTCGAGCGAGGGGTTGATGAGTGCGAGACGCCAGAGCAGCGTGACGGCGTCCAGGTCCTCGGCCGACTGCAGTGACGTCTTCCTGCGGATTCCGATGCAGTAGCACGCCAGTACTTCCTTGATGTTGTCCGCGTACAGCTCGAACAACGCGTAGTGCCACCAGATGTGGATACGCATGGGGGTCGAGCCGTCCCTGCCGCGCATGTACTCGCGGATGTAACGGGACCCGTCCTCGTGCCGGCCCGTCTCGTAGAGGCAGTGCACCATCGCGTGCATCGCGTAGATGTCGTCGGGGTTCAGTTCCAGTGCGGCCCGGCAGCGTTCGATCGCCGTCCCGGTCAGACCGTTCTCCTCCAGTGCGAACGCGTGGAGGCCGTGCAGGT
Source organism: Streptomyces sp. NPDC127177 (assembly GCF_042672475.1). NCBI lineage: Bacteria > Bacillati > Actinomycetota > Actinomycetes > Kitasatosporales > Streptomycetaceae > Streptomyces > Streptomyces sp. NPDC127177. The sequence goes on from NZ_JBHXUW010000108.1 coordinate 2,342, forward strand.
AGCCGATGACCGGGTCGTCGTCGGCGAAGGCGCCGACGGCCTCCTCGATCGACGTCAGCATGTGCGGTGCGTCGCCGATGGAGAAATCCAGCATGTGCACGGTGAAGACCGATACGGCGTCGCCCGGATACCTGTCGACGATGGCCTGGAAGGCGTTCCTGGCGGCGCCCAGATCACCGTCGGTCCACGAAGCGATGGCGGACAGCATGGCCCTGGTGCGCACCTCTGTCGGTTCGGTCGCCCTGAGGGAGGCACAGATCGTGGCGGCCTCCATGACGGCCGAACGCTCCATGGAGCACAGGAGGTCGACGGCGCGCATGAGCTGGAGCGCCGGCGGGGGCGTGGACCGGACGGACCGACGACATCGTTCGTGGTCCAGTCTCATGGATACCAATTGGACGATGGCGCTTTCGACGAACTCCGTTTCGGACGCCCGCTCGACGAGATGCGGAACGCCTCGTGAATCGGTGATTACTGTCATTCGGAAACCTCGGCCGGTGTGAGTGGCGTGCTCTGGACCTTGCGAATTCGGTGGGACGCGAGAACGAGAAGCAGTGTCAGTGCGAAGGGCGCCAGCCAGATGTGGGAGGAGAAGAGCCTTCCGCCCGCCAGGACCGCGGCCAGCAACACGAGAGAACAGGCGTTCGCGTTCGCCACGATCGAACCGACCTGCCTCGGCGAGAAATTCGATGCGGCCTCCGCGCGGAGGATCACCCGCATGGAGCCGAAGGAGCATCCGAGGGCGAAGATGGCGAACATCTGCGGTGCTCCGAATGCCGGGGCGGCGAGCCAGACGGCCATTGCCACGGCCACCGCGACGGCTGATCCCACCAGCACCCACGACACTTCGACGGATTTCGTCAGACGGTGCAGGAGAATTCCCGCGACGGCCATCCCGATACCGAGGAGCATGTCCAGGACGCCGACGGTGAGCATGCTTTTCCCGTGGGCGAGTGCCTGCAACGGCAGCATCAGGTTGAACGTCCCGAGGATGGGCCAGACGAGCATGAAGGCGACCAGGCACAGGACGCCGAGGCTGCCGACGGCCTCCGGCCCGGCTTCCTGGCGCGTCCGCTCCGCGGGGGCCGCGGTGCGGTGCGAGCGCAGGCTCATGACGGCGACGACCGCGAACAGGCCCGCGCACACGATCAGCACCGATTCGGCCCGGATCACACGCGTCAGCAACGAGGCGAACAGCGGGCCGGCCATGAGCGCGACCTGATTGACCGTCATGGTCCGTGAACTGTGCTTGCGCAGCATGGGGCCGTCGAGCCCCGACGCCTCGTCGTTGAACCATGCCTCCCAGGTCGATTCCAGGAAGAAGAAGAAGATCCACAGGACGAAGTTCAGGGCGATCACAGTCGGCACATGGGCGTAGCCGGCGGCGATCAGGAGCAGGGTCAGGGACACCCCGCCGAGCCCGGCCGCGGTCATCCTGGCCCCGCCGGTGACCGGGCTGAAGCGGATCAGCGGCGGGACGAAGACCGCGGGTACGAAGGAGAGCACGGTCGAGACGGCGAGTGCGTCGTAGCCTCCCCCGTGCGCGGAGGCGATGTGCCAGTTCACGAGCAGCAGCACGACGCCGTTGAAGAACCGGTAGAGACCGGAGCAGAGTGTGTACCGCCTCACGCGCCGGCCGCCTCACCGGTCACGAAGATCTGGTCGGACAGTTCCTTCGCCATGGTCACCGGCAGCCAGGTCTTCTCACCGAACAGCTCGTCCCATTCGAGTTCGACGAGGCCTTCTCTGGTGCTCCAGTTACTGGCGGCGTGGGAGAGGTCGCCGCGCTTGGCGCTGATGTTGATGCTGCGCACCTCGGGCGGCAGCGGCTTGCCGTCCAGGACGTCCTGGATCCGTCCGGGCGCGGCCTTGAGGAAGGCGATCGCCGAGGTCCTGCTGGCCACGGCGGCGGTGACGGCGTCGTGGACGTCCAGCCCGAGGTAGGAGCCGACGTGCAGCCGGTAGGGGTTGAGCGAGTAGGCCCGCTCGACCTGGTCCATGATCCCGTCGCCGCCCGGCCTGGCGGCGACCTCGATCACCCAGGCGGTCCCGTCCGCGGCGAACTTGATCTCCACGTGGGCGAGTCCCCGGTCGATGCCCAGCGCGGTGCAGGCCTGTACGGCCAGGCCGGTCAGGGCCGGGTCACCGGTGCGATGGCTCGGCACCAGGTGCGCGACCTCGGCGAACCACGGGCGGGGGGACAGGTACTTCTCCGTCACGGCGAGGACCTGGGGGCCACCGGGCCCGCAGAGGACCTCGATGGACACCTCGTCGTCCGAGTCGACGAACTGCTCGACCAGGTACTTGTCCCCGAGGATGTTGAACGACCCGGCGTACCGCGCGATGACGGCCTTCGACTCCGCGAGACCGGCTACCGCCTCCTCGCGCGTGGCGGCCAGGACGACACCGCCGCTGCCACCGAAGTCGTACGGTTTGATGACCACGGGCAGTCCGATGTCCTCGACCGCTTCGAGTAACTCCGTCTCGGACTCGACCAGTCGACATCGAGGGGCCGGGACGCCCGCGGCCAGAAACGCCTGTTTCATGGCGTACTTGTTCCGGGCGTTGGTCACCGTCGTGGCGTCCAGAGCGCCGAGTCCCAGGGCACGGTTCACGGTGTTCGCCGATTCCACGGTCCAGTCGTTGAGCGGGACCACGGCCCTGGGACGGCGGCCCCGGACGGAGTGTGCGCGGATGGCCCTCAGGAGGGATGCCGAGTCCTTGGGATCGGCCGACAGCATGTTGTCGAACGTACGGTTCAGATTGCGCGTGGCGTCTTCCGTGGCCGCCCAGACGGGAAGGTCGACAGCCTGTTTCGCTCCCGAGAAGGCTCTTTCGCGAAGGTACTGGTCGGCCCCGAGCAGGAGCACGTATTCATCTGGCTTCATGGATGCACTCTCAGTTTCCAAGGTTCCCCCGAGATGTGATTTCTGTTCTCGTTTTTTCGCCGGGAACCGGGCGAGACAATGCGAGTTCATTCACGGCCGAGAGGCGTCACTGCAATACGAATGCAGCTACTTGAACTTCATCTCTATCGGCATGAAAATGAATTCTTGCACGAACCCCCGTTCCTGCCGCAAGATTTTAGCTTTCAAGCGCGAACGCAGCAAGGGATCATTTTCGGAACATGGCGCGAATCAGGCGGTCCTCAATGGCCTGCTGCGCCGCGGCGCGTTCACTTCGGCGTGTTGATCGATGTCACCCGACGCCTGTTTGTCAGTGGCCTGTCATCCGGGTGGGATTCCGGAAACACGAGGAACGGACTTCCACGATGCAGACGACCTGCTTTATCGATCAAGGCACCCCGGAAGGTCCCCCCTGCGCCGGGATATCCCGCTCGGGCCGGCACGTGTCGTCGCGTGGAACGGCGCCGGGCGCCGGCCCGGCTTCCGTTTCTTCGGTATGACGGCCGACGCCCCGCCGGCCGCCGAAGCCGGCCCGGCCCCGGACACCCTCTGCGACAGCCTCCCCTCCATCGCGGATTCACCGACGCACAGTCCGCCACCGATCGCTTCAGGGTGCTCCGACGCGGCGTTCGTCCTGGCGGAATCAGTGCGCCGGCCTCGTAACACCGCTGGGTGCGCGGCTCAGGTCCACCACGCAGAAGATATTGCCCTCGGGGTCGGCCAGGACGACGAAATCGGGTTCGGCCGGATAGAAGTCCCATTCGACGGCCTTCGCACCGAGACCGACCAGCCGTCGCACCTCTGCCTCCTGCTCCTGTGTCGTGTCCGTGTACAGGTCCAGATGGAGACGTGGCTGCAGCTCGGCCGGGGACGTACTGCGCTGCAGGCCGAGAGCCCGGCCGGAGCCGTCGGCGAAGTCGAGCGTCCGCCACTCCTCGCTCCGCCACTCCTGAGAGGCAACCAGGTTCAGGGCCGCCGTCCAGAAGGCCGTGGCGCGGGGGAGGTCGGCGACACCGATGACCGGGGTTCCGATTCGCAGCATCCGGCCCTCCTCACTCCTCGTCCTCCTGGATGTGCACGGCGGCCTCTTCCGCGGACGCGGCACCACCGTCGATGCCCACGTCACGGCCAAGCACCCTGTTGTGGGGGTCTCCGCTGTCACGCTGGTTCGCCTCGGCGATGCGTCCGGCGCGTTCGGCACCGGCTTCGTCCTCCTGCGGGCCGTTGTCCTCCGGCCGTGCGTCGGTCGCTTCGCTCACGTGGTCGGCGAGAGCGCCCCGCTCGGGCTCTTCCTGCCCGAGCCGCTGGTCGAGGGACTCCCCCGCCTCCTGCTCCCGCTGGGTGGTCCCGTATTTCGTCACACCCAGTGGCCGTTCGGGAGGCGAGTACCCCGTGTCCAGCATGTCGTCGAGATCCGGTTCGCCGATGACGTTCTCCGGATCGAGATCATCCGTCGGCCGGTTGTCCACATCGGAGTCGGTCGGCTGGTACACGTCGTCTCCGCGCTCTTCCTGGGACATGGGCCGCTCCTCTCGTTGACGCCTGCAGGGTTCTCCCCGCAGTTCTCCCCGCACTGCCAGGGTGCACCCGCCACGCCGCATGCGCGGAAACGGGACGTGCGGAGTACCCGGCGCCGCACGGGGTCCGGGCGGATTTCGCCCGGCGCCGCCCTCGACTGCGGGGCCGGCCCGGCGGCCGTAACCTGGGATTCGGGCCACCGGGCCTCGGTACTGCCGGGCGGGCGACCCCGTTTCCGTAGCCGTTTGTCGGGCAACCGCCCCGGTGGACCGGCGTGCCGAGCATCGGCGTGCATCAGATGTCAGCGAATCGTCCTTCGAGGAGCGACCGTGGCCCTGGCAAAGATTCGTACGATCGTCCTGGACTGCCCCGACCCCCGTGCGTTGGCGGACTTCTACGCGCAACTGCTGGGCGGTGAGGTCGGAGGCGATCCGGACGCGGACTGGGTCGACCTGTTCACGGACGGACTGCGGCTCTCGTTCCAGCGGGCTCCCGGATTCGTGGCCCCGAGGTGGCCGAGCCCGGAGCACTCGCAGCAGATCCACCTCGACCTCGATGTCGACGACATGGAAGCCCGGGAGCGGGACGTGCTGGCCCTCGGGGCAACGGCCCTCGACCTGGCGGACGACGGCGGGAAGAGGGACTTCCGCGTGTACGCCGATCCGGTCGGCCACCCGTTCTGCTTCATCCGCCCCTGACGAACCGACCCACCCGGCGGCACCTCACGCAACTCACCGCACGACGTGTACAGCAGGGTGCGGCGAGCCTCGCGTCAGTGCCCTCCTTCGCCTTCCGGCGCCAGTGCCTCCCGGAGCACGGCGGCGACCGCCCGGAGGCACGACGGGAAGTCCTCCCGCCCCTGTGTGTCGATCCATCGGGCGAACGCGTTCTGGAACGCGATCGTGGCCAGCTGCGCCACGATTCCCGCCCTGGTGGGCTCCACGTCGCGCCGCTTGAGCGCGTCGGCGATGGCCGTGGTGACCGCGGCGTGCTTCGTCCGCTCACGTTCCTGGAGTTCAGCGCTGCTGTCGATCACGGCGCGGCGTTCCGCGGCGTGATCGACGAGCGCGACGAGCCCGGATCCGACCCGGGCGAGACCGTCGAGGGCCGCAGCCAGCGGGGAGGCGCTCGCGTCGGCCCGGAGCACCGCCTCGGCCACGGCGACGGGCAACTGTTCGGAACCCGCGAACAGGACCTCACGCTTGTCGGGGAAGTAGCGGAAGTACGAACGCCGGGTGATTCCGGCGCGTTCGGCGATCTGCGTCACGGTCACGCTGTCGTATCCGTGCTCCCCGTAGAGCTCCAGCGCGGCCTTCGTGAGCCGCTCTTCCGTTCCGGGATCCCATCTCGCCATGGACCGACCCTAACAAGTGATGTCTCGGTGTGTCGTCAGTGTTAGCCTGGGCGGTGAGCGATGACACAGTGAGACATCACCGATCGAGGAGCGAGCCCGATGACACCGAACACACGGACCGACGAGGTGTGGATCCTGGGCGCCACCGGCCGGATCGGCCGGGCCGTCGCCGCGCGTCTCACGGCGCGGGGGGTCACCCCGGTGCTGGTCGGACGCGACGGTGAGCGTCTGCGCGAAGCCGGAGCGGCCCTCGGCCAGGGCGACGAGGTGAAAGTCGTTGTCGCCGACACGGCGGAAGGCATCGCGGCCGAGATCGCGCGGGAGCGGCCGGCCGTGGTCGTCAACACCATCGGCGACTACGCGGCTACGGCCGTGCTGATCGCCCGCGCGTGCATGCCCGGTGGCCACTACGTGGACATGGCCGCCGATTCGGTCGCGATCCCCCGGCTGCTCGATCTGCACCACGACGCGACCGAATCCGGCAGCACGCTCGTGACCGGCGCGGGATTCGGCGTCCTGGCGACCGAGGCCGTCGTGGTGAAACTGTGCGAGGACAGGCCGGCCCCGCGCGAGGTGCGCGTCGATGCCCTCGCCTCGGTGGCGACCGAGGCCGGCGTCATGGGCGCCGCCTTCGCCGCCAGCGTCGTCGACGTACTGACCACCGGCGGACGCCAGTACCGGGACGGCCGGCTGGTGAAGACACGGCTCGGCGCGGACCCGCACGACTTCACCCTGCCCGACGGGGAGACCGTGAAGTCCGCCGGTGTCCCGTCGGGCGAGCTCGTGGCAGCGCAGCGGGCGAGCGGGGCACCCTCGGTCACCGTCACCTCGGCGCTGGCCCCGTCCTCGTTCGCCGCGCGGGCCGCCCTGCCCGTACTCGGAGTGCTCCTTTCCGTCCCGCCCCTGCGTCGGCTCGCCGTCCGCCAGATGGCCGGGACGAAGGCCGAGGCCGCCCCCAGGCCCCGGCGGCACTCCTGGGGGCACGCCGTCATCACCTGGGCGGACGGCACCAGCCGGGAAGGCTGGCTGCGCGCAGGCGACGGCATGGACTACACGGCCGACGTCGCCGCCGAGACCGCCCTGCGACTGGCACGGGATGAGGCCGGGCCCGGCGCCTACACACCGGCAGCCGTGTTCGGGCCCGGCCTCGCCACCGCGGCCGGGGCCGAGTTCATCCTCGACTGAGGACTCCACGGGGCGATCCTCGATCGAGAACTCCACGGGGCGGTTGACCACCGTCCGGTTCGCACGTTCACAGCCGAACGGATCCCGCCGGTCGCACGTACCTCACCTCTGGCCCCGCCAGGTGGCGGCGCCCCTCATCGAAGTGAGGCCAGGCGGGCGAGGAAGGGCCGACCGGCCGTCACCGGAGCAGGACGTCCACACCACGTTCTTCGAGTATCTGAAGCAGCAGTTCGAACAGCGAGGTCCCGCCGTCACCGGAGACACGCTCCCCCAACCCTTTCCTGGCCGTTTCCGAGTCGCTCCAGATCAGGGTGAAGGGGGCAGTGGCGCCCCAACTTCCACGCAGACAGTCGTCCAGAGCATCGAGGTTCCAGCCGAAGTACCCGCCGGGCCCGTTGACAGCTTCGCCCATCGCGCAGTAGAAGCTGTCGATGTCCACAACCTGCCGGCCGTCCAGGGCGAACACGTGTCCTGCCGGAGCATGCGGTTTCCCCCGGCGGCGATACGCCCGTGACAACAGCGCCACCGAGAGCCAGGCACGCCTGTCCGCTGGAGCGAGGCCGTGCCACATGCCAGTGCGGTCGAGCCGGCCGGCGCGGATGATGCCCCAGAACGATTCCGCTCCGGGCAGGGCACTCTCGCACCGCAACGTCACCGTGATGTCGACGAGACCGGCGCCACGGGCGGACGGCGCGCCGGCGACTACGGTGACCTCGCCGGCGAAGTACGAACCCATCGGGTCGGCGTCTGCGTCGAGGACGTCGAACCAGGCGTTCCCCACCGTGGCCCGACGACTGCCGATGCGGCCGAGACCCTTCAGCAGGCCACCCTGCGGGAGGCAGCCCAGGAGACGCACCCGGCGCACCCCCTCACCTTCCGGCAACGGCGTGAACAAACCCTCCGTCTCCTGGACAGAGCCCCAGAAGTCGGCGTCGTCGTCGTCCGAGGTCAGGGCGTACCCACGCCCCTCACCGCTCCGACCCGCCGTTTGCACCGCGCCTCCCCCGTCGCCCCACATCCTATCGGCGTTCCGTCGGGCTCCCGGTCGACGGAGAAGCTCCAACGGGCTTCGCTCCCCGGCGTGTTGACCCACAGCGGCCCCTCCTGCCGCACCCGGGAGCCGCGCCAGGAGGGGGTGAGCTCCGCACCACCCGTGACCAGCACACAAACCCACTCACAGCGCTCCGATAGCATGTTCGAACTCACGACGAGCGCCGTCATCGCCCGTCTTCGTGCCGGAAAACAGGCTTTCGGCACGAAGGGTGACTTATTCCACCAACGTCTAACAAATCGGCCAAACAATTGATACCTATAGCATCGCGGGTGTTTTCGCGAATAAAGTGCGTCACCACGTCTGCCACGTGGCGTCAATCACGGGCGATACTGTGGGCCGCAGTGGGTGTGGTAGGCCTCGGATTTCTTGTCGCGCTGGAGATTTCCGCGCGTCACTTCGGCCTGCCGGGGCCGATCACCACCCAGGCCCAAGAGGTCATATTCGCCCCGCAGTCGGGATTCCTCCTGTACGCCAGCATGGCGTTGATGATGGTGGTGCTCACCTGGCGGGAGCGGCTCATCGCGGCGGGGATCGCCATCGGCATCGACGTCACCATTTTTCTGGTGCGATGGGCGGCCGACGCCAGGGTGACCGAAGGCCACCCCTTCGGCAACGGCGCGTTGTGGGTCATTCTGGGCTACGGAGTCATCGCTCTCACCCGCCGCACCGGCCGGGAACGCGTCCTGCTCCTGAAGGGCGTCGGGCTCGGCCTGTTGCTGGTCGCCGGACGCAAGACCGGCGACACCTGGCTGCTCATCACGTCGAAGACCCGCCCCGCGGTGCTCGACCAGTACGTTGCGACCGCCGACCACGCACTGGGCAACCCGTCCTGGCTGGTGGGCAGGCTCGTCGAGAGCACCGGCCCGGTCGGCGCCCGCTTCCTCGACTACGTCTACACCCAACTGGCTGTGGCCGCAGTCGTCGTCGCGCTGTACCAGCTGCGTAACGTAGCCGCCCGGCGCCGCTTTCCCGGCCATCATCTGGTGCGCACTTTCCTGGTCATCGGCCTTCTCGGGCCGGGCATCTACGTGATCTTCCCGGTGGTCGGACCGATCTTCGCCTACGGTGCCGACGGCGGCCACTGGGCGGTGACGGACCTGTGGCCGAACACGCTGCCGCAGATCACCGCCCCGCACCACATGTCGTTCGACGAGATCACCCCACGCAACTGCATGCCCAGCCTGCACACCGCATGGGCCACCGCGATCTTCATCCACTCCCGCAAGGGCCCGCGGATTCTGCGGTTCGCCGGCGCGTTCTGGCTGCTTGCCACGCTCGGCGCGACGCTCGGATTCGGCTACCACTACGGCGCGGACATCATCGCCGGCGTGGTCTTCACGCTGACGATCGAGGCGGGGCTGCGCTCACTCGAACGTGGCTGGGACCGGTCGGGGCTGCAACTGGTCGCCTACGGTTCGGCCGTCTTCACCGCGCTGCTGGTGTCGTACCGCTATCTGCCGATGGAGATGGCCAGGCATCCGTGGCTGTTCGGACCGCTGCTCATTCTGGCGATGGCTTCGGTGATCCACCTCTACGTACGGACCACCGAGCGGTGGGAACCTAAGGCCGCACCGGCCCTGCAGGCGGAGCCGCTCCCCGAACCGGTCTGAGACAGGTCGCATACGGGAACGCGCAGGCGTCGAATCGGTTAGGGTTCGTATCCGGGGCGCGGTGTCA
>NZ_JBHXUW010000109.1:0-11720 GCF_042672475.1 Streptomyces sp. NPDC127177
TCCGGAAGCAGTCGTTCCGGAGACCCGGCCACGGGCCGCATGAGCCGCACCACGACGGGCACACGTCGCGTGCGGGGCCGCCTGCCACCACCGGCGGGTCCCCGCCCCTGGACGCGGTGGCCACGGCGCTCGCCCCGGGCCGGGTCGTCCCGGTGGGCCGAGGTCACTTCGCGGCGCGGGCCCCGCACCTCTGCCGTTGGGAGGCGATGGAGGTGCGGGGCCCGCTGCGTCCGCGGCCGTCAGGAACTCAGCCCCGACGTGGCGGCCGGGGGAAGAATCCGCTGGTCCTCGCGGTGTACTCGGCGAAGCCGGGGCGCTCGGACATATGCCGTTCCAGCAGGGCCTTTCCGCTGCCACCGATGAGCAGGAAACTCATCAGCACGGGCGCCACGACCGTGGCCGCCGCAGCGGCCGGGGCCTCGCAGACGATCAGGAACAGGCCCCACCACACGCAGAAGTCGCCGAAGTAGTTGGGATGCCGGGTCCAGGACCACAACCCCCGGTCCATGATCCGTCCACGGTTGCCGGGGTCGGCCTTGAACCGGGCCAACTGGTGGTCCCCCACCGCCTCGAAGACGAGTCCCACCAGCCACAGCGCGACACCGGCCCAGGCCAGTGCGCCGACGGGGCCCCGCACATACCCGGCCGCCTGCACCGGCAGGGAGATCAGCCAGACGAGGGCGCCCTGGAGCAGGTACACCTTGCGCAGGGCGTACAGCGCGGGGCTGCCCGGCGCCCTGTCCAGCATCGCCGCATAGCGCGGATCCTCCCCGTGCCCCCTCCCACGGCGGGCGATGTGCCAGGCCAGGCGCAGCCCCCACACCGCGGTCAGCACGGTGATCAGGAGCCGCCGGGTGCCGTCTCCCCCACCGCCGTCCGACATTCCGTACGAGACGAGCGCGACGGCAGTGAAGCCCAGCCCCCACGCGATGTCCACGACGCGGTGCACGCCCTTGTACAGCGCGACGGCGAACGTGACGAGCATGACCGCGAGCGCGGCGCCCGCGCAGGGCGCGAGGCCCTGTGCGAACGCCGCCCATCCGAAGCCGTTCATCCGGCGGCCCCGGCCGTCGAACCGGCGGCGCCCCCGGGCTCCGCGTACCAGCCGGACCGGGTGGCGGGCATCGCGGCGTTGCCGGTCACCTCCGGCCGTACGGAGAGGATCTGGTCCACGCCCATCCGCCGTTCCTCGAAGGCGAGGGCGCCGCCGGCCAGATACAGCCGCCACACCCGCACGGTCTCCTCGCCGACGAGATCCGTGAACTCCGGCTGGTTCAGCTCCAGGGTGCGCCGCCACGCGTCCACCGTCCGGACGTAGTGCTCGCGCAACCCCTCGACGTCGCGCACCTCGAGTCCGGCGCCCTCAAGCAGCGCGACCGTCTCGCCGAGCGGACGCATGTGCATGTCGGGCGCGATGTACGACTCGATGAACGCGCCGCCGCCCGGGGCGTCGCGGCCGCGAGACATCTGCTGGACCAGGACCCGGCCGCGCGGCCTGACCATGGCGTGCAGCGTCGCGGTGAAGGCGGGGTACTCCGCGTCACCGACGTGTTCACCCATCTCGACCGTGGACACCGCGTCGTATCCGCCCTCGTGTCCCGGCGCCCTGTCGATGTCGCGGTAGTCGCAGCAGCGGACCTCGACCAGATCCTCCAGGCCCCGTTCGGCCACCTGCGTCCGCACGTGCGCGGCCTGTTCCGCGGCGAGCGTGACGGCGGTGACGCGGACCCGGTGCCGCTCTGCCGCGTACAGGGTCAGGGATCCCCAGCCGCAGCCGATGTCCAGCAGCCTGGAGCCGGGGCGCAGATCCAGTTTGCGGCAGATCAGTTCCAGCTTGTCCCGCTGCGCGTCGGCCGGGCCGTAACCGGGTGCGTCGCTGGTCCAGTAGCCGCAGGAGTAGGCCATCGTCTCGTCGAGGAGCAGCGCGTAGAAGGCGTTGGAGAGGTCGTAGTGGTGGCTGATGGCCGCCCGGTCGCGGGACTTGCTGTGCAGGACGCCGTGGAGTCCCGCACGGGCGGCGGGGACGGGCGGCCGGGGGCCCACCGCACCCAGGCGCACCGCGGTGCGCGCCGCCCGCAGACGGTCGCCGATGCCGGGCCGCGGCGGGCGCAGACCGCGCTCGCGTACGGCGAGCCGCATCGCCCGCAGCCCGTCGGCCAGGTCCCCCTCGATGTCGACGTCGCCGGTGATGTACGCCTCGGCCAGGCCGAGTTCACCCGGCTCCCACAGCAGCCGGCGCAGCGCCCGCCGGGAGCGCACGTGGACCAGGGGGCCGTCTGCCGCGCCGGTCTCGCTGCCGTCCCACATCCGCACCCTGACCGGGAGCGCCCCGCCAAGCAGCTGCTCGACGAGGGGCTCCAGGCGCTGGGCCGCGCCGTTCGCCGTCCGATTGCCGGTAAGTGTCATCACGCCGTTTCCTGACGGGTCAGCAGCAGTTGCCGCACATGGAGGTAGCCGGAGCGGAATCCCGCCTCGGAGTAGGCCAGGTAGAAGGTCCACATGCGGCGGAACACCGCGTCGAAGCCGAGTGCGTCGACTTCCGCGGCCCGCTCGGTGAACCGTTCCCGCCACAGCCGCAGCGTCTCGGCGTAGTGCGTGCCGAAGTCGTCGCAGCGGTCGATGCGCAGGGCGGTGTGGCGGGCCGTGACCTGCTCGATCGCCTCGACGGACGGAAGGAGTCCGCCGGGGAAGATGTACTTGTGGATCCAGGTGAAGGTGGTGCGGGACGCGCGCATCCGGTCGTCCGGCATGGTGATGGCCTGGAGGGCGATACGGCCGCCGGGCGCCAGTCTCTCCTCCAGGGTGCGGAAGTAGACCGGCCAGTACTCCGCGCCGACCGCCTCGATCATCTCGACGCTGACCACGGCGTCGTACTGTCCCTCGATCTTCCGGTAGTCGCAGAGCCGGACCTCGGCCCGGTCCTCGTACCCGGCCTCCTTGATCCTTCGCCGGGCCAGGTCCCGCTGTTCGCCGGAGAGCGTGACGGAGACGACGCGGGCGCCGCGGGCGGCGGCACGGATCGCCAGTTCTCCCCAGCCGGTACCGATTTCGAGGAGTTCGGTGCCCGGCCCGACACCCGCCAGGTCGAGCAGCCGGTCGATCTTGCGGTGCTGGGCGGCGGGCAGCGCCTCCGGGTCCGCGGGGAAACTGCGGAAGACGGCGGAGGAGTAGCTGAGGGTCTCGTCGAGGAAGAGCGCGAAGAGCTCGTTGGACAGGTCGTAGTGGTGGCTGATGTTGTGCCGGGCGCCCTCGGGGGTGCCGAGCTGCTCCTGGGGACGGCGGCCGGCCCAGAGTCCGCGCAGCTTCTGCAGGGGCTTCGGGATCAGGGTGGCGACGTGGTCGGCCAGGACGGTCAGGACGCCCACCGGGTCGGGTGAGTCCCACTCCCCCGCCATGTACGACTCACCGAAGCCGATCAGGCCGTTCACCCCGATCCTGCCGAAGAAGGCGGCGGGATCGTGGACGTCCAGCAGGGGGCCGCCGAGTCCGATGTCCTCCCGCCCGGCGAGCCGGGCGCGGAGCGGGAGCCGGGCCAGTGCGCGGCTTACGACCCGTTCGGCGACGGCGGTCCGCGCCCACGACGCGCGGGGCGGGCTGGCGACGTCGGGCCAGCGCTCGGCATCGGTGCCGGGGGCGGCCTGCACCGGGAGCGGCATGGCGGGGGACGGGGAGTGGGACGTGGACACGCTCACTGCATTCCTTCCTGAGTGGTGTGGCGGGGACGGGGCCGCACGGGCAGTCCGCGCAGCCAGAGGCGGATCCCGTGCAGCCGGATGGCGGCCGAGACGACCGCCGTGGACCAGGGGTGGCGCAGCGCCAGCCGGAGCAGTACGCGCGGGGTGACCGGGCGCCGCACCCCGCGGACCGTGGCGGTGAAGGGCCGGGTGCCGGACCGTTCGAGGTGGATCGTCAGGCCGAGCCGGGGGCCGGGCTCGGGCAGCCGCATCCGGTAGGAGCCGTCGACGTCGAAGAACGGCGAGACGTAGAACTCCTTGTCGGTGGAGGCCCGGCCGGCGGTGTCCGGGTGGAGCAGGTAGCAGTGGCGTTCGCCGTAGGTGTTGTGCACCTCGGCGACCGTGCAGAGCGGGGTGCCGTCGGCGCGGCGGCACCAGTAGACGGTGAGCGGGTTGAAGACGTGGCCGAACACTCGGGCCTGGGTGAGCATTTGCACGGTTCCGTCGCCGAGGTCCACGCCGTTGGCGGCCAGGAACCGGCTCAGACCGGCCCGGATGGTCGGGGCCGTGCCGCCGAAGTGGTCGCGCGGGTCGAAGCGGGCCAGCGGGCGCAGGGCGGCGGGCAGGGGCGGCGGCCCGTCCGGGTCGATCAGCCACAGGTAGGTGCGGTGCCGGAAGGCGTAGGTGCTGGGCGCGGACCGTACGTGGGCGATGGTGCAGGGGTAGAGGGCGTTCACCAGTCCACCCCCAGGGCTCGGGCCGCGTCCGCCCCCGAACGGCAGCCGTCCTCGTGGAATCCCCAGCCGTGGTACGCCCCCGCGTAGGCGGTGAGCGGTCCGGACAGGGCGGGCAGCTCGGCCTGCGCGGCCACCGACTCGGGCGTGTAGACCGGGTGTTCGTACACCATGCGGGCGCGGACCAGGCCGGGGGCGACCCGGTCGGCGCCGTTCAGCGTGACGACGAAGGTCTCCGGGGCGTCGATCCGTTGGAGCCGGTTCATGTCGTAGCTGACGGTGACGTGGTCGGCGCTCGCGGCGCAGGACGGCATCAGGTAGTTCCAGGAGGCGCGGGCGCCCCGGGCGCGCGGCAGCAGCCGGGTGTCGGTGTGCAGGAGCGTGGGGTTGCGGGAGTAGCGGAACGCGCCGAGGGTGCGGCGCTCCTCGTCGGTGGGGTCGGCGAGGAGCCGCAGTGCCTGGTCGGGGTGGGTGGCGATGACGACCGAGTCGAACGGTTCGGTGGTGTCGTCCGCGGTGACGATCTCGACGCCGTCCGGGTGGCGGCGCACCGCGCGGACCGGGGTCGCGGTGCGGACGGCACCGAGCCGTTCGGTGACACGCTCGACGTAGGCGCCCGATCCGCCGGTGACGGTCCGCCACGCCGGGGAGCCGCCGACCGAGAGCATCCCGTGGTGGTCGAGGAAGCGGAAGAGGTAGCGGGCCGGGTATCGCATCGCGGTCACCGGGTCGCAGGACCAGACGGCGGAGACCACGGGTGTCAGGAAGTGGGCGGTGAAGTACGGGGAGAAACGGCCGCGGTCGGCGAATTCGCCGAGCGTCATGGTGTCCGCGTCGGGGCCGCCGTCCGTCAGGAGGCGCCGGGCGGACCGGTGGAAGCGGGGCACGGCGGCCAGCATCCGGAGATGGTCCGGGTTCCGGGCGGCTGCCGGCCGGGCGAGGAGACCGGCCGGGCCGCGCGCGCCCGCGTACTCCAGTCCGCAGCCCTCGCACCGCACGGACATGCTCATCTCGGACTCCTGCGTGGCGACCCCGAGCTCCGCGAAGAGCCGCAGCAGATGCGGGTAGGTGCGCCGGTTGTGGACGATGAAGCCGGAGTCCACCCGGTGGATCCGGCCGTCCGACGCGGGGAGCTCATGGGTGTGCGCGTGGCCGCCCACCCGGTCGTCCGCCTCGAACAGCGTCACGTCGTGGGCCCCGCGCAGGATGTGCGCGGCGGTGAGCCCCGCCACCCCGCTCCCCACGACGGCCGTCCGTCGCCGCTTGCCTGTCATGCCGCTCCCTCCGAGCACCGGCCCCCTTCACTCCTCCTTCCGTTTCCGGAGGAGCGGCGGATGCCTCTCGGAAGTGATTCGTTACAGGTCGCGCCGTGGATTGGGCGTGACCGGCTCTCATTCATTCGGGTGACAGACCAATCCGCCGGGCCACCGGCGACGAATCCCGGTTGTGAACGAAGATCAGAGCAATGCGAAGGACGGGGCCCACGGGTCCCGGCGATCCCGCTGGGTGCGTGCCGCGTGCGCCGCACTCAGCGGTCTGATCGCCGGGTTCTGCGCCCTGGCCGTCGCCGAGTTGGTGGCGGCGGTCGTCCGGCCCGAGGCGGGGCCGGTGACGGCGGTGGGCGGTGCGGTCATCGACCGCACTCCCCCGGCGCTCAAGGACTTCGCCGTCCGGCACTTCGGCACCAACGACAAGCTCGTCCTGGAGCTGGGCATCCTGCTCCTCCTGGCGGGCTTCGCCGTGGTGGTCGGGGTGCTGGCGCTGCGGCACCGGACGACCGGTTCGGCTGCCGTATTGGTCTTCGGCGTGGTCGGGGCAGTCGCCGCGGTGGGGCGGCCGGAGGGACGGCTCTCCGACGCCCTGCCCTCGGTGGTGGGTGCCGTACTGGCCGCGGGAGTGCTGTATTTCCTGGTCGGACGGCTGTCCCCGGCATCCGGTCCCTCCCCCGCGGCTGGCGGGAGGGGCGGGGAGCCGGCGTACGGCACCTTCGACCGGCGCGGTTTCGTCATCGCGGCGACCGCCGCGGCGGCGGCCTCGACCGGCGCCGGCCTGCTGGGACGGCGGCTCACCTCGGCCGTGCAGGCCGGCGCCACGGCATCACGGCGGGACCTGGTGCTGCCCGTACCCGACTCGGCGGCACCGGCCGTACCGGCGGGCGCCGATCTGAGGATCCGGGGCCTGAGCTCGTTCGTCACACCGAACAAGAGCTTCTACCGGGTGGACACGGCGCTGGTCGTCCCGCGCATCGACGCGGACGAGTGGCGGTTGCGGATCCACGGCACGGGCGTCAAGCGCCCGGTGACGATCAGCTTCCAGGATCTGCTGCGCCGCGAGATCATCGAGCGCGACATCACTCTGACCTGCGTCTCCAACGAGGTGGGCGGACCGTACGTCGGCAACGCCCGGTGGATCGGCGTGCGGCTGGCCGATCTGCTGCGCGAGGCCGGGGTGAAGCCGCCGTCCAGCGGCGGGCCCGCCGACCAGATCATCGCGCGCTCGGTGGACGGCATGACCATCGGCACTCCGGTGGAGACGGTCATGGACGGGCGTGACGCCCTGCTCGCCCTCGGCATGAACGGTGAGCCGCTCCCCTTCGAGCACGGCTTCCCGGTCCGGATGGTCGTCCCCGGCCTTTACGGATACGTGTCGGCCTGCAAATGGATCAAGGACATCGAGCTGACCACGTTCGACGACTACGACGCGTACTGGGTCAAGCGGTCCTGGTCCCGGCAGGCGCCCATCAAGACCGAGTCCAGGATCGACACCCCCCGCCCGTTCGCCTCCCCGAAAGCCGGCACGATCCCGGTCGCCGGGGTCGCCTGGGCCCAGCACCGCGGGATCTCGCGGGTCGAGGTCCGGGTGGACGGCGGCGGCTGGCACGCCGCGCGGCTGGCGGCGGAGGACGGTCGGGACACCTGGCGGCAGTGGGTGTGGGAGTGGCCGGCCACCTCCGGCAACCACACCCTCGAAGTCCGCGCGACGGACCGCACCGGCGCCACCCAGACCGACCGGCGGGTCGGCACCGTACCCAACGGTGCGACCGGCTGGCACTCGGTGGTGGTCGACGTGTCCTGAGCGGACACCGCCGCGCCCCGGCCCTTGTTCCCGCACCGGGCCCGCTCCGGCCCGCACACACCCCAACAACCTTACTGACAGCAACCGAACCATCACTTACGGAAACCAGGAGAACATCATGAAGGTCAACCACATCCGTCGCGCCGCCGTCGCCGTCTCCGCGGCAGTGGTCCTCCCGCTGGCCCTGTCGGCCTGTTCCAGCGACTCCAAGGACAGTGCGTCCGGCTCCACCGCCAGCTCGGCCAAGGCATCGGCACCGGCCTCCGCCGACGACTCGATGAACATGGACAAGCCCTTCGGTCCGGGCTGCGCCTCCGTGCCGAAGGACGGCGCGGGCTCCTTCGACGGGATGGCGAAGGACCCGGTCGCCACGGCCGCCTCGCACAACCCGGCCCTGTCCACCCTCGTCACCGCGGTGAAGAAGGCCGGCCTGGTCGACACCCTCAACAACGCGCAGAACATCACGGTGTTCGCCCCGACCAACGACGCCTTCGCCAAGATCCCGAAGGCCGACCTGGACAAGCTGCTGGCCAACAAGGCGGAGCTGACCAAGGTGCTCACGTACCACGTGGTCGGCAAGAAGGTGACGCCGAAGCAGCTGGAGAACGGCTCCTTCGACACCCTGGAGAAGGGCAAGCTGACGACGTCCGGTTCGGACATGAACTACACCGTGAACGACTCGTCGAAGGTCGTCTGCGGCAATGTCCCGACCGCCAACGCGACGGTCTACATCATCGACACGGTCCTGATGCCCCCGAAGTAGAAGCCCCCTGAGCACAAGCAGCGGGCAGCGCGGGCCGAAGCCCTCGCACCCCGGCAGCCGGCCGGGTGTGCGAGGGCTTCGGCCCGTACACACCGCCGGCACCGTCCGCCCTCCCTATGCTGACCCGATGGGCTTCCTGAGCAGGCAGGACCGGGTGACGGGCGCGGTTGTCGGATCGGCGGTCGGTGACGCGCTGGGCGCACCCTTCGAGTTCGGTCCGCCGGGTGTCTACACGTCCCGCTTCCCGGACGGAACCGGGACGATGTGCGGTGGCGGTGGCTGGGACCCGGGCGAGGCGACCGACGACACACAGATGGCCGTGCTGGTCGGGGAGTCCCTGCTGGAACGCGGGGGTCTCGACCTGCCCGATCTCTTCGACCGGTTCCGGCGGTGGGCCGCGGGCGAGCCGAAGGACATCGGGCTCCAGACGGAGGACGTACTGACCGGCGGTGACCCCTGGGACATCGCGGCGGCGCTGCACTTCCAGGTCAACGGCCGTGCGGCGGGCAACGGTTCACTGATGCGCGCCGCCACCTCCGCCGTGTACTTCGCCCGGCCCGGCCGCACCGCCACCGGTGCGCCGGCGAAGGACGAGGCAAGAACGCAGGACGGGGCACGCGCGGCGACCATGGACGCGGCCCGCCGGATCGCCGCCCTGACGCACGGCGACCGGGCGGCCTGGGAGGGCACCGCAGTTCTGCACGAACTGATCCGCACGGCCCTGGACGGAGCCGATCCGCTCGCAGCCGTCCCCGGCACCCTGGCTGCCGTGGACGCGGACCACCGCGAGCGCTGGACCACCGCCCTCGCCCCCGACTGGCACCCGGGCGAGGCGACCGAGTTCAACGGCGCCGTCTGGCCCTGTCTGGGCACCGCGCTGTGGGCGCTGCGCACGACGCGGTCCTACGAGGACGCCCTCGCGGCGGCGATCGACGTGGGCGGGGACACCGACACCGTGGCGGCGGTGACCGGTGCGCTGGCGGGCGCGGTGTACGGATTCGGCGCGATCCCGTCACGGTGGACCGGGCCCCTGCACGTACCGCTGCCGGGGTACGGGGACCGGGTGCTACGGACCCCGGATCTGACGGCGCTGGCCGAGAGGTTGGACGGCGACCGGCGCGATGCGATTACTACTGAAGTTCCGCCACCTTGAAGCTACACATAAGGGACAAATAAGAGCAGAATGGCATAGCAGGCCGCTTATCGCACAAGGCGCGTCCTGGCCTGCGGGAGCGAAGGAGACGAACCTCATGTCAAACGTCTCGCACGCCGGCCAGGATCTGGCCGGACACCCTGATGCCTCCGAAATGCGCGACCGATACGCCCGTGTGATGGGCGGCCGCGATGTGGCACTCGTGGACGGACCGGTGTTCCTGGTCGGCCTGTACTGCGCCATCTCACCCTGGGTGCTGCACTTCACCACGAGCCAGACCACCCTGGTGACCCACAACCTGATCATGGGTATCGCGATCGCCGTGCTCGGTCTCGGGTTCACCGTGATGCCGCAACGGATGTACGGCCTGAGCTGGGCCATGTGCGCCATGGGCGCCTGGATGATCATCTCGCCCTGGGTGGTGGGAAGCAGCCCGGACATGGGCGTCGTACTCAACAACGTCATCATCGGCGGACTGACCGCCCTGCTCGGGCTGATCTGTGCGGGTGCGTCACTGAAGAGCAGCCGCCACCGCTCGTAGAAGGCGCCCGTCAGGCTGCGCCGGCCCGCACCGCGAACCGTTCACGGTGCGGGCATCGGCTTGCCCGGCGGTGGCACGGTCCGCACCCCCGCGCTCCCGGGACGCGTGCGGCGACCACAACTATTCATCTGTCTCACGGGTCTTGTGGGTTGACGGCGGCCACCGGCGCCCTCGGGAAGCCGGTGGCCGCACAGGGGAAGCACACGACGGGAGTGGGCACATGGCGCGGCATCTGATGGCGTGTACGGCTCTGGCGACGGCGGTGGTGGCAGGGGTCCTGGTGGCGCCCGCGGCCTTCGCGGCACCGGATCTCGGGACGACGGAGGCGTCGCAGACCCCTCGCAAGGCCTCGGCACCCGGCGACGTGGACGGCGACACGTTCGGCGATCTCGCCGTGGGCGCTCCGGAAGGCACCGTCGCGGGGTATGCGAAGGCGGGTTACGTCTCGCTGGTCTACGGCAGCGCCCAGGGCGTGCGGGTCACCCGGCACAAGGGCATCACCCAGGACACGGCCGGTATCCCGGGCGTCCCCGAGGCCGGTGACCGGTTCGGCTCGTCGGTGGCCATGGGCGACGTGGACGGCGACGGGTACACCGACCTGGTGATCGGTTCGGGCGGCGAGGCCATCGGGACCGTGGCGGGGGCGGGCGCGGTGACGATCGTCTTCGGTGCCAAGGGCGGCCTCGGCTCGGACGCCATCGCGTTCCACAACCCGAAGCCGGCCGCGCGTGCGGGGTTCGGCGACAATCTGACCGTCGGCGACTTCGACCACGACGGGCGGGACGACATCGCCGTCTCCACCGGCACGAAGGTGAACGTCGTACGCGGCGCGAGCAATCTGCGTGACATCGACGAACCGGCCATGACCGCGTACGCACCGCCTGGCGGCGGCGCCGGAATGGGGCCGATCGCCTCGGGGGACATCAACGGCGACGGATACACGGACCTCGTCACACAGGCCTACTCCGACGACGGGGCCGACGAGGGGACCCTCGGCGTACTGCCGGGTTCGGCACAGGGGCTGAAGACGGCACCGATCGGCCGGGCGGGCCTGCCCTTCACCGGCTACAGCGTCGTGACCGGTGACATCACGGGCGACGGCCGGGACGACGTGGTCGTGGACACCACGGGGTCCGACGGCCCCGACGAGTTTCTGCTGCGCATGTTCCCGGGCACCGCCGCCGGTCTGGGCAAGGGCGTTCCGTACGGAGGTCCGGTCGAACCGGGCACCGCGGGCGTGCTCGCCGACACCGACGGCGACGGGCACGCGGACCTGGTGACCGCGGTCACCGGCGCGCCGGACTCCGACGGCATCCAGAACGCCGGCGAGCTGACTGTCGTACCCGGGACATCGGCCGGTCTGAACGCGGCACGTGCACGGAAGCTCAACCTGGACACGCCCGGAGTGAGCGGGGTGATGGAGGGCAACGACCAGTTCGGGCTGTCGGTGACGGCCGGGGACTTCGACGCGGACGGCCGGGCGGACCTGGCCGTGGGCGCACCCGGCAAGTATCTGCAGACGGGTGCGGTGAGCGTGCTCCCCGGCTCGGCGTCGGGACCGACCGGGACGGGCTCGATCCTCTTCACGCCGGAGTCCCTGGAACACCCGGCCGTAAAGGCGCGCTTCGGCGCAGCCGTCGGATCGACGACACGCACCGGCCCCTCCGGCAGCTGAGAAGCGCACGACCCAGCCCGCCGAGGATCGAGAAGCAAGCGTACGAACCAGCCCGCCGGGGATCGAGAAGCAAGCGTACGGACCCAGCCCCTCCGGCGATTGAGG
>NZ_JBHXUW010000110.1:0-11662 GCF_042672475.1 Streptomyces sp. NPDC127177
GGTGGTTTGACGCCGTCGGATCTGCGTCCGTTGGTTTCGGTGACGCAGGGGCAGATCGATGTGTTGGAGGGGGAGTACGGGCGGGTTGTCGATGTGCTTCCGCTTTCGCCTTTGCAGCAGGGTCTGTTCTTCCATGCGGTGTATGACGAGTCGGGTGATGATGTTTATACGGTTCAGCTCGCTCTTGATATTGAGGGGGTGGTGGACCGGGGGGCGTTGCGTGCGAGTGTGGTGACGTTGCTGGACCGGCATCCGAACCTGCGTGCGGCGTTCCGTCACGAAGGGCTCGACACACCTGTCCAGGTCATCCCGCAGGACTTCGAACTCCCCTGGGAGGAAGTCGATCTGACCGGGCTGCCCGAGCCGGACCGCGGCGCCGCCGCCGAGCGGCTGACCGAGCAGGACCAGGTGCGCAGGTTCGACCTCGACGCGCCCCCGCTGATGCGGTTCACCCTCATCTCCACGTCGCATGACCGCCACCGGCTGCTCGTCAGCCACCACCACCTCCTGCTGGACGGCTGGTCGATGCCGGTCTTCCTCGGCGAGCTGTTCTCGCTGTACGGCAAGAAGGGCGACGGGTCTTCCCTTCCACAGGTCACCGCCTACCGCGACTACTTGACGTGGGTGGCGGGCCAGGACCGCACAGCCGCGGAGGCCGCCTGGCGGCAGGCCCTCGACGGACTCGACGAGCCGACCCTGATCGCCGCTCCCGACCCGTCCCGTCCGGCCGTGCTTCCCGTCCGCACACGTCTGGAGCTGCCCGAGGAGCAGACCGCGGCGCTCGCCCGCTGGGCCCGCGAGCGCGGTGTCACCGTCAACACCGTCGTCCAGGCTGCCTGGGCCATGGCCGTGGGACAGCTGACCGGCCGTGCGGACGTCGTGTTCGGCGGTACGGTCTCCGGCCGCCCGCCGCAGGTTCCCGGCGTCGAGTCCATGGTCGGCCTGTTCATCAACACCCTCCCGGTCCGGGTCGCCCTCGACCCCGCCGAGACGTTCGGCGCGCTGCTCCTGCGGCTCCAGGACCAGCAGGCCGGTCTCATGGACCACCAGCACCTGCCGCTCGCCGACATCCAGCGGCTGGCCGGCCACGGCGAACTGTTCGACTCGCTGGTCATCTTCGAGAACTACCCGCTCGACGCCGCCGAACTGCGCCGTTCCGCGGGCGGACTGGGCATCGTCGGCGGTGACAACCACGAGGCCACCCACTACCCGCTGAGCCTCACCGTCGGGCTGGGCAGCTCGCTCGGCCTGGACCTGGCGCACCGGCCCGACCTGCTCGGCCAGGACCGGATCGACGCGCTCGCCTCCTGCCTGCTGCGTCTCCTGGGCGAGGCCGCCGACCACGCGGACGTGCCCGTCGGGCGACTGCGGCTGCTGGCGCCGGAGCACGAGCGCCGGGTGCTGGCGGAGTGGGCCGGCACCATCGAGCCCGAAGCGGGCGTCGGGGCCCTGCTCCACCTGTTCGCCGCCCGGGTGGCCGCGGCCCCCGACTCCCTCGCGGTGGTCTCGGGCGACGAGCGGCTGTCCTACGCCGAGCTGGACGCACGCTCCGGGGAACTGGCGCGGGAACTCATCGGCCTCGGCGCCGGACCCGAGAAGTACGTCGCCGTCGCACTGCCTCGTACGGCCGGCCTGCCGGTCGCGCTCCTCGGGGTGCTGAAATCCGGCGCGGCCTACATCCCGTTGGACCCCGACCACCCCGCCGAGCGGCTCGCCCATGTGATCGAGGACGCCCGCCCGTCGCTGCTGCTCACCACCGCCCGGACGGCCGCCTCGCTGCCCGTCGGTGACACGCCGCTGCTGCTGCTCGACTCCCCCCGGACCGCTGGGGGGACCGTGGCGCCTCACGGCCCGGGAAGCCGCCCGGCCGAGGGACGCAACCCGGCCTACGCGATCTACACCTCCGGGTCCACCGGCCGCCCCAAGGGCGTGGTGATCTCCCGGACGGCACTGGACAACTTCCTGGCCGACATGTCCGCCCGGGTGCCGATGGACGACACGGACCGGCTGCTCGCCGTCACCACCGTCTCGTTCGACATCGCGGGCCTGGAGCTGTATCTGCCCCTGCTGGCGGGAGCCGCGGTGGTGATCGCGAGCAGGGACGAGGTCCTGGACCCCGGCGCGCTCGCCGCACTGCGCGCCGAACACGGCTGCACCGTCATGCAGGCCACCCCTTCCCTCTGGCAGACACTGCTCGCGCAGGTGCCCACGGCCATGGACGGGCTGCGGATGCTCGTCGGCGGCGAGGCGGTACCGGGCGCCCTGGCTCAGGCGATGGCCACGGCAGGCACGGCAGTCAACGTGTACGGGCCGACGGAGACCACCATCTGGTCCACCACCGCCGTACTGGACGGTGCCGCGGCGGCTTCACCGATCGGCAGGCCGATCCGCAGCACCCGCGTGTACGTCCTGGACGGCGCCCTGCGGCCTGTCGCACCCGGAGTGCCCGGGGAGCTGTACATCGCCGGCACCGGCCTGGCCCGCGGCTACCTGGGCCGTCCCGGACTCAGCGCCGAACGGTTCGTGGCCGACCCGCACGGTGCACCCGGCACCCGGATGTACCGCACGGGCGACGTGGTCCGCTGGGACGAGGCGGGCGTCCTGGAGTACCTCGGCCGTACGGACTTCCAGGTGAAGGTGCGCGGATTCCGCATCGAGCTGGGCGAGATCGAATCGGTCCTGGCCCGGCACGAGCAGGTTTCCCGGGTCGCGGTGGTCGTGCGCGAGGACCGGCCCGGCAGCAAGCTGCTGGTGGCCTACACGGTCCCGGTGGGCGAAGGCCCCGACGCCGCAGAGCTGCGTGCCCACGTCGCCGCCGAACTGCCCGACTACATGGTCCCGGCAGCCTACGTATCCCTCGACGAGCTGCCGCTGAACACCAACGGAAAGCTCGACCGCAAGGCGCTCCCCGCTCCGGACTTCGCCGCCCTGACGGCGGGCCGCGCGGCCAAGGGCCCGCGCGAGGAGCTGCTGTGCCGGCTGTTCGCGGAGGTGCTGGGACTGCCGGAGGTGGGGGTCGAGGACAGCTTCTTCACCCTCGGCGGCGACAGCATCGCCTCGATCCAGCTGGTCGGCCGGGCCCGTCAGGCCGGTCTGGTGCTCACGCCCCGCGAGGTCTTCCGGTACAAGACGCCGGAGGCGCTGGCCGCCGAGCTGCCCGAGAGCTCCGCCGAGAGGGTGCTCACCGTCGATCCGGAGGGCGCCGACCCGGCGCTGGGCATGGTGCCGGGTACGCCGATCGTCCGGTGGCTGCGCGAACTCGGCGGCCGGATCGACGGGTTCAACCAGTCGGTGGCCTCGCCCGTACCCGGTGATCTCACCGCGGCGCAGCTCGGCGCGGTGATCACCGCGGTCCTGGACCACCACGACGCGCTGCGCGCCAGGCTGGTGCGGACCGACTCCGACTGGGCCCTGCAGATCCCGCCGCGGGGCGCTGTGCGCGCCGACGACGTCATCCACCGGGTCGACGTCGCGGGGCTGGACGAGGAGCGGCTTGCCGCGGTCGTGGACACCGAGGGCCGTGCCGCGCAGAGCAGGCTGAGCCCCGATGACGGGCTGATGATGCAGGTCGTCTGGTTCGACGCGGGCCCCGGCGCGCTCGGCAGGCTGTTGCTGATCGTCCACCACCTCGTCGTCGACGGCGTGTCCTGGCGCATCCTGATGCCCGATCTGATGGCCGCGCACGAGGCCGTCACAGCCGGCCGTGAGCCGGTCCTCGAACCGGTGTGGACGTCAATGAGGCAGTGGGCGCGGGGGCTGGTCGCCGCCGCGGTGACCCCCGAGCGCATGGCCGAACTCCCGGTGTGGACGAAGATGCTGACAACGCAGCGGGAAACGCCGCTCGGGTCCAGGGAGCTCGACCCGTCCCGCGACGTCGCGGCCACGCAGCGCCAGCTCACCGTGACGCTGCCCGCGGACGTCACCCGGCCCCTGCTGACGACCGCACCCACCGTCTTCGCCACCGGGGTCAACGACGTACTGCTGGCCGCCTTCGCGCTGGCCGTGACCGAGTGGAACCGCGACCGCGGCCGCTCGTACGCCGACGGGGTGCTGCTCGACCTGGAGGGCCACGGCCGGGAGGAGCTGCTGGCCGGGGTCGCCCCGGACGCGGACATCTCCCGTACGGTCGGCTGGTTCACCAGCCTCTTCCCGGTCCGGCTCGACCCCGGAGTGACAGAGGCCGAGCGGGCGGAGGTCCGGGCGGGCGGTCCGGCCGCCGCCCGGGCGCTGGAGCGGGTCGCGGAGCAGCTTGCCGCGCTCCCCGACAACGGTGCCGGATACGGCCTGCTGCGCCATCTCAACGACGAGACGGCTCCCGTACTGGCCGCGCTGCCGACTCCGCAGATCGGTTTCAACTACCTCGGCCGCTTCGCCTCGGGCGACGGCGAGGACAACGGGGACGGCGGTCTCGGCGGCAGTGACGACGCCATGCCCGTCGCGCACGCCCTGGAGCTGAACTCGCTGACCCAGGACCGGCCCGACGGCCCCCGGCTGGTGGCGTCCTGGTCGTGGCCCGCCGGGCTGTTCACCGAGGACGAGGTGAAGGCGCTGGCCGACGGCTGGTTCCTCGCCCTGCGGGCCCTGGTGACCAACGCGGCCGACCCCGACGGACGTTCGGCCGCCCCCGCGGCGCCGCGGGACACCACGTCAATGGCTCCCCTGCTCGATCTCGACCAGGACGAGATCGACGCATTCGAAGATGACCTCGGGTTCTGAGCGGAGATAGTGAAATGACAACGTCAAAGCCACGACTCGAGGGCATCCTGCCGCTCTCCCCGCTCCAGCAGGGCCTGCTCTTCCACGCGATGTACGACACGGCCGGCCCGGACGTCTACACCATGCAGTTCGTCCTCGACATCGAGGGCGAACTCGACGCCGGCGCACTGCACTCCGCCTGCGCCGGTGTGCTGCGCCGCCACCCGGGCCTGCGTGCCGTCTTCCGGTACCGCAAGAACGGGGAGCCGGTCCAGCTCATCCCTTCCGAGGTCAAGCCCGGCTGGACCGCCCACGATCTCTCCGCGCTGCCGCCGGCCGAACGCGCCGAAGAGGCGGAACGGCTCGTCGACGAGGACCGGGCCCGCCGCTTCGATCCGGCGCGGCCGCCGCTGATCCGCTTCACGCTGATCGACCTCGGTGAGGGGCGCCACCAGTTCGTCCTGAACGCTCACCACATACTCCTCGACGGCTGGTCCAGGGCCATTCTGCTCGGCGAACTGTTCCAGCTGTACGGCCTGTTCAGAAGCGGCGCCGACGAGTCCGCGCTGACGGCCGTCACGCCGTACCGCGACTACCTCGCCTGGGTGGCCGCCCAGGACCGCACCGCGGCGGAGAAGTGCTGGCGGGAGGTGCTGGACGGGGTGACGGAGCCGACCCTGCTGATGGCACCCGACCCGTCCCGCGAGCCGGTGGTGCCCGCCCGGGCGAGGGTCGGGCTGACACAGGCGCAGACAGCCGCGCTGACCCGATGGGCCAGGGAGCGCGGTGTCACCGTCAACACGGTCGTCCAGGCCGCCTGGGCGATGGTCCTCGGCCAGCTCACGGGCCGTCAGGACGTCGTGTTCGGCGGTACGGTCTCCGGCCGCCCGCCGCAGCTGCCCGGCGTCGAGTCCATGGTCGGCCTGTTCATCAACACCCTTCCGGTACGGGTCGCCCTGGACCCGGCGGAATCGCTCGGCGCGCTGCTCGACCGGCTGCAGGACCAGCAGGCAGGGCTCATGGACCACCAGTACCTGGGTCTCGCGGACCTCCAGCGGATGACCCAGGTCAGTGGTGAACTCTTCGACACCCTCCTGGTCTTCGAGAACTACCCGGTGGACACCGTCGGCCTGCGTCGGGCGGCCGGCGGCCTCGGCGTCGTCGGCGGCCGCAGCCACGAGGGCACCCACTACCCCCTCGGCCTGATGGTTCACGTGGGTGACACCCTCGCGGTGGAGCTCAGCTACCGGCCGGACGTGTTCGAGCCGGCGGGCGCCGTCGCGGTCGGTGAGTCCCTCGTACGGTTGCTGGCCGGTTTCGAGGAGGCCCAGAACACCCCGGTCGGGCGGCTGGACCTGCTCACCGCGCAGGACCGCGCCCTGGTCCTCGGCCGGTGGATCGACACCGCGCGCCCCACCCCCGACGTCACGCTGCCCGCTCTGTTCCGGCGCACCGCGGACCGGTACGCCGACGCCATCGCCGTCGAGTACGGGGGCAGCACGCTCACCTACGCGGAACTGGACGGCCGGGCCAACCGGCTCGCGCGGCTGCTCGTCACCCGCGGTGTGGGCCCCGAACGCACCGTCGTCCTGGCCGTCGCCCGGTCCACCGACCTGATCGTCGCGCTGTGGGCGGTGCTCAAGGCGGGCGCCGCCTACCTGCCCATGGATCCGGCCCACCCCGCCGAACGCATCGCCCACATGCTGAGTGACGCGGACCCGGTCCTGGTGCTCACCGACAGCGCCACCTCGTCCGTGCTCGCGGACGCCGTGCCGGACGCCGGGGTGCCCCAGCTGGTGCTCGACGCCCCCCGGACCGTGTGCGAGCTCGACGCGATGGCGGACACCGACCTCGACGACGCCGACCGGACCTCCGCGCTCTCCCCGCTCTCCCCGGCGTACGTGATCTACACCTCGGGCTCCACGGGCCGGCCCAAGGGCGTCGTCATGCCCGGCGCCCCGCTGGCCAACCTCGTCGCGTGGCACGAGGACGAGCTGCCGGGCGCGGCCGGGATGCGCACCGCCCAGTTCACCGCCGTCAGTTTCGACGTGTCGGCACAGGAGATCCTTTCCACCACGCTCTCCGGGCGGACCCTGGTCATCCCCGACGAGGAGACCCGCCGCGACGCCGCAGCGTTCGTGCGGTGGCTCGACGACCGGGAGATCACCGAGGTGTACGCGCCCAACCTCGTCATCGACGCGCTGTGCGAGGAGGCGAACGGGCTGGGCCTGGAGCTCCCGGCGCTCGCGCATCTGGCGCAGGCGGGCGAGGCGCTCGTGCTGAGCCGGCGGATCCGTGACTTCCACGAGGGCACCGGCCGTGTCCTGCACAACCACTACGGCCCCACGGAGACCCATGTCGTCACCGCGGCCACCCTCCCCGCGCTCCCCGGTGACTGGCCCGCCCGGCCGACAATCGGCAGGCCCATCCGCAACACCCGCACCTACGTCCTCGACGGCGCTCTTCGCCCTGTGCCCCCGGGCGTGCCCGGAGAGCTGTACCTCGCCGGGAGCTGCACCGCCCGCGGCTACCTGAACCGCCCCGGACTGACCGGCGAGCGCTTCGTCGCCGATCCCTACGGTCCGGCCGGCAGCCGGATGTACCGCACCGGGGACGTGGTGAGCTGGACACCCGACGGCGAGCTGGACTATCTGGGCCGCAGCGACCACCAGGTCAAGATCCGTGGATTCCGGATCGAGCTCGGCGAGATCGAGGCGGCGCTCACCACACACCCCTCGGTCGCCCAGGCAGCGGTCATCGCTCGCGAGGACCGGCCCGGCCTGAAGACCATCGCCGCCTATCTGGTGCCGGTGCAGGGCCGGACGCTTCCCGACACGGCCCAGCTGCGCGCCCACGCGGCCGACGCGCTGCCCGACTACATGGTGCCGTCGGCGTTCGTACCGCTGGAGAAGCTGCCGCTCACCCCCAACCGCAAGCTGGACCGGCGTGCGTTGCCCCTGCCGGAAGGAGCCCGCACGGAGGGCAGGGCGCCGCGCACCGCACGGGAGGTGCGGCTGTGCGAGCTCTTCGCGGGCGTGCTGGGGCTCGACGAGGTGTCCATCGACGACAGTTTCTTCGACCTCGGCGGCCACTCCCTGCTCGCCACCCGGCTGGTCAGCCAGGTGCGGACCGCGTTCGACACGGAGATCGCCGTCCGCGTGCTGTTCGAGGCGCCCACCGTGGCGAAGCTCGCCGAACGGCTCGGCGACGCCGGCCGGGCGCGCAAGCTGCTCACCGCCGTGGAGCGGCCGGCCCGGATCCCGTTGTCGCCCGCACAGCGGCGGCTGTGGTTCCTCAACCGGTTCGAGGACGCCGGCGGGAACTACAACCTGCCCCTGTCGGTACGCCTTTCAGGGGAGCTCGACGTCGGCGCGCTGCGCGCCGCGCTCGGTGATGTGGTGGGCCGGCACGAGAGCCTGCGGACCGTCTTCCCGGAGTCCGACGGGCAACCGAACCAGGTGATTCTCGACGCGGACCGGGCCGTGCCCGCGATGCCGGTGATCGCTGTCACGGAGCACGATCTGACGGCCTCGCTCGCTGCCGCGGCGGGCAAACGGTTCGACCTCACCGTCGAAGCCCCGCTCCACGCCCGGTTGTTCGCGCTCGGTGGGTCGGAACACGTCCTGATGCTGGTCGTTCACCACATCGCCGCCGACGGCTGGTCCATGGCCCCCCTGGCCCGTGACCTGGGCGAGGCGTACCGGGCACGGTGTGCCGGCGCGGCGCCGGCCTGGCAGCCGCTGCCCGTCCAATACGCCGACTACACGCTCTGGCAGCGCGAGGTGCTCGGAGACGAGACCGACCCGGCCGGGGAGCTCTCCCGTCAGGTGGACTTCTGGCGCACCGCGCTCGACGGTGTCCCCGAGGAGATCGGCCTGCCCGCCGACCGCCCCCGCCCCGCGGCGGCGAGCTACCGGGGCGATACCGTCGACCTGGAGATCCCCGCCGATGTGCACCGCCGGCTGGCGGCCCTCGCCCGCAGCTGCGGTGCGAGTGTCTTCATGGTGGCCCAGGCCGGACTCGCGGCGCTGCTGTCACGGCTCGGCGCCGGAGCCGACATCCCCATCGGCTCACCGATCGCCGGACGGACCGACCAGGCACTGGACGATCTCGTCGGCTTCTTCGTGAACACGCTGGTGCTGCGCACGGACGTGTCGGGTGACCCGTCCTTCCGTGAGCTGGTGGAGCGGGTGCGGACGGCGAACCTCGCGGCGTACGCGAACCAGGACGTGCCGTTCGAGCGGCTGGTGGAGATCCTCAACCCCGAACGCTCCCTGGCCAGGCACCCGCTGTTCCAGGTGATGCTCTCCTTCCAGAACAACGCCGAGGCCCGGCTCGACCTCGGCGGGCTGCGGGCCACGGGCAAGGGCATCGGACTCAAGACGTCCAACTTCGACCTGTCGTTCGTCCTTGAGGAGCGGTTCGCCGACGACGGCGCACCGGCCGGAATCGTCGGCGGCATCGAGTTCGCCACGGACCTCTTCGACCGGGAGACGGCCGCCACGCTGGCGGCCCGGCTGGTGCGGGTCATCGGTGAAACGACGGGCGACCCGGACCGGCGGCTGTCCGCGCTGGAGGTACTGACCGAGGAGGAACGCCGTCGGATCCTCGTCGAGTGGAACGACACCGCTCTCGACGCGCCCCGGTCCACGCTGACCGCCCTGTTCGAGCAGCAGGTGGCCCGCACTCCGGACGCCACCGCCCTGGTCTTCCAGGACATGCGGCTGACCTACGCGGAGCTCAACGGGTGGGCCAACCGGCTGGCACGCCGACTCGTGGCCGACGGCGTACGCGTCGAGCAGGCGGTGGCCGTGTGCCTGCCGCGCGGCCCGGAGCATGTCGCGGCCCTGCTCGGGGTGATGAAGGCGGGTGCGGCGTATGTGCCCGTCGATCCGGCCTATCCCGAGGACCGCATCGCCCACATGCTGGCGGACGCCCGGCCCGCCGCGGTGCTCGACAACCCGGCTGATCTGCACGGCCCCTCCCTCGCGCTGCCCGCGCACGACCTGACGGACGAGGAGCGCGGCGGCCCGCTGACCCCGGGGACGGCCGCCTACATCATCTACACCTCCGGCTCCACCGGACGCCCCAAGGGCGTCATCGTCGAGCACCGCAGCATCGTGAATCTCTTCCACGACCACTTCGACCGCCTCTACGCACCCCACATCGCGGCGGCCGGGGACCGGCCGCTGCGCGCCGCGCTGGCGTCGTCGTTCTCCTTCGACGCCGCTTTCGACCCGCTGCTGTGGATACTCTCCGGACACGAGCTCCATCTCATCGACGAGGAAACCCGCCTCGACGCGTCGCTGCTCCTGGCATACGTCCAGAAGGTCGGCGGCATCGACCACTTCGACACCACCCCCGCCCACTTCCAGGCACTCCACGATCTCGGCCTGACGGCCGAGGCATCGACCACACCGCTGATCGTCAGCCTGGGCGGCGAGGCGCTGGGCGAGGCGCTGCGCGAGCAACTCGTCGCGGTGGACGGGCTGGTCACCTACAACCTCTACGGCCCGACCGAGACCACTGTCGACGCGCTGGGCCAGCGGATCAACGAGGGCGACCGGGTCCTGGTGGGCAGGCCGCTCTCCAACTACCGGGCGTACATCCTCGACGAGCTCCTGCGGCCCGTCGCCCCCGGGGTTCCGGGCGACCTGCACATCGCGGGCATGGGCCTCGCCCGTGGCTACCTCGGCCGGCCGGACCTGACCGCGGAGCGCTTCGTGGCCGATCCGTTCGGCGGTCCGGGCTCCCGCATGTACCGCACGGGCGACGTGGCGCGCTGGACCGGGGACGGCAGGATCGACTGCCTCGGCCGGGCGGACGACCAGGTCAAGATCCGTGGCTTCCGAATCGAGCTCGGTGAGATCGAGACCGCGCTGGCGGTCAACCCGGACATCGCCCAGGCCACGGTGATGGTCCGCGAGGACCGTCCCGGGCTGAAGGAGCTCGTGGCGTACGCGGTGCCGGTGGCCGGACGGCGGGTGCCCGATGCCGACGCACTGCGCCGCAGCCTCGGCGAACGTCTGCCCGAATACATGATCCCGTCCGCGTTCGTCGCCCTGGACCGGCTGCCGGTGACGGTCAACGGCAAGCTCGACCGCAGGGCACTGCCCGCCCCCGGCCCCCGTACCGGCGCGTTCGGCCGGGCCCCGCGCACGGCTCAGGAGAAGGCGCTGTGCGACATCTACGCCGAGGTGCTGGGCCTGGAGCAGGTGTCGATCGACGACAGCTTCTTCGACCTCGGGGGCCACTCGCTGCTCGCCACCCGCGTGGTCAGCCGGGTCCGTTCGAAGCTGGGTGCGGAGCTCGCCGTCAGGACGCTCTTCGAGGCACCGGCCGTTGCCGCCCTCGCCGGACGCCTCGGCGACGCGGGGCAGGCACGGCAGGCGCTGACCGCTCGGGAGCGCCCGGAGGAGATCCCGCTGTCGCCCGCACAGCGCCGGCTCTGGTTCCTGAGCCGTCTCGAAGGCGCCGGTGCCACGTACAACATGCCCATGGCCGTACGGCTCACCGGCGCACTGGACATCGACGCGCTGACGGGCGCGCTCGGTGACGTGGTGGCCCGGCACGAGAGCCTGCGCACGGTCTTCCCGGACACCGGCGGTCTGCCGCACCAGCTGATCCTTTCGCCGGACACGGCCCGGCCGACGCTGGAGCGATCCGCGTTCGACGCCGGGGCGCTCGCCGCCGCGGTCGCGCGCGGCTTCGACCTCTCGTCCGAACTCCCCATACGCGCGAGTCTGTTCACCGTCGCACCGGAGGCTCACGTACTGCTGCTCGTGGTGCACCACATCGCGGGCGACGGCTGGTCCATGGGCCCACTGGCCGATGACCTGTCCAGGGCGTACGCGGCCCGGCTCGGCGGTGGTGTGCCCGAGTTCGCCGCGCTGCCGGTGCAGTACGCGGACTACACGTTGTGGCAGCGGGACGTGCTCGGTGACGAGGACGACCCGGCGAGTGAGCT
>NZ_JBHXUW010000111.1:0-11607 GCF_042672475.1 Streptomyces sp. NPDC127177
CCCCCGAGGGACGTACGGGGAGTCCCGGCCCGGCCGCCACCTGCGCGTACGAGCCCTCCGGGCCTCGCGCCGCGCCCCTCAGGCGAAGATCACACAGGAGGCCGCCGGAGCCTCCAGGGAGCCCTCACGGCTCGGGATCCCGGTCTCCGGGTCCACGGAGAACCAGCTGACGTCCCCCGAGCGCTCATTGGCCGCGTACAGCCGCCGTCCGGTGGGGTCGAGCGCCAGGTCGCGCGGCCAGTGCCCGCCGCAGCCCACCGTCGTGACCAGGGACGCCTTCTCGCCGGTGGCGTCGAGGGCCAGCACGGAAATGCTGTCGTGCCCTCGGTTGGCCACCCAGAGGAACCTGCCGTCGTGCGAGACGACGACCTCCGACGGATAACTGGCGGCGGCACCCTCCCCGGTCGCCTCCACCGGCAGTACGGACGTCTCGCCGACGGATTCGAGCACCCCGGCCGCGGCATCCCACCGGCACACCGTGACCGTGGGTTCGAGCTCGTTCAGCACATAGGCGTGGGCGCCATCGGGATGGAAGGCCAGATGGCGCGGACCCGTGCCCGGCCGCAGCGCCGTCTCCCCGTGCGTTCGCAGTGCCCCGCTGTCCGGGTCGAGCGCGCAGATCCGCACCGAGTCGGTCCCGAGATCGACGCTGAGCACCCATTTCCCCGACGGGTCGGGAAGGACCTGGTGGGCGTGCGGGCCCTCCTGGCGGCCGGCGTCCGGCCCGCCGCCCTCGTGCCGGAGCACGCCGACGACCGCACCGAGTGAACCGTCATCGAGCACGGGCAGCACGCTGACGCTGCCGGAGCCGTAGTTGGCGGTGATCAGCCGGCCGCCCGCGAGTGCGAGGTGCGTGGGGCCGTCGCCGTCCACGGACCGGGTTTCACCGATCGGCCGGGGGACGTCGTGGGTGATGTCGAGGGCAGCGGCCCCTCCCGGCTCGGTCTCGCTGACCGCGTACAGCACCGTTCCGCCGGGGCCCCTGCCTCGGCCCAGCGCCAGGTACGAGGGGTCGGGGACGGCGTCCGTCGCGCCGAGAACGGTCAGCGACCCGGTGTCCCGGTCGACGGCGGCGACGGTGACTCCCCGCCCGCCCGCCGAGGTGAACGACCCGATGAATGCCCGTCCGACACCGTTGCTGCTGTCCATCGCACTGCCTCTCTCCGCCGACTGATCACGACCGCCGGGCCCACCGGGACCGGCGGAACCGCCGTGATCTTCCGCGGCGACGGTAGCAGCGCACCTGCGTGGTCTGGA
This sequence comes from Streptomyces sp. NPDC127177, assembly GCF_042672475.1. Classification (NCBI taxonomy): domain Bacteria; kingdom Bacillati; phylum Actinomycetota; class Actinomycetes; order Kitasatosporales; family Streptomycetaceae; genus Streptomyces; species Streptomyces sp. NPDC127177. Next base: position 1,258 of record NZ_JBHXUW010000111.1, read on the forward strand.
CCAAGGGTGGGCGGTCGGGCGGTCGGGCGGTCGGGCGGTCGGGCGGTCGGGCGGTCGGGCGGTCGGGCGGTCGGGCGGTCGGGCCGGAACGAGCGGGGCCCGGGACTCGTGTCGGCGGTTCAGGCGCCGGCCGGGATCCGGCTGGGCCTGCGCAGGGGAACCGCGAGTTCGAGCAGGGCCCGCTCCAGCGCGTGGAGGTGGGCGAGCGCGCCTTCCGGCTCCGCGGCCGCCGCGTGGTCCGGGCGGAGCTCCCCCTCGTCGGCCGGCGCATCGGTGAGCGCCTCGACGGCGGCCTCCACCCGCCAGCAGGCCGCGGCCAGCCGGATGTCGTGCGAGGCCTCCGGATCGGCGGCAACCGAGGCCAGACCGCGCACCTCGCGCGCGCAGTCGTCGAGCAGGGCGAGCACCTGTCGCGCGCGCCGCTTGCGGGCCTTCATCGGGTTGAGCGGATGCACCAGCGGCGCAAGCGACAGGCGCACCCGGCCGAGGATCGCCTCCAGTTCGGCAACGCGCCCCGGCGGGTCGGCCTCCTCGCCCCCCGCGAGCCGGGCAGCGGCCTCCGCCGTGCACGTGCGTACGCATCGCAGCGCCCGCTCCACCCACGCCTCGGTCACCGAGTGCGTGGTGACCGGCAGCACGAACAGCACCGCCAGTACGGCACCGAGCGCACCGGCCGCGGTCTCGGCCACCCGCAGCATGAGCAGGCCGGTGTCGAGCACGCCGAGCAGTCCGTACAGCATGCTCGCCATCACGGTCACGGCCAGCATCATCCACGTGTAGGAGACCGCGGCGGTGTAGAAGATCCCGAACACGCTCACCGCCACGACCACGGCGGCCGCGACCGGCTCATGGTGCAGCGGCACAGCCACGGCGAAGCCGAGGCCGATCCCGAGCACCGTCCCCAGGAATCGTCTGAACCCGCGCACGACGGTCTCGCCCCGCGAGGTCGTGGCCACGAACACCCACCAGGTGGCTCCGACCGCCCAGTACCAGCGCTGGTCGGACAGTACCTGCCCCGCCGCGAGCGCGAACCCGGCCCCCAGGGTCGCCTGCACGGCCTGCCGCGTCGTGATCCGCGCGAGGCCAGCGCCCCCGGCGGGGAGGGAGACCGCCACCGGTGCGGCGAGCCGCCGCTCGTAGCACCACACCCCGAACCGCACCACCGATGAGGCGACGAGCGACAGGAGCACGGCCGCGTACAGCTCGGGCAGCCGGCCGGGCACGGTGTGCAGGAACTGGGCGGAGAAGTAGGACATGAAGGCGAACACGCCGAGCGAATGCCCGCGAGGCCCCCAGCGCCGCGCGTACACCCCGGCCCCCACGACGGCGAGGAACGCCAGGTCGCGCGCGACGGGCACGTCGTGCAGCACGGCGGCGAGCGTGAGCACCGGGAGGCCGGCCACGGGGAGGAACGCGGTCGTGATCGCCTGCCCGCGCACGGTCGGGTCGGTCACCGTGAACAGCGCGAGCAGCGCGGCGAGGCCTCCGGTGATGGCCGCCGCCAGCGAGTGCCCGGCCGTCCCGCACAGCGCGACGGCGAGCCCGATACCGAGAACGGCCCGGGACGCGAACCGCAGCCGGATCCGCCCCGGATCGTGTGCGCCGAACACCCTCTTCAGCAAGTTGCCCCGCCCCTTTTCGTACCCGGACCAGCCGCGGACATGAGAAAGGCGCCACAGAGATCCCCGAGGACCCGCAGCGCCATTGACAGCCCCATCTCAGCATCCGAAGGACCTATGGTTCAACTCGAACCCACTTTACTGGGCCAATGGCCCAGCAATACTTCAGGCGGACCGGCCACGGTAGAGCCAACGGACCAACCTCACGGGCCGCCCCCGGGTCGACGGACTCGCGGCCGAGGTCGGCTGGAGCCGCAAGCGCCTGTGGTCCCGGTTCCGGTCGCAGCCCGGCCTGCCGCCCAAACGAGCCGTGCGGTTGGTCCGCTTCGACCATTCCGCCCACAGACTGGTGGCGGGTGAGGCCGCGGCCCGGGTCGCGGCCGACGCCGGTTACGCCGACCAGTCCCACCTGCACCGTGACGTCAGGGCGTTCACCGGGGCAACCCCGGCGACCGTGGCCGGCGAGCCGTTTCTCGCCGTTGACGACATCGCGTGGCCCAGCCGCGCCACAACCGCCGGACGTTGACCGGACGTTGACCACTCGGTGACCGCGCGGGCCTACCCACGCAGCGCGATCACCGTAGTGCCCGATCCGACCGGGCCGACCCGCAGCACGGTGCCGGTCAGGTCGTCGAACGACGTCACCCGGACGCCTCCGTCCCCGGGTGCGCCGGCCGGGGCCACCCGGTACGCCCGCGGGTGCGCGTCCCCGATCTCCAGCTCCACCACCGCACGGGCGTTGGGCGGCACGGTCACTTCCAGGGAGTGCGTGTTCGAGGAACGGCGCAGGGAGACCGAGACCGCGCCGCGCAGCGACGGGACCGTGCCGTCGACCCGGGTCAGCTTCCCGGTCCTGGGCCGGACGCGGAACCCGGCCGCGCCCGCTTCCGTGACCTGGACGCCCAGCACATGCCGGGCCACGGCGTTCGCCGGGGCGGAGGCCCAGGCATGGGAGAAGGTCATGTTCGACTTCAACGACGGATCCCACGCCTCCGTCACGATGGTTGCGTCCAGGTCGTCGATCATGTGCAGCCAGGAGTTGGTGGCCCTGGAGGTGAGCAGTGCGAGGGCGGCGTCGGCGCGGCCGAGCCGGAACAACGCGTCGAGCAGGAACTGTGCCCCGTACACGCTCGTCCTCATGCCGCCGGCGGCGAGCGTGTCACCGATCCTGGCCAGCGCCTTCCCCTCCAGGGGCGCGGTGACGCCGAGTGCGACCGGGAAGGCGGTGGCGTGCTGGGCGCTGTGGGTGGTGCCCGCACCGTCGAGGAACCGGCCCGCCGAGGTGTCGAGCAGCGTGTCGCGCATGGCGGCGGCGAGAGTGCGGGCCCGCTCCTTCATGACGCTTTCCTCGTCGTCCCTGCCGAGAACCGCGGCGCACTTGGCGAGGGCGTCGAAGGCCGCGTACTGGAAGGCGTTGACGACGGTGTTGACGCTGGTGAAGACGTAGCCGTCGCGGTTCGTGGCAGGCCAGTCGACCAGGTCGCCGAGGTCCTCGCTGCTGTTGCCGGGCGACTTGTGGACCAGACCGTCGGCACCCAGAAAGGAGGTGAGGTTCTTGGCGGCGAGCAGGTCGTAGTCCTTGGCGAGCTGCCGGTCGTCGCCGGTGGCGAGGTAGTCCTCCCAGGCGGAGATCGCGCACATCAGCCGGTACTCGGTGGGCCAGGTGCCCCGGCGGACCAGGTAGTCGTTGGACCACCGGGCGAGCGCGAACGAGCGTTGCACGCCGTACTCGGAGAGCTGGTTGATCAGTGCGTCGCCCTCGTAGGGGCCGCGCTCGCGGGTCGGGGTGTCCTGGTAGAGGTCGCCGCGGGTGGCCTCGATGGAGTAGCGGCACAGCTCCCAGACCCGGTCGAGATCGGGGTCCGAGCTGCTGAAGGAGGAGTCGGAGCCCTCCCAGTCGAGCTTCCAGGCACGGCCCTTGACGGTCGCCCGGGACAGGTCGGCGGATGTGCGCAGCTCGGCCCAGCGGAAGCCGCGGTAGCCCCAGTGCTCGAAACGCTGGGCGCCGTCCCGCAGGGTCCACACCTCACGGTAGACGTTGGTGGCCCGCAGCTGGTACTTCACGGTGCCGTCGGCGTCGAGTTCCTCGCCGAGGCGCACCTCCACGGTGTCGCCCGCGTTCCCGGTGACCTCCAGGGACAGACCGCCGGCTATCTCACGGCCGAGGTCCACCAGCCAGCGCCCGTCGGCCACCTCGGTGACCGAGGCCGGGGTGACGTCGTGCAGCCGTACGGGCTCGATGAGGGCCGGGGCCAGGCCCTCGACCGCTGGACGGACGGCGGGGGCCGGCCAGGCAGCGTCGTCGAAGCCGGGCTCGGTCCAGCCGACGGGCTCGTTGCGCAGGTCCCAGTGCTCCTGGGGGACGGCGAAGAAGGAGCTGCCGGCGCTGCCCCGTGCCGGGAGCAGACCGGCCTGGCCGCGGGCCTTCCAGGCGTCACCGGAGCCGATGGTGGCCCGGCTGCCGTCCGCGTAGGTGATCTCCAGCTGGGCCAGGAACTTCTGCTCCGATGTGGTGTGGCAGAGGGCTGCCAGGGCGTTCGCCCGGCCGGCGCGCAGCGTGTCGGTGATGTCGAAGGACTGGTAGGCGACGCCGGAGCCGGAACGGACGGAGGCGTAGCCGACGAGGCTGCCGTTGCTCCACACCTTGGCCACGTACTGGCGGGCCGGGGCGGCGGAGGTGGCGGCGACGTGCAGCACGGCGGCGGCGACCTTCTTGCGGGGCTCCAGGCCGTACTCGTGCCTCAGCAGCGCCCAGGTGTCATCGGCGCCGTAGGAGGACAGCGAGGAAACGTCGGTGGGGAAGGTGAGAACGCCGTCGGCCACGGTGCCGGCGGCGAGCGTGCCCCTGTCGGAGGCGAAGTCGTCCTGGACCAGCACGGTGCCGTCGGCCGCGGTGAAGCGCAGGCTGTCGTACACCTGCGACTCGGTACGGCCGTTGCGCAGGCCGATGTTGCCCGAGGCGTACCGGGTGTGGGTGGTGGTGTCGACGACGGTGCCGGCGATGCTGGTGGTGAAGGTGGAGCCGGTCATGGTGACGGCGAGGTCCATCCACTCGCCGGTGGCGACCGGGAAGGGCAGGGTCACCTCGCCGAGGACGCTGTAGGTGCCGTCCACGCACACGTGCTTGCGCAGCACTCCGGCGGTGTCGTCCGCGCGCAGCTGCCACATGTAGTTGTTGGCGGCGTCCGAGGCCCGGAACCACAGCCCGGCGGCCACCGCGGTGATCTTCAGCCGAGTGGTGAACGTGCCGTCCGTCATGGTGGGCCCGGCCGGGGCCCAGATGGGCTCGGCCTGCCACTGGTCCTCCACCGCGGTCGCCATCAGCACCGGCTTCGACCATGACGACCTCCTCCTCCCCCAGCTGCTGACCCGCCACCAGTAGGCGGTGCGCGGCTTCAGCGCCGGACCGCCGTAGGCCACCGCTGTCGACCCGGCAGCAGTCACCTTGCCGCTGCGCCAGACCAGTTGCCCCTTCTCGAAACCGGTCGGGGTGGTGGCGACCTCCAGTTCGTAGGCGCGCTGTCGGGTGCCGGGGCCTTGGTCGGGCACCTGCCAGCTGAACCGGGGCCGCTGTCCGGCGGTGGCGCCCAGCCCTTGCGGCAGGAGATCGGTGAGCAGGCCGGTGGGCGCCTCCGTCGTGGCTCCGCCCCGTCCTGCGGCGAACGCCCGGGGGCCGGTGAGCACGACGACGGAGGCGGACGCGGCAGCTCCCAGCCGCAGGATGGTTCGGCGCGACAGGTGACTGGACATGGGCAGCCCCGGAGAAATGAAAGGTTTCATACGGATGGCTCGGAGGTTAGACGCTGTCACGAAATCGGGTCAACAGATAGGGCAGAGTTAGCGACCGGGTGGAGTGAATCGTTTTAGGGAGATGGGCTGACCCTCCGGTTCACCGCGGTGACCGGGTGCGCGTTCGACCACCCGGGCGCGGATCGCCCGAGCGCGGCGGCGGGCGAGATCCCGGCCGAACCGAGCCCCGGCGGCCGACGGCTGATGGCTAGTGGTCGGCAGCCGGGGCCGGGGCCGGCGAATCACTCTGCCCGCCACCGGGCCGGCGCCTGCGGAAACGTTTGTTACAACGTTGGAATCAATGAGCGACCTCACCCGATACGGAAGCCGTCGAACCGGCTCCGGCGCGGATACCCGCCGGGGCGTTCGCGGCACCGGCCGCACCTACCGACCACGCCACCGCGCGTCCACCGCGCCGACGGACCACACCATCACGCGTCCACCGTACCGAGGCTGGAACTCGTCGCCGGTGAAGGCAGGGAGGCACCGCGATCCGCTTCCGCCCCGCGCGCTCCCGGTCTTGGGGCTCCCCCGGGCCGGCGGTCCCCGCCACGCGCGGCGTGCCACGGCGGGCACTCCCGCTCGATGCGCCGGGGCCCCGGCGGGAGGCGCCCTTCAGTGCGACAGCCGCCGCCGCACACCGTCCGTGGACTCCCGCACCTCCAGCCAGTACGGAGCCATGTACACCTCGAACGGCACCCGTTCCTGCGAACGGATGCGGGCCGCCAGGCACTTCACGGCCAAGGATGCGATCGCCGCCTTGTCGGGGACCACGGAGGTGAGGGAGGGCGTGCTGTAGAGCGCCTCCTCGGAGCCGTCCACTCCCGCCAGTGCGATATCCCCGGGAACGCTCAATCCCGCTTCGTGCAAAGCGTGTTGAGCACCTACGGCCAGCATGTCGCTGAAGCAGAAGACCGCGTCGGGCCGCTCCTGCGCCGGCAGGGCGAGGAGTCCGCGCATCGCCAGCAGTCCGTTGCGGCGGTCGAACTCCTTGACCGGCGCGGCAAGTCGGGGGTCATACGTCAGCCCGGCCTCGTGCAGCGCCTGCTGGAATCCCTCCAGGCGCTGGCGGCTGGTCGCCGACTGCGGCCGGTCCACACCGATGGCGCCGATCCTCGTACGGCCCAGGCCGGCCAGGTGCGCGGCGACGTCACGCGCTGCGGCGACGTTGTCGATGAGGACGTGGTCGGCCACAACGCGATCGTTTTCGTAACTGCGCTCACCGAGCAGGACCAGCGGGAACTCGTCCGCCACCGGCGCGAGATCGGTGGCCGACACGTGCAGGGGCGAGAGGATCACGCCGTCCAGCAGTGACGCGTGCACGCCTGTGGCCAGGCGCAGTTCCTCCCTGGCGTCCCCCAGCGTCTCCTCGATGAGGACGGTGAATCCGTGGGCCGAGGCCTCCGCCCCGACGTGGTGCGCGAGCTCGGCGAAGTAGGGCGTGGCGAGGTCCGGGACGGCGAGAGCGATGAGGCCGCTTCGGCCGGTCCGCAGCCGGCGTGCCGACGGGTTCGGCCGGTAGCCGAGCTCGCTCACGGCCTGCATCACGCGGGTTCGCGTGCTCTCGGACACCCGCGGGGCCCCGCGTACAACGTTGGACACGGTCTTGATCGACACCCCTGCGCGTTCCGCCACGTCCTTGAGTGTCACTGCCGCCACCGATGAGCCCCCATAACCGTCGTTTTCCCTGATTATGCATGGCCTCGCCATGCCTGTCAGCAGCCGGACCGGTCGGCAACTCCTTCCCGACAGAGGGTTGACCCCGGAGATACACGGCGGTTACAACGTTGGAACCAATCGGAATCGGTCGGGCCGCGAAAGGGCGGCCGGCCGTCGCACGCCCGTGGGCCGGGTCCTCCTGCGCCCATGGCAGGGCTGAGCACTCAGAGCCCACGCGGAGGGCGCCCCACACGTTCGCGCCGCCCGCAGTGGTCCACCCGTCCGTCTCCTGAGAGGGTCCGCATGTCTTCGCACCATTCGCACGCCCCGCTGCGCGCAGCCGTGGTCGGCACGGGGGGCATCGCGCGTTCCAGCCACCTCCCCGCGTTGATGACGCTCGCCGCCGAGGGTGAGGTGGAGCTCGTGGCGGCGGTCGACGTCGACCTGGCCGCGGCACGCACCCTCGCCGACGGGGCGGGGATCGCGTACACGTCCACGGATCTCGACGCGATGCTCGCCGAGGTCAGGCCGGACCTGGTGGTGCTGTGCACACCGCCCGCGCTGCACCGGGACCAGACCGTCGCGGCGCTCACGGCCGGCGCCTGGGTGTGGTGCGAGAAGCCGCCCTGCCCCTCGCTGGCGGACTTCGATGCCATGGAGGCCGCGGAGAAGGGCGGCGGCGCGGACCCGTACGCCTCCATCGTCTTCCAGCACCGCTTCGGTTCCGGGGCACGGCACGTACGCGGACTGCTGAGCAGCGGCGCGTTCGGCCGGCCGCTGGTGGCCCACTGCCAGACCACCTGGTACCGGGACCACGCCTACTACTCCGTGCCGTGGCGGGGCCGGTGGGCGACCGAGGGCGGGGGCCCGGCGATGGGGCACGGCATCCACCAGACCGACCTGCTGCTGGACCTGATGGGCCCGTGGGACGAGATGCGCGCCATGGCAGCCCGGCTCGTGCACGACGTGGAGACCGAGGACGTGTCCACCGCGCAGGTGCGCTTCGCCGGCGGGGCCGTCGCCACCCTCGTCAACAGCGTGCTCAGCCCGGACGAGGTGAGCCGCATCCGCATCGACTGCGAGCTGGCCACCATCGAGCTGACCCACCTGTACGGCTACCGCAACGCGGACTGGCGCATCACCCCTGCACCCGGCGTCCCCGAGGAGACCGTAGCGGCCTGGCGCGACTTCGGTGCCGACGAGCCCAGTTCGCACCTGGCCCAGCTACGCGTACTGGTCGACGACATCAGGAGCGGCCGGCGGCACGCCACCAGCGGCGCCGGCGGGCGGCGCACGCTCGAGTTCATCACCGCCCTGTACAAGTCCGCGTTCACCGACACGACCGTGCGCGCGGGCGACATCGGCCCCGGCGACCCGTACTACACCGAACTGCACGGCGGCGCCCCGGGCTGGGCGCCGGCCGCCACCGGCAAGGAAGAGGACCACGCATGACGCTCGCGCTGACCCACGCCCACGGTGACCGGATCACGGTGGCCCACGAGGCGACCGGAACCGAACTGTTCTCCTACGTCTACCGCCCCGAAGCCCCGTGGGAGGCGCCCAAGCCCTACCTGCACCCGGTCCGGACACTGTCCGGCGGGCTGGTCACCGACTACCGCCCCAACGACCACCGCTGGCACAAGGGGCTGCAGCTGACGGCCTCCCACCTGTCGGGGCAGAACCTGTGGGGCGGCAACACCTATGTGCACGGCGAGGGGTACCTCCCGCTGCCGGAGAAGGTCGGCTCGATGGCCCACGTGGCCTTCGAGGAGGTCGACGCCTCGGAAGACCGCGCAGTCATCGCGGAGCGGCTGACCTGGCACCCGCACGGCGGCGAGCTGTGGGCCGAGGAGGAGCGCCGCATCGAGGTGCTCGATGTCGACCCGCAGAGCGGCAGCTGGACCTTCACGTGGACGTCGGCCGTCACCAACCGGCGCACCGAGCCCCTGCGTTTCGGCAGCCCCACCACCCACGGCCGACCCGCGGCCGGATACACCGGGCTCTTCTGGCGTGGTCCACGCGCCTTCCGCGACGGCCGCGTGTTCACCGCGGAGGCGACCGATGGCGACCTGATGGGCAGTCAGGCTCCGTGGCTTGCGTACGTCGGCGAGCACGACGGGCGGGACGGCCACGCCACGGTCGTCTTCGAGCACGCACCGGCCAACGACCACGCGGGCGAGAAGGGGACGCACCCGGCGCACTGGTTCGTGCGCAGCGACCCGTTCGCCGCGGTCGCGCCGTCCTGGGCGTTCCACGACGAGCTGGTCCTCCCGCCCGGCGACACGCTCGCCCGCGGCTACCGCGTCGTCGTCGCCGACGGCGACTGGGACCGCGAGCAGGTCACCTCCCACCTGGAGGGGCTCTCATGGTGAGCGCGGCGTACGACGGATTCCCGGGTGCGGTCGGTGTGTCCCGGCTGACCGTGTACGACTGGCCGACCATCGAGGGCCTGCCCGGCGGCGGTACACCGCATCTGCACCTCACCTGCAGCGAGGGGTACGTGGTGACGGCGGGCCGGGGCGCGGTACAGACGCTCACCGCCGCGGAGTACCGGGAGACGCCCCTGGAGCCGGGCACGGTGGCCTGGTTCACGCCCGGCACGATTCACCGTCTGGTCAACGACGGTGGCCTGGAAATCACCGTCGTCATGCAGAACAGCGGTCTGCCGGAGGCCGGCGACGCGGTGCTCACCCTGCCGCCGGACCGCCTCGTCGACGGGGACACGTACGCCGAGGCGGTGCGGATCCCGGCCGACGTCCCCGAGGCCGAGCAGGTGCTCGTCGCGCGCGCCCGCCGCGACCTGGCGACGGCGCGCTTCCTGGAGCTGCGCGAGGCCTTCGAGAGCGGCGATCCGGAGCCCCTGGCGGCGTTCCGGCGAGCCGCGACCGAGCTGGTGCGGCCGAGGCTGGACGACTGGGAGCAGCGCTGGCGCGACGGCGCCCACGCCGCATCGGAGGCGACCCGGTCACAGCTCGACGCGCTGCGCGGCAAGGACGACGGTCATCTGTCGGGCGCCCGGGTGACCGCGACCGGGCCCACCGCACGCGGCCGCTTCGGCATGTGCGGCCGGCTGGATGTCTACCCGGGCATCTGACAGCCGGCCCGGACCAACGCCCCATCCACGTCTCACCCCTGGAAGGCCCCCATGCCCGAGCCCCGAAGCGGCCGGGGGGGGCGCCCCCCCCCCCGCGCACCCGCGTGTGGGGGCAGGGCTGGGGCGGCCCCGAGAGGGGCCGGCCCGGGGGGTGGGGTGCCGGGGTGCGTGTAGAAAAAACGTGCGCGC
>NZ_JBHXUW010000112.1:0-11113 GCF_042672475.1 Streptomyces sp. NPDC127177
TGTGGGGCTGGTTTTTTTTTATAAGATACAGCGTGGGGGGGGGCACCCGACCGGGTGCCCGCCCACAGGCGCGTGTCGTGCGGGACTACCAGCTGGTGGAGGCGGACGAGTGCCGCTCCTCCTCCGGGAGCAGCACCCACAGCGCCAGGTAGAGCAGGAACTGCGGGCCCGGCAGCAGGCACGAGACGAGGAAGATCACGCGCATGGTCCCCGCGGAGGTGCCGAAGCGCCGTGCCAGCGCTGCGCACACTCCGCCGATCATGCGGCCTTCACGGGGGCGGGCAAGTGCGGCCATGGTGGGCTCCTTCGCGAACCGTTGCTGGGGGAGCCGTCCGTTGTGCTCCCGGTACATCCATGGTCGCTCGCCGAGCCGGGCGGAGCATCGATCTACGGGGCCATGCCGACCCTGGAAATCGTCGGGGTCGCCCCCTGAGGAACCTCATGGCCGACCCGGGGGAGTACCCGGACCCGCTGCTGCTCCCGGCGGCGCAGCCGTGCCCGGCAGGCCGGTACGAACAGCACGTGGGCCAGTGCCACGCCGACGGTGTTCAGGATCAGCGAGTCGACGTCGACGACCTGGCCGGGCACCCCGGTCTGGCCCAGCTCGATGGCCAGTGAGATCAGCGACCCGGCGGCGACGGTACGGGCGAGCGAGGCCCACGGGGAGACGAAGAGCCGGCCCCCGGCCATCGGCAGCAGCACGCCCAGGGGCGCCAGCAGCAGAAGTTCCTTGCCGATCCGGCGGGCGGCGGTGACCGGGCCGAGGGTCAGGTCCGCCTTGATGCCGGCGAACGGCGAGAGATTGGCGGCTGTCATCCACGGCACGTCCAGCGGGCGAAGAGTCAGCCACCCGACGAGCAGCAGATGCGCGAGGAGGAGGGACACTCCGGCCGCGCGGAAGCGGATGACGGCTTGGCCGTCCGAACCTTGACGCACGCTCCCCAAGACGCGGGGGGCGGCAGGATCGGTTCCGCTCCCGAGGGGGAGACCTGGCTCACGGTCCGGCCCACGGTCCGGCCGGCGGCCCGGCGGCGCGTACTCAGGACAGCCGGACCGCGCCCAGGGTCGGCACGGTCTTCGGGCTGGCCTTCGTCTCCGTGGTGCACAGATAGCCGCGCGCCGCGTATGCGCCGGGGCCGCCGAGCATCACCGTGCCGTCCTGGACGAGCGGCTCGCTCTCCGAGTACGTGCAGACGATCTGGGCCAGCGCCTCGGGAGTCAGGTCCTCCGGCTGTTCGCTGAGCCGCAGCGCGCCCCTCGGGTCGTCCGCGCGGGGCCCGGTGACCCGGAGCGCCGACGGGACGACCGTGGTGAAGCCGGCCTGCTGCTCGGGTGCCGGGGGCTTCTTCCGCAGCTCGTTCAGGAGTGCCGCGGCCACCTTGACCCGGGCGGACGCCGTCTCCTGGACCTGGACCGTGCGGTCGACCGTGACCAACTGCGAGGCGCACACCAGATAGATCTGCACCGGGATGCCCTGCCGGGCCTGCGCGGTGACGTCCTCGGCGGGCATCGCGCACGGCACCCGCGAGGGCGCGGGCCCGGCGTCGACCGGTACGGACGTCGTCCTGATCCCGCAGCCCGCGGCCAGTACCGCGCAGAGCACGGCCCCGGCCACCGCCGCGGCGGGGCGAAGGCCCCGGCGTTCGCTGCGCATCACGTCGCGTCGTCCTCCTCGTCCGGAATCTCCGCGTCGTGGGACTCGGTGGTGCGGCTCAGCGCCTCGGCGTCGCGCGGCAGCCGCAGTACGAACACCGCGCCGTCGCCGTCCGGCGAGTTCGACGCGGTGATGTCGCCGCCGTGGATGTGCGCGTTCTCCATGGCGATCGAGAGACCCAGACCGCTGCCCTCGGACCGCGGCCGGGAGGCGCTGGCCTTGTAGAAGCGGTCGAATACATGGGGCAGTACGTCCTCGGGGATGCCGGGACCGTGGTCGCGGACCTCGATGACCAGCTCGTCGCCCTCCGTCCGCACCGTGACCCGGACCGGCGAACCGCCGTGCTTCAGGGCGTTGCCGATCAGGTTGGCGAGGATCACGTCGAGCCGGCGCGGATCGAGGCGGACCATCATGCCGCGCTCGGCGTCCAGATCGACCGCGTCCAGCCAGGCGCGGACGTCGATGCAGGCCGTCACCTGGTCGGCGACGTCCACGGTGTCCAGGACGAGCCGGGCCGTGCCCGCGTCGAAGCGGGTGACCTCCATCAGGTTCTCCACCAGGTCGTTGAGCCGCCGGGTCTCGCTGACCACCAGGTGCACGGCCGGCGCGATCATCGGGTCGAGGCTGTCGGCCTCGTCCTCCAACACCTCGGCGACCGCGGTGATGGCGGTCAGCGGGGTGCGCAGCTCGTGCGACATGTCGGCGACGAAGCGGCGGCTGGACTCCTCCCGCGCGGTCATGTCCGCGACCTTCTTCTCCAGTGAACTCGCCGTTCTGTTGAACGTCCTCGAGAGATCGGCCAGTTCATCGGTGCCGGACACCACGAGACGCGTGTCGAGCTTGCCCTCGCCGAGCTTGCGGGCGGCGTCACCGAGGCGCTGCACCGGACGCAGCACGGTCGTCGCCGCCGCCTGCGCGAGCAGCGCGGAGCCGACCAGGGCGAGCGCGGTGGCGATCCCCAACGACCAGGCGAGGGAGTTGAGATCCTCCCGTTCCTGGTCGAGCGACTTGAGCATGTAACCCGTCGGGCCACCACCGATGATCTTCGTACCGCCGACGAGGTACGGCGTGCCGCGGATCGAGGTCCGCTGCCAGAACAGGTGGTACTGGTACTTGTTGCCCGCCTTGACCGGCTGCTTCTTGTCGACCTGCTTCTGCAGCGAAAGCGGCACGTTGTCCCGGGTGAAGGTGTCCAGGTCGGAGTTGCCGACGATCGGCTTGCCCGGATCGCGCTCGTCGATCAGCAGCACGCTGTAACCGGGACTGCTGCTCGCCATCTGCACGGCCGCCGTCTGGAGGTCGTCCTTGGTGGGGCGCAGCGGCAGCGAGGCCGCCCGGACCTGCATCTCCTGACGGAAGTCCCCGAGCGCCGAGTCCTGGGTACGGGTCAGCACCGCCTCGCGGTTCAGCCAGTACGCGATCCCGGACGCGGACACCGCCGCGGTGAGCGCCACCAGCGCGAACACGACGACGAGCCGCAACCGCAGGCTGGTCCAGCGGAGCCCGGCGAGCAGGCTCCGCCGCACAGCCGTGCTCACTGCGGCGAGTCCAGCCGGTATCCCACGCCCCGCACGGTACGGATCAGGGTCGGTGAGGACGGCACGTCCTCCACCTTCGCGCGCAGCCGCTGGACGCAGGCGTCCACCAGCCGGGAGTCACCGAGGTAGTCGTGTTCCCAGACCAGGCGCAGCAGCTGCTGTCTGGACAGGGCCTGCCCGGGCCGCCGGCTCAGTTCGAGCAGGAGGCGCAGCTCGGTCGGCGTGAGCTGGAGGTCCTCACCGTTCTTCGTGACGGTCATGGCGGACCGGTCGATGACCACGCTCCCGAACGTCGCGGAGTCCGTGGACTCGCGCTCGCCCCGGCGCAGCACCGCGCGGATCCGGGCGTCGAGCACCCGGCCCTGAACGGGTTTCACCACATAGTCGTCGGCACCGGACTCCAGACCCACCACGACGTCGATGTCGTCGCTGCGCGCGGTCAGCAGAATGATCGGCAACTGGTCGGTGCGCCGGATGCGCCGGCACACCTCGAATCCATCGATACCGGGCAGCATCACATCCAGCACGACCAGGTCGGGCCGCTGCTCTCGCAGCAGGTTGAGGCCGTCCTCTCCCGTCGCCGCGGTGGCCACACGGTGGCCCTGGCGAGACAGCGAGAGTTCGAGGGCCGTGCGGATGGCGTCGTCGTCCTCGATCAGCAACAGGAAAGGCACGCTGGTCATTCTGACCCATGGGGGAGCCCTAGTTCGACAGTTGGTCCCCTCTTATGCGCCGGGCACCCCCGGATCGTGCCCTCACAGGGCCCTGTGACAGGCCTGTGACAGTCGCAGGACAGCGCCATGAAACTGCCCCGGCAAGCTCATTGGCACAAGGAACGGACGGACTCCACCGATGGGGGGCGCGAGATGAACTCAGCTCACAGCAGCACCGCAAGCGCAGTTGTCACGCGTCTCCACGACGTCGGGCGGAACACCGAGAAGTCCGGCGCCGCATTGAACGGGCGGGGGTGCGTTCGTGGCGCCGGGCGTCAGCACCCGTCATACATGACGGTGGTCGACGCACCTGCCGTGACCGGCGGGAACAACGGGGGAAGCACGTACGGGGAGGCCACGGGGGAGCGGCAGACCCCGGCGCGGGACGAGGACGCCGAAGCGGTGTTCACGGCCTACGTCCGGGAGCGCCGCGCCTCCCTGTACGCCACCGCCTACCACCTGACCGGCGACCGGTTCGAGGCCGAGGACCTGCTCCAGAGCGCCCTCTTCTCGACGTACCGGGCGTGGGACCGGATCAGTGACAAGGCGGCGGTGGGCGGTTATCTGCGCCGCACCATGACCAATCTGCACATCAGCGCCTGGCGCAGGCGCAAGTTGAACGAATATCCGACCGAGGAGCTGCCGGAGACGGCGGGCGACACGGACGCGATGCGTGGTACGGAGCTGCGCGCCGTGCTCTGGCAGGCGCTGGCGCGACTGCCCGAGCTCCAGCGCACGATGCTGGTCCTGCGCTACTACGAGGGCCGCACGGACCCGGAGATCGCGTCCATCCTCGACATCAGTGTCGGCACGGTGAAGTCCAGCATCTGGCGGTCGCTCCGCCGGCTGCGCGAGGACGAGGTCCTCAGCTTCGGCCGTGACGAGGAAGAGTCCTTCGGCGAGCTGGTGGCCTGAGGCGAGCGGGGGATACGGGGGAAACGGGGGGATACGGGGGAAACGGGGATACGGGGGAACGGGGCCGCTGCTTCGGGGGAGGCGGCGGTGACCGGGGGAACGCTGCGGGGTCGGACGGGCCGGGGGGTCCTGTCCGGCCCCGTCGGCGTGTGACGCAGGGGCCGCTCGCCACGAGCGGCCCCTGCGTCACGTGTCCGGCAGGGCCGGGCCGCTGTCAGCGGCGGTGCGTACGCAGCACGTGGTGGCCGGACGTGACCCCGTCCACGTACACCTGCGCCCCGTCGCTGGTGGCCCTGGAACCGCCGACCGCCCTGGAGCCGTTCCAGACGGTGACCCCGTCGAGCGTCACGCGTACCTTCTTCCCGCCGGTCGGGACGGCGAGCCGGCCCGAGGTGCCCCGGGGCGCGGTCGCGTCCAGGACGAAGCCGTCCGCCCCGGAACGCCAGGACGCGGTGATGTCGCCGTGCGGCGTGGGCACGCTGCCCTGTGCCCAGCTCAGGCCGCCGGGGTGCGGCACGATCGCGTACTGCGAGAAGCCGGCACCGGTCGGCCGCACACCCAGCACCTGGTTGGTCAGGGTGACCGTCGGGCCGGAGGCCCAGCCGTGGGCGAGGCTGGTGAACTGCTTGATGCCCGGATCCCCGTTCACGTCGGCCTTCTCCCAGAACGTGCCGCCCGGGTCCTGGGCGAGCTGGTAGCCCCAGAACGTACGCAGCAGCTCCAGCGCGCTCTTCTGCTGACCGCCGCTCGGATCGGCCGCCGTCAGCCGGGCGTCCGCCTCGAAGCCGCTGGGCAGCGGCTCGTAGGACGGCTTGATCGACGCGTTGGGCGTGCCCGGTGACACGGTCAGGGCACCGTACGGGCCCCAGCTGTTGTGCCGCAGGTAGTCCAGCGCCCGGCCCGCACGCTCCGGGTCGGCGATGCCGGTCAGCACCGCCGAGGCGTTGGCGTCCTGCGGATAGGCGTCGGGGATCTCGCGGGACAGCCGGTACGCGCCGGTGCTCTCGTCCCAGAGCTGCTCGTTGACGGCCTTCCTCACCTCCGCGGCCCGGGAGGCGTACAGGCCCGCGTCCGAGGCGGCGCCCCTGGCCCCGGCCAGTTCCGCCATCTCGTCGAGATTTCGGCTGTAGAGGGCGTTGACGTACGTCTCGTGGCCGCAGTCGCTGTAGCCGTAGTGCCCGCAGGAACCCGATTCCTGGAAGGCGATCAGGCCCTTCGGGTCGGCGTCGCGCACCTTCTCCAGCCACCCCGTGGCCCGGGTCAGCTGGGGCCACCACCGGTCCAGGTAGGCGCGGTCGCCGGTGTATAGCCAGTGGTTGTAGAGGTTGTGGACGAACCAGGTGACGTACTCGCCGTAGGTGCGCAACTCGTCCTGGTTGTGCTGCCCGACCAGGCTCGCGGCCGGTACGTAGCCGTCGTCCAGCTGCTGCGCGGCGAGGGAGGACAGCGAGTTCTCGACCGCCGGGACGTCGTCGGTGCTCAGGTAGGTCACCGGGGCCTGGACGGCGAGGTCGCCCTGCCAGACGATCCGGTCGCGTTTGCCGCCGTCGAAGATGACCTCCTTGCCCGGATCGGCGTACGGCACCTGGTCGTCGGCGTGGTCGGCCTCGCCGGGCTCGTACGGCCAGCTCTTCGCGGTGTCGGACATCCAGGTGTTGAGCTGGACGGTGTAGGCCCCGGCGTACCAGACCTTGTTCAGCTCGTTGTCACTGGAGAGGAACCAGCCCTTGTACGCCGACGGGTCGGCCTGCCCGGGGACGGCGTCGAAGTCCAGCGACACCGCGCCGACGTCCACCCAGCCCGGACCGTCGAGGAACAGGGTCGCGTACCGGAACGCGCCGCGCAGCTGCGGATCGGTCAGCGTGGCGGGGAGTTTCGCCGGGTCCAGTTCGAGGGTGTGGCTGTCGGAGTCGTAGGTGTAGGCGGTGCCCGGGTAGCCGTTCCAGATGTTCGCGGTGTCGCAGCCCGGGGCGTGCGCGGCCTGCCCGTCGTTGTCCTGCGGCCCGGTCGCGGCGAACTGCCGTGACTCGCTGAAGCACACATGCAGCTTCGGAGGTGTCGCGGACGCTCCGGCGACGTGGACACGGATCTTCCCGCCGGTGTTCTTGCCGAAGTCCAGGGTGAGGAGCGGGGACTCGGCGCGGTCGCCGGTGCTGACGAGCCGGACCGGGTGCCTGGCCCTGCCCAGGACGGCCTTCGGATCCCCCTTGATCTGCCCGCCGCGCGGATCGGCGGAGAGCACCGAGACCGGGTCGACGTCGTGCCCGGCGGGGGCCAGGACGTACGGCTTCCAGCTGCCGGGCCGGGGCACGTATCCGGCGTCGTCCCAGGGGCCGGTGTGCCCGGCGGGAGGGTGTGGTGCGGCCGTGGCGGCCCCTGCCGGTGCGGGCAGGACGCCCAGCAGGAGGGCGCCGCTCGCGGCCGCGACCAGGGCGGTGAGGCGTTTTCTCGGACGTGCGGTCATCTGATCCTTACTCCTGTTCGTGGTGCGCCGGCGGAAGGGCGGTTCAACTGCGCCGTACCGTCACCTCGTGCGTGCGGCCGGAGAGTCCGGACAGGACGACCCGCCCCGGCACGGCACGGGCCCCGTGGGCCTGGGACGCCCCGTCCCAGGCGCGCTTCCCGTCGACCCGCACGACGCACGGGCCGCCCTCGGGGACGGGTACCGAGACCTCGTCCACCACCGCGGCCGGTGCGCTGAGCGACAGGTCGAAGCCGCCGTGCGACCGGGCCCGCCACGACACCCGGATCACCCCGGCGGGCGTCGTCAACTGGCCCTCCGCACGCCGTAGTCCGCCGGGGCGGGGAGCCACGGAGTAGCCCGCGCCGCCGTCCGCCGCCGGTGCGATGCCGAGCAGGAAGTAGGTGAGCGCGGACGTCGGGCCCGTCGACCAGCCGTGTGCGGCGCTCATGTACGAGCCGCTGTAGTCGGAGGTGCCGTCGGCGCGGTAGCCCTCCCAGAAGGTGCTGGCGGTGCCGTGCGGGGCGTTCAGCATGAAGCCCCATTCGCGCCTGATCAGTTCCAGCGCGGTGCTGTCACGGCCGGCCGCGAAGTGCGCGTGCACCTCCATGCCGCCGGGGAACGGGTGGACGGCGTCGGCACCCTTCTCGGGCGTGAGCGCCCCGACCGCGGTCCACCGCTTCGCCAGCGCCGCGCTCACGGTCCGCGCCCGCGCGGGGTCGGTCACCAGGCCGAACCAGACGGCCAGCGCGTTGCCGTCCTGCGGGTACAGCTCGGCGCCCGCGCCGCTGGGCTTGTCCCGGTACAGGCCCGCCGACTCGTCCCAGTAGCCCTGGGTGCCGACCGCCTGCCGGAGCTTCTCCGCGCGCTCCGCGCAGGCGTCCGCGGTCGCCGCGTCATCCATCGAGCGGGCCAGCGGGCCCGCCGTGACCAGTGCCCGGTACATGATCGCGTTGGCTTCGAGGTTCTTGCCGTCGGCGTCGGTACGGGCCCAGTCGGCGGCGGCCGTCACGGCGAGCAGCCCGTCGGTGTCGATCTTCCCGACCACGTGGGCCAGCGCCTTGAGGTAGCCGTCGTAGACCGTCCGCGTCCAGTCGAGGTCGCCGGAGAGCTGGGCGTAGGAGGCCGTGCCGATGAGCGTCCACAGGTGGTACGCGTCGGAGTTGCCGATGAAGTTGACGGCCGGGCCCGCGTACGGCAGCGCTCCGCTCGTGGGGTCCTGGTGGTTGTACAGGGTCTGGAGGGCGTTGCGTACGGTCTCCAGGTCGCCCAGGGAGACATGGTCGGTCAGCACGGAGATGCCCAGGTCCCCGGGCCAGACCGTGCGGTCGCGCTTGGCGCCGTCGACCAGGACGGTGCTGCCCAGTTCGCCGACCCGGGCGTCGTTGGCCCAGCCGGTGTCCGGCGGACCCCAGACGCGCCCCTCGTCACTCGCGATGATGTTGGTCTGCACGGTGTAGGCACCGGCGTACCAGATGCGGTTCAGCAGATCGTCGTCGCAGTGGAAGTAGTTGGGGTACGCGCGCAGGTCGCGGGCGTTCGGCGCGAAGGTCACCCGTACCGTCACCCCGGTCAGCGCCAGGGTCCCGCCGCTCTCGTTGACGAGGGTCAGGTACCGGAAGCCGCCGCGCTGCTGGGACGCCGGAGTGACCTCGCGCGCCGAACCGTCCTCCGCGACCGGTACGTCCTTCGAGGTGTCGACCCGCCCCCCGGGCGGGGCCGGATACCGCACGGCGGGCTCGTCGTTGGTGCCGCCGTTGGAGCCGTCGCTGGCGGACGGGCCGACGTAGGTGGACAGTTCGCTGTAGGTGAGCCCGACGATCCCGTCCCGGGCGCTGCTTCCGGCGACGGTGAGGGTGACGAAGCCGCCGACCTCCTTGCCGAAGTCCAGCGTGAGCGAGGAGCCCGCCCCGGTCAGCCGTGCGGTGCCGGAGCCGTGGCGGGACGTCAGGGACGCGGCGCCCTCGACCGTGCCGGAGGTGGTGTACACGGCCACCGGCCGCACGGTGCGGCTCGCCGGCGACAGGTTGTGGGCGTCCCAACGGCCCGCCGGTGCCTTGCGGTACGGGCGAGGGGCGGTGGCCGGGTGCGCGGCGGCCGGGCCGCCGGACGTGGCGGGGCCGGCGGGCGTACCGGATGTCCTGCCGGCGGTGCCGGCGGCCGCCGCGGTGCCGGGCAGCGCACCTGCTGCCGCGGCCGCCGCGACCAGACCGCCGGCGATGAAGGCGCGCCGACGCGGACCCTCTCCCGATTCGTGGTGCATGACGATCCTTCTCTCGTGAGGGAAATCGTTGTCATGGGTACGTTCGCGAGACCGTGCGACAGCGGGTGGGCAGGGCGGAGCGACCCGCGTCCGGCCGTGGGAAAGACCGGCGGAGGCGGGTGTGAATCGTTTCAATCCGTGGCCTCACGGCGAAGGTATACGGGCCTGCCCGGCCCGTACAGAGGTATGCCGCAGATCGACGGAAGCCGTCGGACGGAACCGGTCCCGTCCGGCGGCCCTTCCGTCAGGCCGCCCCGCGCACCGCGCGCGCCCTGCACTGCCCCGCCGCCGCGGCGGCGAGCCGCCCGAGCGCCTCCTCCTTGCCGCAGGGGTGCGCGCCCAGTTCGGCCTGGCGTGCCACGATCCGGCGCTCGGAACGCATCAGCCGCCAGCCCCTCCGCAGCAGGAACGGTACCGACTTCCGGCCCTCGCGCAGATCCCGCAGCAGCCGCCGGCGGAACGTCGTCGACGGGCGGCCCCGCAGGCACAGGGCGTCCGCGAGCACCCCCAGTGAACGGCACCGTTCGACGATGTCGGCGGCGAAGATGCCCTCGGCCACGAAGAGCGGGGTGCGCTCGATGTGGAGGACCTCGTGCCCGGTGCGGGAGCTGGTGGCGATGTCGTACAGCGGCACGTCGGTGCGGCCGGTGCGGCACAGGGCCGAGATCGCCGCGACCGCGGCGTCGGCGTCCCAGGACTGTGCGGAGTCCCAGTCGATGTCCGTACTGCCGGGGACGAGCGGCAGTGTGGGGTCGCCGGTCTCCTTGTAGAAGTCGTCGAGCCGCAGCACCGGAAGGCCGGTGCGTGCTGCCAGGGAGGACTTGCCGGAGCCGGAGGGGCCCGCCAACAGGACGACGCGGGTCGAAAGCGCATGGGAACTCACAGGACACGAGTGTGAGGCATTGACCCGCGCAGGGGATCCCCCGGTACCTGTGTTGGTATCCAGCATCACATGTCAACTACTCTGAGCATCCAGACGATTACTCGATTGATGGCTCGATCGGCCCGATCAGGTGGGAAATCCATGGCACGTCACGCATCTTCCAAGTCCCGGCGCCGCGTTCTGCTGCGTGCGGGTCTGACCGTCACCGCGGTGGGCGCCGCTCTCGGCGCGGGGGGTGCGGCGGCCCAGGCGGCGCCGCTGCCCGCCGCGCCGGCCGCGGGCTCCGACAGCACCGGCCTCGGCGCGGCCACGCACGCCGCGGGCGGGGCGGTGGCCGGAGCGCTCGGGCAGTCGCTCGACAACGGGATCGCTCCCGTGACCCACCTGCGGCTCGACCCGCTGGCCGGCACGGGCACGGACCCGCTGGACAACGCGGTGGGGACCCAGATCGCCGACTTCAAGCCGGTCTCCACGGCACTGGTCACCGACCCGGTGACCAGCGGCGGCGCGCTGAAGGACCTGCCCGTTGCAGGGCAGGTCACGGGGCTGCTGCACAGCTGACACGGAGGTGGGGCCGGGGGCCGGGGCCCCGCGCCCCCGGCCCCCCCCCCCGCGCCGGCGGAACATGGCGCCCCCCCCCCCCCCCCCCCCCCCCCGGGGCGCCGGGGATAATGAAAAAAAACCAC
>NZ_JBHXUW010000113.1:0-9956 GCF_042672475.1 Streptomyces sp. NPDC127177
ATGACGGACACACGTAGGGGGCTCCGGTTCCGGTCCGTACCGGAACCGGAGCCCCCTTCGTGCCGCGCGTGTCTGCTCAGGGCGCGTACTTGTATCCGACGCGCCGCACCGTCTGGATCGAACGCCGGTGCTCGACGCCCAGCTTGCGGCGCAGCCGGGCGATGTGGACGTCGACGGTGCGCCCGTCGCCCACATGCCCGTAGCCCCAGACCGTGGTCACCAACTGGTCGCGGGTGTGCACCCGGTGCGGGTGCGCCACCAGATGGGCGAGGAGCTCGAACTCCAGGTAGGTGAGGTCGAGGGTGTTCCCGTTGACCTCGGCGGTGCGCTGGACGGAGTCGATGCGCACCGGTCCGGTGCCCGCCTCCTCCAGCACCTCCGGCGCGGCGTACTGGGCGGCGGCGCCGGCCGCAGCCGCCGCGAGCGCCGGCTGCTGGTCGGCGGGGACGAGCACCAGATAGCCGACCATCGGCGGCCGGCCGGGCAGGGCCGGCACGGTGTGCTGGGGGGCGGGCAGCCAGGTCGTGCCCGGTGCCAGGAACGCGGAGACATCGGCCGGCTGGAAGACCTCGTCGGGCGCGACGGCCCGCAGCCGGTGACGGTTGGGGGAGGGAGGACGGGTGGGGGTGGCCGCAGCGGCCGCCGACGGCGCTGCGGTGGCAGCGGCTGCGGCGGAGAAGGTGCGAGTGTTCGCCATGAGGGTCAGCTCTTTCGCGCGAAGGAGTCGTCTGTGGACGGACTTGCTGCGTGCGCGCGGACCGAAGACCGGGGTGAGCGGCTTTAGAGGGCCAGCGCGTTCAACGCGCGGCAACACACCCGGTCGAAGTCGTGATGCTGACGGGAAGGCCAGAAGGGCTCGAGGTCGCTGCGACCTGTCGAGGTGTGCTGGAAGCTGGCCATGCCCCCATTGAACCAGAGAACACGACCCCGCAGCAGACTTCTCTCACCCGTCGATACGGACCCTTTGCGTTACCTTCCTCACCTCGGGCACGCGCGGAGGCGCCCACCGGCTCTGCGGTGGGCGCCTCCGCGCGGGTGGGGGGCCGGGGTCAGACCTGGCCGGCCTTCTCCAGCGCGGCACAGCAGGTGTCGACGATCAGCCGCGTGACGACGTACGGGTCGACGTTGGCGTTCGGCCTGCGGTCCTCGATGTAGCCCTTCCGGTCCTGCTCGACCTGCCACGGGATACGGACCGAGGCACCGCGGTTGGAGACGCCGTAGCTGTACTCGTTCCACGGGGCGGTCTCGTGCAGACCGGTCAGCCGGTCGTCGATGCCCGCACCGTAGTGCTTGACGTGGTCCATCGGCTTCGAGCCCTCGCCCAGCGACTCGCACGCGGTGATGATCGCGTCGTAGCCCTCGCGCATCGCCTTGGTGGAGAAGTTGGTGTGCGCGCCCGCGCCGTTCCAGTCGCCCTTGACCGGCTTCGGGTCGAGGGTCGCGGAGACGTCGAAGTCCTCGGCGGTGCGGTAGAGCAGCCAACGGGCGATCCACAGCTGGTCGGAGACCTCCAGCGGGGAGAGCGGGCCCACCTGGAACTCCCACTGGCCGGGCATGACCTCGGCGTTGATGCCGGAGATGCCAAGACCCGCCTTCAGACAGTTGTCGAGGTGCTTCTCGACGATGTCGCGGCCGAAGATCTCATC
Source organism: Streptomyces sp. NPDC127177 (assembly GCF_042672475.1). NCBI lineage: Bacteria > Bacillati > Actinomycetota > Actinomycetes > Kitasatosporales > Streptomycetaceae > Streptomyces > Streptomyces sp. NPDC127177. Next base: position 1,647 of record NZ_JBHXUW010000113.1, read on the forward strand.
CGAGCCGACACCGCAGTAGTAGCCGCCCTGCGCGGCCGGGAAGCCGCCCTCGGGGAAACCGAGCGGCCGGTGGCCGTCGAAGAAGGTGTACTCCTGCTCGATGCCGAAGATCGGCTCCTGGCCCGCGAACTGCTCGGCGAGCGGCCGCAGTCCGGCACGGGTGTTGGACTCGTGCGGAGTCATGTCGATGTTGAAGACCTCGCACAGGACCAGTACGTCGTCACCGCCGCGGATCGGGTCCGGGCAGGTGAAGACCGGCTTCAGGACCCGGTCGGAGGCGTGGCCCTCGGCCTGGTTGGTGCTCGACCCGTCGAAACCCCAGATGGGCAGCGTCGCCACGTCGGACGACGGGGAACCGGGCATGATCTTCGTCTTGGAACGGAGCTTGGCGGTCGGCTCGGTGCCGTCGATCCAGATGTACTCAGCCTTGAACGTCACGGAAGCCATCCTTCGGGGGTGCTGCGGGTCTATGCAGCGCAGCTTCGCAAGACGCGATTTCCCGTCCGTTGCCCTCGTGTGAACCCCGTGTTACCGACGTTTCCTGTGCGCGACGGGCCGGTCACGGGCCTGCGCGCCGCCCCTGGACACGGTCCCTGAGCAGCGTCTCGAACCCGGCGGCCCGGATCCGCCGCACCAGCTCCTCCTCGGTGGCGCCCAGTGCCTCGGCGGCCCGCGGGAGCAGCCAGTCCGCGTCCGCGAGCCGCCGCAGCAGATGGCCGCGGCGGATCTGCGCCTCCGACAGCCGGAACGTCTTGAGGTAGGCGACCCGCCCCTTGTGGTCGGTGATCGTCTCGCCGATGTGCTGCCCGCCCGCGTTCCGCAGGAACGGCGGCAGGAAGCGCCACAGCGTGAAGGCCCCCATCCGGTACACCCGGTCGAAGCCGTACGAGGTGTCCAGCAGCTCCCGCGCGAACAGGGTGTCGTGTGCATCGGCCCACGCACGCTCCTGCTCCCGCGCGGCCGCCCGCAGCCCGGCGAGCGTGTCGAGACCCGGTCCGTCCGCGATCCGCGCCCCGAAACCGGCCACCGGCGCGCCGTACATCGCGTACTGGTGGACCAGTTCCCCGTACAGGTCCTGGACGAGCGAGGGATGCAGCAGACGGTAGTCGTCCGGGTGCGGCACCACGAAGGCCGCGGCGAGCGCGTCGGCCGCGTACACCATCACACCGCACTGCCCCGGATGGATCTCGAACACCCGCAGCGCGTCGCCGAGTCCGCGCACTGTCCACCCCAGGTACGCGTCCTCGGCGCGCGGCGACAGACCGTCGCGCAGCGCCTGCCGCGACCACTCCTCCCAGGCGGTCGACGGCCCGCCGAAGTGCAGCGAGAGATAGCCCTCCATCGCGAGGTGCAGCGGAAGGAACCGCAGCCGGTCCCCGGGCTGCCGCTTGGCCATCCGGTGGTGGCGGTGGCGCGGCAGCTTCAGGGTGCGGGGCGGGGCGTTCCGCGCCGCGCCGTGGGCCGCCAGCTGCGTCCCGTACGCGGCGCTCCCGGCGCCCTCGCCGGACCAGTCGGCGACGAAGCCGTGCGGGATGTACGAGGTGTAGTGGGTGCGTGGCCCCACCTCCACCACCGCGGCCCCGCCGTCCGCGTCCGCGTACACCTCCTGATGCAGCCGGATCCCCTCGACGGGCTTCTCGCGCACCAGCGGCACCAGCCGGATGCCGCCCCAGACCTGCGGGGGGCGGGTGGCGAGCCCGGTCAGGTCGAGCCTGTTCACAGGGGGCCTCCCGCTCGTCCGGCCGCCACGAACCGGGCTGCCTGCCGGTCCAGGTACGCGTGCAGTTCGGCGGGCCCCGTCCGGCCCTCGGAGAACTGCGCGATCTCCACCAGCGCGGGCAGGTCCTCCGCGTCCCGGACACCGGCCGTCGGCACTCCCGGCGACAGCCGCCGGACGTCGAAGGCGTCCGCGTCGTATACAGGGTTCACATGGACGACCGAGGTGCGCCGCTCCGGATCGATCCTGGTCCGCCAGACCCGCAGCACCTCGCCCGCGAGGCCGCAAGGCGCGTTGTCCCAGCCGTCCGAGACGATGATCAGCCGGTCGGGGCCGTACTCCAGGGCGTCCAGCACGCGCATGCCGAGCGGGGTCGGTCCCAAGGGCCGGACCAGCAGCGGATCGTCGGCGCCGCTGGTCCACAGCGGGATGCACGCACCCGGCGCGGCCAGCGCCTCCAGCAGGAAGGCGCAGGCCAGCGCCACGGCGAGCGGGCGGCGCCGCTTCTCGCCCGAACCGGACGCCGAGTAGCTGTCGTCCAGCACGGTGGCGACCCGCCCCCAGCTCCCGGCGTGCGGACCCGCCGCACGACGGGCCGCCGCGCGCAGGGCCGACGTCAGCTCCTCGCGGTGGCGCCCGCGCACCGCCGGGGGGAAGGAGAGGACGTACAGCGCGAGCCGGGTCAGCGGCATCACGGCGGGATCGACGCCCGCGGGCGGTTCCTGCGGGGAAGCGGCACCGCGCTGTGCCTGGGTGCGCAGCCGCTCCAGCCGGGTCATCCGGGGCGCCATCCGATCGAGGAAGGCCTCGCGCTTCATCCCGTGCCGTGCGGCGAAGCCCTCGGCGACGGTGAAGGGGAGCCCGTCGACCGCACCCTGCTCGTAGTGGGCGCGGCGCCAGGCGTCGAGCAGTTGGTGCCGGTACCGGGGCAGCTTCCCGGGCCGGAAGAGGAAGTCCCCCAGCTCACCGCCTGACCCGACGCCGTCGTGGCCCTCGTGGCGGCTCCCGTCGCGTGCGTCGTCGAGCCTGAGGTGCGCGTGCCGGACGGCGTTCTTCAGCCCCCGGCGGTACTTCACCGCGTCGTGCGCGGGGTCGGGCCGCGCGGCCACCCAGTCACGCATGATCGCGCGGGTGCGCCGGTTGTTGACCTCGGCCGCGCGCAGCCCCCGGAACAGCCGGTACACCCGCTGCGGCGGCAGCATCGCCAGCCGGGCGGCGATCAGCCGGCCCTCGGTGCGCTTCTCCTCGGCCGTGGCATCACAGGCGTGCTCCAGCAGCCCCTGCACGATCCGCGCCGCGTTGTGGTCGTTGATGTCCAGGGCGAGCGACGCGGCGTACACCCGGCGGTAGTTGACCCGTACGTACTCGTGCAGGAAGTCGAGCGAGAGCTGCTGCCGGTACGCCTCCGAGTGGAATTCGCGCTGCCCGGTCGCGGTGATCGCCGCGTTGACGAAGAGGAGCACGTCCTCGGCGGCGACAAGGTCGGCGAAGGTCTCGGTCGTCATGATGCGTCCCCCGTGGTGTTCCGCGAGGCGGTACGCGCAAGCGGAAGCCGGCCGGGGAATGGGGGCGCGAACAGCGAAATGTTTGCTTTACAGGCAAGTCCCGGAAGTCGCACCGGAGTCCCGCGGCCGGCCCCGTCAACGTAACCGCACGGCCGCACGCCCCGCCACCGGATTCGTCTCGTCGCGGGGCCGCACCGGGCACACTTGTCCCATGACGACCTCCGCGACCCCTCTGCGTATCGGCCTGGCCGGCACGGGCCCCTGGGCCCGCAACACCCAGGCGCCCGCCCTCGCCGACCATCCCGGCGCCGTGCTGAGCGGAGTCTGGGGCCGCCGGGCCGAGGCCGCCGAGGAACTGGCCGCCGCCCACGGCGCCACGGCGTACACCGGTGACACGGGGCTCGACGAACTCTTCGCCGCGAGCGACGCCGTCGCGTTCGCCCTGCCGCCGGACGTCCAGGCCCCGCTGGCCGCCCGCGCCGCGGCGGCCGGCTGTCACCTGCTGATGGACAAACCGGTGGCCACGACCGTCGCAGCCGCCCGTGAGGTGGCCGAGGCCGCCGAGCAGGCCCGGGTCGCCTCCATCGTCTTCTGCACCCTGCGGTTCGCCCCGGAGACCTCCGCGTGGATCGCCGAACAGCACGCGGCGGGCGGCTGGTTCACGGCGCACGCGCACTGGATCGGCGCCCTGTGGGCGCCCGGCGCGGACAGCGAGTACGCCGCGTCCCCCTGGCGCCACGAGAAGGGCGGCCTCTGGGACGTCGGCCCGCACGCCCTCTCCGTGCTCATCCCGGTGCTCGGCGAGGTTACGGCGCTGACCGCGGCCCGCGGTCCCGCCGACACCCACCACCTGGTCCTGCGCCACACCTCCGGCGCCTCCAGCACGGTGACGCTCGCCCTGGCCGCCCCGGTCGCGGCTGCCGGCGTGGAGGTCGAGCTCAGGGGCGAGCACGGCACGGTCGGCCTGCCCAGGTGGGACGGCGCGGTGGGCGCCTTCCGGGCGGCGGTGGACGCGTTGATCGAGTCGGTGCGCACGGGGGAGGCGCACCCCTGCGACGTACGGTTCGGACTCCGGCTGACGGAACTGCTCGCGGATGCGGAGGCGCAGGCGGGCGCGTAGGGGGCACCCGCCGGGGCGTGGGCAGGGAGAAGCCCCGCCTCAGCGCCCCATCGCCTCCCGTACCGCCTCGTCCGTGCGCGCGACCACGGCCGTGCCGTCCTGGGCCGTGATGATCGGCCGCTGGATCAGCTTCGGGTGCTCGGCGAGCGCCGTGATCCACCGCTCCCGCGCGTCCGCCTCGCGCGGCCACTCCTTGAGCCCCAGCTCCTTCGCGTCCGCCTCCTGCGTCCGCGTGATGTCCCACGGCTCCAGCCCGAGCCGGTCGAGGACGGTCCGGATCTCGTCCGGCGACGGCACGTCCTGGAGGTATCGGCGGACCGTGTAGTCGGCGCCCTCCGCATCGAGCAGGCTGATCGCGCTGCGGCATTTGGAACAGGCGGGATTGATCCAGATCTCCATGGGGCCAACGGTACGGGATGGACCCGCGAAAACCCCTCTGGCCAGGGGCGATTGTCAGTGGCGGGCAGTAAAATGGGGGTAGTTCGCGAGGGTTCCGCAGAGTTCCGCCACCGCGCCAGGAGGTTGCCCATGGCCGTTGCCGCAGTCACGACCGAGCCGTTCCACAAGCCCCTGAAGAAGAAGCCGCTCCCCGCCGGCCGACCCCGTGAGTGGTACGTCACCCACAACCGCCGGCTGAAGGCGATGCGCCTGGCGATCGCCCTGCTCGACACGGGCGTCCACCACCCGTCGAGCGCGAGCAACACCCGGATACGCACGACTGCCGAACTCCTCGGCATCCACCCGCCGTCCGACACCACCTGCCGCATGGTCCGCGCGCTCATCCGCTACGGCCGCTGACCGCTGATCCGCGCCCCGCGCCCCCGGGAGACCCGGGGGCGCGGGGGTATCAGAACCCGCTGCACGTGGCGGTGGCGAAGGCGCCCGAGGCCCGGTCGGTCCGCCGGGTGCCGTCGTCCGCCGTCACGGCGCAGGCGACGTCGCCGCCGGCCCGCCCGAGGCTGACGACGAACGAGCCGCCGTTCATGAACCCCCTGGTGTCCAGTTCCGCGGCCCACGGCAGGGTCCGCAGGGTCAGCCGCCCGGTCGACAGGGCCTCGCCCTGCCAGGTGCTGTAGGTGAGCGTCACGTCCTTCGCGCTGCCGGTGACCTCGTACCTGATCCGCAGGGTCTTCGAGCCCTCCTGGGAGATGCCGTGGGCCAGCACCGCGGAGACCGCGCCCGCTGCGAGGGCCAGCAGCACGGCGACCATGAGCAGCACCCACGGCCACAGCCGCCGCCGACGCGGCTGCGGCCGGTCCGGTCCCTCGTCGGTCACCTGCTCGCTCATCCCCCCAGCCTCGGCGCTCCGGCCCCTGCGCGCGACCCCGCCGCCACCGCCCCTCGCCCGTCCGGCCTGTTCGAGCATCCGGCCCAGGTCGGGGACACCCACTTCGCCCGGCTGCTGCTCACGCCGGATCCTGATGGACCTCATCGAGGAGTACGCCCGCCACCCGGGCCATGCCGACCTCATCCGCGAATCGGTGGACGGCCTGGTGGGGGAGGGGCCACACGGGTGAGCGGGCCGAGCGGGGGTTCGTGAACGGCGAGGGCCGCTCCCCGTGTATCGGGAGCGGCCCTCGCCGGTGTTCCTGACGTCCAGCCGGTGCGGCCGGACGATCCGCTGTGGTCGCCCGGCCCCGCTGCCTAGAGGTCGAAGTAGAGCTCGAACTCGTGCGGGTGCGGCCGCAGCTGGATCGGGGCGATCTCGTTCGTGCGCTTGAAGTCGATCCACGTCTCGATCAGGTCGGGCGTGAAGACGCCGCCTGCCAGCAGGTACTCGTGGTCCGCCTCAAGTGCTTCGAGGACGGCCGGGAGGGACGTCGGGACCTGCTGCACGTTGGCGTGCTCCTCGGGAGCCAGCTCGTAGAGGTCCTTGTCGATCGGCTCCGGCGGCTCGATCTTGTTCTTCACGCCGTCCAGGCCGGCCATCAGGAGGGCCGAGAAGGCGAGGTACGGGTTGGACGACGGGTCCGGGGCGCGGAACTCGACGCGCTTGGCCTTCGGGTTGGAGCCCGTGATCGGGATGCGCATCGCGGCCGAGCGGTTGCGCTGCGAGTACACCATGTTGACCGGGGCCTCGAAGCCGGGGACCAGGCGGTGGTAGGAGTTCACCGTCGGGTTGGTGAACGCCAGCAGCGACGGGGCGTGCTTCAGGATGCCGCCGATGTAGTAGCGCGCGGTGTCCGAGAGGCCCGCGTAGCCCTGCTCGTCGTAGAACAGCGGGTCGCCGCCGGCCCACAGGGACTGGTGGACGTGCATGCCCGAGCCGTTGTCGCCGAAGATCGGCTTCGGCATGAAGGTCGCGGTCTTGCCGTTGCGCCAGGCGACGTTCTTCACGATGTACTTGAAGAGCATCAGGTCGTCGGCCGCGGCGAGCAGCGTGTTGAACTTGTAGTTGATCTCGGCCTGGCCGGCGGTGCCGACCTCGTGGTGCTGGCGCTCGACCTGGAGGCCGTTCTTGTCCAGCTCCAGGGAGATCTCGGCACGCAGGTCGGCGAAGTGGTCCACCGGCGGGGTCGGGAAGTAGCCGCCCTTGTAGCGGACCTTGTAGCCGCGGTTGTTGTCCTCGGACCCGGTGTTCCAGGCGCCGGCCTCGGAGTCGATGTGGTAGAAGCTCTCGTTCGCCGACGTCTGGAAGCGGACGTTGTCGAAGACGTAGAACTCGGCCTCGGGACCGAAGTACGCGGTGTCGGCGATGCCGGTGGAGGCCAGGTACGCCTCGGCCTTCTTGGCCACGTTCCGCGGGTCACGGCTGTACTGCTCGCCCGTGATCGGGTCGTGGATGAAGAAGTTGATGTTGACGGTCTTGTCGCGGCGGAAGGGGTCGACCCGGGCGGTCGACAGGTCCGCGCGGAGCGCCATGTCGGACTCGTGGATGGCCTGGAAGCCGCGGATCGACGAGCCGTCGAAGGCGAGCTCCTCGGTCGGGTCGAAGACCGCCGCCGGGATGGTGAAGTGCTGCATCACACCGGGCAGGTCGCAGAACCGGACGTCGATGAACTTGACGTCTTCGTCGGCGATGTACTTCTTCACGTCGTCGGCGTTCTGGAACATCCAACTCCTCCTACTCCCGGCCCGGGCGGGACGGGGTTGCAGCTCGTTGTGCGGCCAGTGCGGTGGCACACGCTGGACCCGACCATAGGCAGACCGGATTTCTCAAGCATGACCCATTTGTTTCGCAGAAGTTAACCGCGCCGGGTGTGAGCGGCACCTCGTGGCCGTGCGGCGAGCGGTTGCGGAGCCGTTCCGGTCCGGTTTCCCAGGGGTGTCCGCGGACGCCCTCGCCACCCGCCCGGCGGGCGGCGCGAGCGGGCGCAGTACCGTGGTCGGGTGGACAACAGGCAAGCAATCGGATCGTGGCTCTCCGGGCCGCGTGCGGCCGCCGAGGAGATGGGCGCCGACTTCGGGTACCGGGGCAAGCGGCTCGGGCTTCCCGAGCAGGGGCCGGGGGCCGTCGCGCCGCTCGGGCGCCGTTTCGGCGCGCTCTTCGTCGACTGGGCCCTGTGCATGCTGATCGCATACGGGCTGTTCGCTCGCGGTGACCAGCAGGCGGCCGGGAACTGGGCGCTGGGGATCTTCCTCGTGCTGAGTCTGCTCACCGTCGGCACCATCGGCTGCACCCCCGGCAAGCGTCTGCTGGGTATCAGGGTCGTGGCAGAGGGCGGCGGACGGCTGGGCCTGGGGAGGGTGCTGGTGCGCAGCGTGCTGCTGTGCCTGGTGATCCCCGCCCTCGTCTGGGACCGCGACGGCCGCGGCCTGCACGACCGGCTGGCCCGCGCCGTACAGGTCCGCATCTGAGCCGGCGCCCGCCGACGGGCCCGGAGCGGCCCTTCACGGTGTCCGGAAGCTGAGACACGAGCTCGGGACGGCATGCGAACAACGGCATACGGCTCGCGACGGCATGCGAACGGCATGCGACTCGGGACGGCGTGCGAACGGCATACGAAGAGGGCGGGTCACGAACCAGG
>NZ_JBHXUW010000114.1:0-9437 GCF_042672475.1 Streptomyces sp. NPDC127177
ACCACCATCGACTGACTGAACCCACCAACCGGACCACCCAACTCACGCAACCAACCCACAATCGGCGTCTCCGACACCAACCCCAAACCAGCCCCGACCTCCTCCACACCCACACCAGAAACACCAACAGCAACCGCCGCCAAAGCCTCCGGAGTACGCAACTGAAAAACCTCACGCGCCGAAAACACCAACCCAGCCCGACGCGCCCGACTCACCAACTGAATCGAAACAATACTGTCCCCACCCAACTCAAAGAAACTGTCACCAACCGAAACCGAATCCACACCCAACAACTCAGCGAAAATCCCACACAACACAACCTCATTAACCGTCTCCGGCCCACGCCCCCCAACCACCCCCACAAACCCAGGAACAGGCAGAGCCCTCCGGTCGAGCTTCCCGTTCACCGTCAACGGCAACGAATCCAGAACCACGAAGGCCGACGGCACCATGTAGTCCGGGAGCATCCGGGCCGCGTGCTCCCTGGCGGCGGTGCCCAGTTCGCCCGCGTCCGGCTCACCGGAGCGCGGGACGAGGTAGGCGACCAGCCGTTTGATGCCGGGGTGATCCTCCCGGACCACCACCGCGACCTGCGCGGCTTCCTCGTAGTCGGTCAGCACGGACTCGATCTCACCGAGCTCGATCCGGAAACCGCGGACCTTCACCTGGTCGTCCGTGCGGCCCAGGTACTCCAGCTCACCGTCACGGGTCCACCGCGCCAGGTCCCCGGTGCGGTACATCCGGGTACCCGCCGGACCGTACGGATCGGCGACGAACCGCTCCGCGGTCAGCGACGGCCGGCCCAGGTACCCGCGCGCCAGACCCGCACCCGCGACATACAGCTCACCCGCCACACCCGGCGCCACCGGACGCAGCTCGGCGTCCAGGACCTGGATGCGGCTGTTGCGGACCGGCCGGCCGATGAACGGCCGTGCCGTCGTTCCGGTCCGTGCGGTCACCGTGTCGACGGTGGTCTCGGTGGGGCCGTAGAGGTTGACGCCGGTGATGCCCGGCGTTCCGGCCAACTCCTGCCACAGGGCCGGGCTCACCGCCTCGCCGCCGAGGGCGAGGATGCGGGGCCGGGCCGCCGGGTCACGTACGAGCCCCTCCTCCATGAGCTGTTCCGCGTAGGACGGGGTGAGCTCCAGGAAGTCGATGCCCGCGTCGCGTACGTAGCCGATCAGCGCGGCCGGCTCACGGCGGGTGTCGTCGTCGATGAGGTGCAGCTCGTGGCCGGCCACCATCCACAGCAGCAGGTCGATCGAGGCGTCGAACGACACGGCGGCGGTGAGAGCCGCACGCATCGGACGGCGGCCCGCGTCGGCGGCCAGCTCCGCGTAGAGGTCGTCGAAGTGGTGGTGGAACAGGTTGTCCAGCGAGCGGTGTGCGACCACGACGCCCTTGGGGCGGCCGGTGGAACCCGAGGTGTGGATGACGTAGGCCGGGTGGTCGAGCCGCAGGGTGCCGGTCGGCGTGGGACGGCTGGTCACCGCACCGGGCTGCACCTCCAGCGCCTGTACGACCACGGGGGAGTCGATGTCGATGCGCATACCGCCGCAGTCCGCGGGGAGCGTGCCGAGGGCGTCCTGCGTGGTGAGCAGCGCCCGGGTGCCGACGTCCCGCAGCTGCCGCGCGATGCGGTCCGGGGGAAGCGCCGGATCGACCGGCACGTAGGCGGCACCGGCCTTCATGACGGCGATGACGGACACGATGAGGTCCGCCGTTCGCGGCAGGGCGACGGCGACGTACTGCTCCGGGCCGACCCCGTAGCGGATGAGCAGCTGCGCCAGCCTGTCGGCGCGGGCGTTGAGTTCCGCGTAGGTGACGCGGGTGCCGCCGGCGACGACTGCGGTGGCGTACGGGGTACGGGCCGTCTGCCGCTCGAAGAGGTCCGGCAGCGTCGAGGCGGGTTCCGTGTGCTCCGCCCCCTGCCAGTCCAGGAGCACGCGCCGGCGCTCCTCCTCGGTGAGGACGTCCGTCGAGAACAGGCGCCGGTCGGGGTCCGCGACGAGGTCGGCGGTCAGTCGCACCAGGCGGTCCACGAGTTCCCGGACCGTCTGCGGGTCGAACAGGTCGGTGGCGAACTCGACACGTCCGCCGATACCGGCGGGGCTGCCGTCCCCCGCGAACCGCTCCGCCAGCTGGAACGACAGGTCGAACTTGGCGCCGTCCACCGCGGTGCTGTGCGGCTCGATCCGCAAACCGTCCAGCTCCAGTACGGCCTCGGCGTTGTTCTGGAGGGACAGCATGACCTGGAACAGGGGGTGCCGGGCGAGGGAACGTTCCGGGTTGAGCAGCTCGACCAGCCGCTCGAAGGGCACGTCCTGGTTGGCGTAGGCCGCCAGGTCCGTCTCCCGCACCCGCTCCAGGAGCTCACGGAACGTCGGGTCACCCGACACGTCCGTGCGCAGCACCAGCGTGTTCACGAAGAAGCCGACCAGATCGTCCAGCGCCTCGTCCGTACGCCCAGCGACCGGCGAACCGATCGGAATGTCGGTGCCGGCGCCGAGCCGGCCGAGGAGCGCGGCGAGCGCTGCCTGCACCACCATGAAGACACTGGCCCGGCTCTCGCGGGCCAGCGCCGCCAGCGGGGCGTGCACCGCGGCCGGCATCTCCACCGCGACGGTGTCGCCGCGGTAGGTCATCTCCGCGGGTCGGGTCCGGTCGGCCGGCAGGGCCAGTTCCTCCGGGAGGTCCGCGAGGGCCTGCTGCCAGAACGCGGTCTGGCGTGCGAGGGAGCTGTCCGGGTCGTCCTCGTCGCCGAGCAGGTCACGCTGCCAGAGCGTGTAGTCGGCGTACTGGACGGGCAGCGGCTGCCACGTCGGCGCCGCGCCGGCGCTCCGCGCACGGTACGCCTCGCCCAGGTCACGGGCCAGGGGCGCCATGGACCAGCCGTCCCCCGCGATGTGGTGGACGACCAGGAGCAGGATGTGATCGGTCTCCGAGGCCCTGAACAGCCGCGCCCGCAGCGGAGGTTCGACGGCCAGGTCGAAGTCCTGGGCGGCGGCCTCGGCGAGTGCCCGCGGGTCGTGGTCGAGGACGGGCAACGCGGGGCGCGCCTGCTCGGGAGAGAGGATCAGCTGACGCGGACGCCCGTCGGTGTCGGGGAAGACGGTGCGCAGGCTCTCATGGCGGGTCACCACGTCACCGAGCGCCTCCTGGAAGGCCTGCGGGTCGAGGGTTCCGGTGAGCCGTACGGCCAGCGGCAGGTTGTAGGTGCCGTTGCGCTCCTCGAAACGGTTCAGGAACCACAGCCGCCGCTGAGCGGGTGAAAGCGGAACCGTCTCCGGACGCACCCGGGCCACCGGAGCGGGCCTGGCGGCCACGCTCTCACCGAGCTGCTCGGCGAGGGAGGCCACCGTCGGGCTCTCGAACAGTGCGCGTACGGGCAGTTCGGCGCCGAGGAGCGTCCGCACCCGGCTGACGAGCCGGGTGGCGAGCAGGGAGTGGCCACCCAGGTCGAAGAAGCTGTCGTCGATGGAGACCCGCTCCACGCCGAGGACTTCGGCGAACAGCGCGCAGAGCGTGTCCTCGCGGTCGTTGCGCGGACCGCGGCCTGCGCCGGCGGCAGACTCGAAGTCGGGCGCCGGCAGGGCACGCCTGTCCAGCTTGCCGTTCGGGTTGAGCGGCAGTGCGTCCAGGAACACGAAGGCAGACGGCACCATGTACTCGGGCAGGGCGACGGCCACATGGGCCCGCAGTCCGGCCGCGTCCACGGCGTTCTCCCCGGCCAGGACCGTGTAGGCGACGATCCGCTGATCGCCGGGCCGGTCCTCGCGGGCGACGACCGCGGTACGGGCGACGGCCCCGTGGCGGGCGAGCACGGACTCGATCTCACCGAGCTCGATCCGGAAACCGCGGACCTTCACCTGGTCGTCGGTGCGGCCCAGGTACTCGATCTCGCCTCCGGTGTTCCACCGCACCAGGTCACCCGTCCGGTACATCCGGCTGCCCGCCGGTCCGAACGGGTCGGCGACAAACCGCTCCGCCGTCAGCCCCGGCCGGTTCAGGTATCCCCTGGCCAGGCCGGTGCCCGCCAGATAGAGCTCTCCCGGCACACCCGGCGGCGTCGGGCGCAGCCCGGCGTCCAGCACGTGTACGCGGGTGTTGTGGAGCGGTCTCCCGATGGGCGGCGTGCGGTCGGTTCCGCTGTCGCTGTCGCTGTACCAGGCCGTGGCGTACACGGTGGCCTCGGTCGGCCCGTAGATGTTGGCGAGAGCGGATCCGGGTACGGCGGCCCGGATGGCGTTCGCCGTGTGGGCGGAGAGGCCCTCACCGGCGAGCACCACGAGACCCGCGCCGAACCGGACGGCTCCGCCCTGTCCGATGGCGTGCGCGAGGGCCGAGGGCACCGCGCTGATGAGGCTGTACGTCCGGTCCTCGGTGCCCTCCAGCAGGGCGAGCACGTCGCGGACGACCTCGATCCGCCCGCCACTGAGCAGCGGTCCGAACATCTCGAAGACGGAGACGTCGAAGTTGAGCGAGGTCGCCGCGAGTACGTCGGACAGCCGCTCGGCACCGATCTCGGAGACGGCCCAGGCCGCGAAGTCGGCGACGTTGCGGTGCGGGACGACCACGCCCTTGGGGCGGCCCGTCGAGCCGGACGTGTAGATCACGTACGCCGGGTTGTCCGGGGTGAGCGGCCGGGTCCGGTCCGCGTCGGCCGGGGCGGTGCCCGGGAGCACGGCCAGTTCGCTCAGGGTCTCCGGGTCGTCGAGCAGCAGCGCCTCCGTGCCGTCCGGGAGCGCCTCGGCGGCCTCCCTCGTGGTCAGCACCAGCGTGGGCCGGGCGTCGGAGAGCATGAAGGCGATGCGGTCGGCCGGGTAACCCGGGTCGACCGGCAGATAGGCGGCGCCGGACTTGAGCACCGCCATCAGCGCGACGATCATCTCGGCGGAGCGGGGCAGGGCGATCGCGACGAACCGCTCCGGTCCCGCGCCGCGCCGGATCAGCAGCCTGGCGAGGCGGTTGGCGCGCTCGTCGAGCTCCGCGTAGCCGATCTCGTGACCGGCGTGAGCGACGGCCGGATTGCCGGGGGTACGGGCCACCTGCGCCTGGAAGAGTTCGGGCAGCGTTGCGGGCGGAACGTGCCGGTAGGTGTCGTTCCACTCGGTGAGGACGCGGCGTCGCTCCGCCTGGGTGAGCACGTCGACGGAGCCGATGCGGGTGTCGGGCGCGGCGGTGACGGTGTCGAGCAGTCGGACCAGCCGCTCGCCGATGGCCGCGGCTGACGACGGGTCGAACAGGTCGGCGGAGAACTCCAGGACACCACTCAGCCCGGCGGGCCGGCCGTCATCGGTGACGTTCTCCTCCAGGGAGAACAACAGGTCGAACTTGGCGGCCTCCAGGCCGATCCGCAGCGCGTCGGTCCGCACGCCTTCGAGGTCGAGGGTGGCCTCCGCGTTGTTCTGGAAGGCCAGCATCACCTGGAACAGCGGGTGGCGGGCGAGCGATCGCACCGGGTTGAGGATCTCCACCAGCCGCTCGAACGGCACGTCCTGGTTGGCGTACGCCGCCAGGTCCGTCTCCCGTACCCGTTCGACGAGTTCACGGAAGGTCGGGTCGCCGGAGAGGTCCGTGCGCAGCACCAGCGTGTTCACGAAGAACCCGACGAGGTCGTTCAGCGCCTCGTCCGTACGGCCCGCGATCACCGCGCCGACCGGGATGTCCTCACCCGCTCCGAGACGGCCGAGCAGCGATGCCAGTGCCGCCTGGACCACCATGAAGACACTGGCCCGGTTCTCGCGGGCGACGGCGACGATCCGCTCGTGGACCTCGGCCGACAGCCGCAGCGGGATGCTCTCGCCGCGGTAGGTGGCCGCTGCCGGGCGCGGACGGTCCGTCGGCAGGGGAAGCTCCTCCGGCAGGTCGGCGAGGGCTCGGCGCCAGTGGTCCACCTGCCGGGCCAGCGGGCTCTCGGGGTCGGCCTCGTCACCGAGGACGTCCCGCTGCCACAGGGTGTAGTCCGCGTACTGGACGGGCAGCGGCTCCCAGCTGGGGGCGGCGCCGGCCCGCCGCGCGTCGTGGGCACGGCCCAGGTCACGGGCGAAGGGGGCCATGGACCAGCCGTCCCCGGCGATGTGGTGCACCACCAGGAGCAGGACGTGGTCGGTCTCGGACATGCGCAGCAGCCGTGCGCGCAGGGGCGGTTGGGTCATGAGGTCGAAGCCCTCCGCGGCGGCCTCGGCGAGGGCGGCGTCCAGTCCGTCCGCCGTGACGTCCACCGTCGGCAGTGCGGGGCGGGCCTCCTCGACCGGCAGCACGAGCTGGTGCGGACGCCCGTCGACCTCGGGGAAGACGGTGCGCAGGCTCTCGTGCCGGGCCACGACGTCACCCAGCGCGTCCCGGAGGGCGGCCGGGTCGACGTCCCCGGTGATGCGCAGGGCGAGCGGCAGGTTGTAGGTGGCGCCCGGCCCTTCGAAGCGGTTGAGGAACCACAGCCGGCGCTGGGCCGGCGACAGCGGGATCTCCGCCGGCCGTTCCCGTCTCGCCAGTGCGGTGCGCGCACCCCCGGCATCGGCGAGACGCCCGGCGAGCGAGGCCACGGTCGGCGCCTCGAACAGCGCGCGGACGGCGAGTTCGGCGCTGAAGACGGAGCGGATACGGCTGACCAGCCGGGTGGCCAGCAGCGAGTGTCCGCCCAGGTCGAAGAAGCTGTCGTCGACGGAGACCGCCGGCAGGCCGAGGACCTCGGCGAACAGCCCGGCGAGGATCTCCTCCTGAGCGTTGCGCGGGCCCCTGCCGGACGGCGTCGTACCCGGCCCCGGCGCGGGCAGCGCCTTGCGGTCGACCTTGCCGTTGGCGGTCAGCGGCAGGGTGTCGAGGGTGACGAACGCGGACGGCACCATGTACGCGGGCAGGGCGGCGGCCACGTGCTCCCGCAGCCCGGCGACGTCCGTGGTGAAGCCATCGGCCCCGACCGTGTAGGCGACGATCCGCTGGTCACCGGGACGGTCCTCACGGACGACGACCGATGCCTGCGCGACGTTGCCGTGGCGGGCGAGCACGGCCTCGATCTCACCGAGTTCGATCCGGAAACCGCGAACCTTCACCTGGTCGTCGGTACGGCCCAGGTACTCGACCTGGTCGTGGGAGTTCCAGCGGACCAGGTCGCCGGTGCGGTACATCCGCGAGCCCGCGGGACCGAAGGGATCGGCGACGAACCGTTCACCGGTCAGGCCGGGACGGCCGAGGTATCCGCGGGCGAGTCCGGTGCCGGCGATGTACAGCTCACCGGCGACCCCGGCGGACAAGGGGCGCAGGGCGGCGTCCAGGACGTACACCCGCATGCCGTCGAGCGGCCGTCCGATCGGGATGGATCCCGGCACCTCGGCCGCCGACTCGATGCGGTGGGTGGTGGCGAAGGTCGTGGTCTCGGTGGGTCCGTAGCCGTCGACGAGCACGACTCCGGGGCACGCCTCCAGCACGCGCCGCACGGCGGAGGCAGGAACGACGTCGCCGCCGGTCCACACCTGGCGGACGCGGTGGAGGCAGCCGGGGTCCTCCTCGGCGATCAGCCGGAACAGCCCGGCGGTGAGCCACAGAGCGGTGACTCCGCGCTGCTCGACGAGGCCGCGCAGCGTCACGGCGTCGAGGTCCCCGGGCGGGGCGACCACGACCTGCCCACCGCCGAGCAACGGAATCCACAGCTCGTAGGTGGAGGCGTCGAAGGCGGTCGGCGAGTGCATCAGCACCCGCTCGTGCCCGTCCACGAACCGGCCGCTGGACGCCAGAGCCGCGATGTCGCGGTGAGTGACGGCGACGCCCTTGGGCAGGCCGGTGGACCCGGAGGTGAACATGACGTACGCCAACCGGTCGGGGCTCACGGCGATGCCCGGGTCGTGCGAGGGTGCGCCGGCTGCGGCGAGTGCCGCCCCGGCTTCGATCACCGTGAGCCCGGACAGCGCGTCGGGAGCGTCCTCGGCCGAGTCCACGAGCACCACCGTGGCACCCGTCTCGGCGAGGATGTGACCGGTCCGGCTCTCCGGAGACCTGGGGTCGAGCGGCACGTACGCGCCACCCGCCTTCAGGACGGCCAGCAGCGCGGCCACCATGTCTGCCGAGCGTTCCATGTACAGCGCGACCCGGTCCTCCGGACCGACACCCGCGGCGAGGAGCCGGTGCGCCAGCCGGTTCGCCCGGGTATCGAGCTCGCTGTAGGACAGGGTGCCGGTATCCGCGACGACGGCCGCGGCCAGCGGTGACCAGGTGGCGAGTTCGCCGAAGAGCGCGGGCACCGCGCGGTCGTCGCGCTCCTCACCCGTGTTTCCGCGTCCGGTGGCGAGCAGCCGGTGGCGCTCGTCCGGGTCGAGGACGGAGATCCGGCCGATCGGCGTGTCGAGCAGCTCCCCGGCGTTCTCCAGTACCCGCGTCACGGAGGCCATCAGGGCCTTCGCGGTGCCGGCGTCGAACAGATCGGTGCGGAAGTCGAGCCGTAGTCCCAGCCGCTCGCCGGGAACGCAGGTGAGGATCAGCGGGTAGTGGGTGGCGTCGTGGCCCTCGATGCCGGTGATCGTGAGGCCGTGCCCGACCTCCAGTACGTCGGCGTCGAGCGGGTAGTTCTCGAACACCACCAGGGTGTCGAAGAGTTCACCGAGTCCGGCCGTCTGCTGAATGTCGGTGAGGCCGAGGTGGTGGTGGTCCATGAGGCCGGCCTGCTGGTCCTGGAGCCGGGCGAGCAGCGCGCCGAGGTGTTGGGCGGGGTCGAGGACGACCCGGACCGGGAGGGTGTTGATGAACAGGCCGACCATGGACTCGATGCCGGGGACCTGCGGCGGGCGGCCGGAGACCGTACCGCCGAACACGACGTCCGCACGGCCGGTGAGCTGGCCCAGCACCATGGCCCAGGCAGCCTGGAAGAGGGTGTTGAGGGTGACTCCACCGGTCCTGGCCAGCACGGTGAGCCGTTCGGTGAGCGCCGCCGGGAGCTCGGCCGTCACACGGTCGGGCGAGGCCGGGCTGCCGTCGCGGCCTCCGGGTGCGACCAGCGTCGGTCCGTCGAGTCCGTCGAGGGCCTGCCGCCAGGCGGCCTCCGCGGCTGTGCGGTCCTGGCCCGCCACCCACGTCAGGTAGTCCCTGTTGGGGGTCACCTGGGGCAGCCCGGTGGCCTCGCCGGCGCGGCCGTACAGCGCGAGCAGTTCCTTGACCAGAACGGGCATGGACCAGCCGTCGAGCAGGATGTGGTGGTTGGTGACGACCAGCCGGTGCTGTTCGTCAGCGGTCCTCAGCAGCGCGAAGCGCATCAGCGGAGGCCGGGAGGGATCGAAGCGTGTCGCCCGGTCCTCGCCCATCCAGCGGTGTACGGCCGCCTCTCGGCTCCCGGCCGGCTCGGCCCTGAAGTCCACTTCCTCCCAGGGGAGTTCGAAGTCCTGCGGGATGACCTGGACAGGTGTGTCGAGCCCTTCGTGACGGAACGCCGCACGCAGGTTCGGATGCCG
>NZ_JBHXUW010000115.1:0-8708 GCF_042672475.1 Streptomyces sp. NPDC127177
GTGAATCCGGTGCCCGCCCCCTCTTCCGTGTTCCTTGTTCTGTCCCTGCGTGCCCGCGGGCCCCGGTCTCAGCCGAGGAGGCCGCCGATGGGGTTCTTGCCGCCGCCTCCGCCGCCTCCGGAGCCGTCCGTCGAGCCGTCCGAACCGCTGCCCGGGTCCGTGCCGCCCGCTGTCGAGCCGCCGCCTCCGGCGGGACCCGATGAGCTGGGGCCGGAGCTGGTGCTCGGGGGCTGCTGGGGGGTGGTCTGCTGCGGGGGCTGCTGGCCGGTGCCCTGCGTCTGGCTGGGCTGGCCGGTGCCCGCCGTCGCCCGGCCCGATTCCCGGACCGTGTCCGTGGCGGGTGCGGAGGTCTTGGCGGACGGGGAGTGCGGGGCGGTGCTGCGGGACGGGGTGGGCTGCTGCCCCTCGGGGGTCTGCGATGCCTTCCCCTTGCGGGACTCCTCGGGGAGCGGGGAGCCGGGGAGCTGGTTGGTCGGGACGCCGTTGGGTCCGGGAACCGTGACGACCCCGGAGGAGCGGACGGCGCCGCCGAGCATCGAGCCGATGAGCAGGGTCAGCCCGACGACCACCGAGGCGACGACGCCGCCGCGGCGCAGCACGCGCCGGCGGAGGTCCCAGATCTCGGAGCGGGGGCCGAGCTTGCGCCAGGCTTCGCCGGCGAGACGTCCGTCGACGGAGTAGACGGGGGCGCCCGCGATGACCAGGGGGCTCCAGGCGGCCAGGTAGATGATGTCCGGCGCGTCGTAGACGGCGACGGTGCGCCAGCTGACGGTCACCAGGAGGGCGGCGGACAGCAGGGCGCCGACGGAGGCGGCGACGCGCTGCCAGAGGCCGAGGACGGTGAGGACGCCGACGACGACCTGGAGGAAGGCGATGGTGAGTCCGGCGCCGACGGGGTGGGAGAGCGCGAAGTCGCGCAGCGGTTCGGCGAGCGCCCAGGGGTGCAGCGAGGTCAGCCACTTGACCATGGAGCCGCGGTCGCCGCCGTCGAAGTAGACGGGGTCGCAGAGCTTGCCCATGCCGGCGTAGATGGAGATGAAGCCGAGGAAGACGCGCATCGGCAGGAGCACGACGCCGAGGTTCATCCGGCGGCCGGGGTAGTACGCGTGCCGGACGGTGTCGGCGTTCTGCCGGCGGCCGGCGTTGTCGGTGAGGTCGAACTCCTCGTCGCCGTCCCGGTCGTCCGCGTCCCGGTCGTATCCGTCGGTGCGGTACGGGCCGGGGCCGGTCTCGACGGGGTCGTAGGCGCCGACGGCCTGCCGCATGGGCGGCAGCAGCGGTCCACCGGGCCTGGGGCCCCCGATGACGGGGTTGGGCTGGGTCTCTTCGAGGCGCGGGATGACCTGGGTGCCGGCCCCACCGCGTCCGCCTTCGAGTTCGTACGCGGCGTACGGCTCGTAGGGGTCGTACGCGGTGTCGGGGCGGCCCGTGACGCCGGGCCGGGCCGCGGTGGAGTTCCGCACGGCCTGGAGGAGTCCGGTGGCGCCGGGGTCGCCGGGGGCGGACCTGCCGCTCCACACGACGGGGGCGCGCCGGCCGCGCCCCGCTCCGGGGCCGCTCATGGCGGGGATCCTGGGCGCGCCGGCGGGGGTCACACCGCGCAGCCGTGCGCGCTGGCCGGGCGCGAGCTGCACCCGGAAGCTGGCGTGGTTGACGATGACCTGCGCTGGGTCGCAGTCCACCTTGGTCATGCTCAGGGCGGGTTGTTCGTCGAACCGAGGCGTTCTGGTGTCCACACTCATCTAACCGAGTGATGTGTGTTTAGGACACTGCCTTGACGGTGTCGAAGTGTCCGAGGCCCGTCAACCGGTGGTGGCGGGGCGCGGTGGGGCGTACGCGCGGCGCGGCGCGCCCCCGGTCGGGGCCGCGCGGGTGCGGCGGACGGCGGGGGGTCTCCCCCGTCGGCCGCCGCCCGTGCGGGTGGTCCCGCCGGGCCGGTCAGGCGCGGCGGCGGGCGACCTCGTACATCACGATGCCGGCCGCGACACCGGCGTTCAGGGACTCGGCGCCACCGGGCATCGAGATGCGGACCCGGTAGTCGCAGGTCTCGCCGACGAGACGGCCCAGGCCCTTGCCCTCGCTGCCGATGACGATGACGACGGGGCCGCCGAGCGCTTCGAGGTCCTCGACGGTGTGCTCACCGTCGGCGGCGAGGCCGACGACCGCGATGCCCTCCTTCTTGTACGCCTCCAGCGCGCGGGTCAGGTTGGTGACCCGGGAGACGGGGGTGCGGGCGGCGGTGCCGGCGGAGGACTTCCAGGCCCCGGCCGTCATTCCGGCGGCGCGGCGCTCGGGCACGACCACGCCGTGGCCGCCGAACGCGGAGACGGAGCGGACGATCGCGCCGAGGTTGCGCGGGTCGGTGACGCCGTCGAGGGCGACGATCAGCGGGTCCTCGCCGTTGTCGTACGCGGCCGCGGTGAGGTCCTGCGGGTCGGCGTACTCGTACGGCGGGACCTGGAGGACGAGGCCCTGGTGGTTCAGGCCGTTCGTCATCCGGTCGAGCTCGGGGCGCGGGGCCTCCATCAGGTGGATGTTGCCGCGCTCACCGGCGAGCTGGAGGGCTTCGCGGACCCGCTCGTCGTTGTCGATGTACTGCTGGACGTACAGGGTGGTGGCGGGGACGCCGTCGCGCAGCGCCTCGAAGACCGGGTTGCGGCCGACGACCATCTCGGAGGTGCCCTTGGCACCGCCGCGCCGGGGAGCCGGGCGGCGGTTGGCGGCCTGCTTGGCCTTGGCGGTGGCCATGCGGTTCTTCTTGTGCTTCTTGCGGTCCTCGGCGGGCGGCGTCGGCCCCCTGCCTTCGAGGCCACGGCGACGCTGGCCACCGCTGCCGACCTGCATGCCCTTCTTGTTGGACGTGCGGCGGTTCCTGCGCTGGCTGTTCCCGGCCATGACCTACCTGTTTCGTTGCTTCAGACGTGCGTGCGTATAAGTGAGAGTGTGCCGCCCGGCGGGCCGGGCGGCACTTGGGAGGACTACTGGCGCGGGCCGAGTGTCCACCGTGGTCCGGTGGGGCTGTCCTCGATGACGAGCCCGGACTGGTTGAGCTGGTCGCGGATGGCGTCGGCCGCGGTCCAGTCCTTGCGCTCCCGCGCCGACTGGCGCTGGTCGAGGACAAGCCGTACGAGGGTGTCGACGACGCCGTGGAGGTCGTCGCCCCGGTCGCTCTCGCCGGCCCAGTGGTCGTCGAGCGGGTCGAGACCCAGTACACCGAGCATCGCACGGACCTCGGCGAGACGGGCGACCGCGGCTTCCTTGTCGTCGGCGGCGAGTGCGCTGTTGCCCTGGCGGACGGTGGTGTGGACGATCGCGAGGGCCTGCGGGACACCCATGTCGTCGTCCATCGCCTCGGCGAATGCGGGCGGCACCTCGGTGGCGGGGGCGACGGTCTCGCCGGCCTTCTCGGTGACGCGCTGGACGAAGCCCTCGATGCGGGCGAACGCGGACTCGGCCTCGCGCAGGGCGTCCTCGCTGTACTCGATCATCGACCGGTAGTGCGGGGTGCCGAGGTAGTAGCGCAGCACGATGGGGCGCCACGTCTTGACCATGTCGCTGACGAGGACGGAGTTCCCGAGCGACTTCGACATCTTCTCGCCGGCCATGGTGACCCAGCCGTTGTGCACCCAGTACTTCGCGAACGCGTCGCCGAAGCCCTTGGCCTGCGCGATCTCGTTCTCGTGGTGCGGGAAGATCAGGTCGATGCCGCCACCGTGGATGTCGAAGGCGGTCCCGAGGTACTTGTGTGCCATCGCGGAGCACTCGAGGTGCCAGCCGGGGCGGCCGCGGCCCCAGGGGGTCTCCCAGCTGGGCTCACCGGGCTTGGACGCCTTCCACATGGCGAAGTCGCGCTTGTCGCGCTTGCCGGTCTCGTTGTCGCCCGAGGGCTGGCGCAGATCGTCCAGGTCCTGGTTGGAGAGTTCCAGGTAGCCGGGGAACGAGCGCACGTCGAAGTAGACGTTGCCGTCGGCGGCGTAGGCGTGTCCGCGCTCGATGAGGCCGCGCATCATCTCGATCATCTCGGGCACGTGGCCGGTGGCGCGCGGCTCGTAGGTGACCGGGAGGCAGCCCAGCGCGTCGTAGCCCGCGTTGAACGCGCGCTCGTTCTCGTAACCGATGGCCCACCACGGCCGGCCCTGCTCGGCCGACTTCGTGATGATCTTGTCGTCGATGTCCGTGACGTTCCGGACGAACGTCACGTCGTAGCCGCGGTACTCGAACCAGCGGCGCATGATGTCGAAGTTCAGTCCGGACCTGATGTGCCCGATGTGCGGAGCGGCCTGGACAGTGGCGCCACAGAGGTAGATCGAGACACAGCCCGCTGTGAGCGGGACGAAGTCACGGATCTGCCGGGCGCTGGTGTCGTACAGGCGAATAGTCACGCCTCAAGGGTAGTGGGCGCGCACCAGTGCCCCGCGACCCTTGGGGGATTGCGATGACAGTTGTTACGGCCCCGATTCACCCGGCCCTGATCCGTGACCCGTCACGGGGTGCTCAGACGCCTCCGACGACCTTCCTCGGGGTGATCCGGACGACGACGCGCTCGTCGTCCCCACCGGAGGAGGGGTTGAACTCGGCGTACTTCTTGCCGGTGTACTTCACGGACAGCTCGTCGATGAGTTCCTGGCCGCCCTCGGTGCTGAGGGTGGCGGTGCCACGGATCTCGGCGTAGGTGTACGGGGCGTCGAAGGGCTGGACGACCACGGAGACGCGTGGGTCGCGGGCGATGTTCTGTTCCTTGCGGCGACCGGCCGTCGTCGAGATGAGTACGTCGTCGCCGTCCCGTTTCACCCAGACCGGGGACAGCTGCGGGCTGCCGTCGGGCTGCACGGTGGCCACGGTGACGAAGACGGGGGTGTCCAGAAGCGCCTTGAGTTCTGCGGGGAGTGCGGCGGTCATGGCGTACGTCCTCCTGAGTGGGTCTGTGGTACCTCGGCACTACCTCTACCCCAACCACCGGCCGCGCAGCCCGCTTCCCGCCCGCGGCCGCCGGAAGGGTGACGGTCAGACGCGGTAGACCAGCGCGGTCGCGATCCCGGCGATGCCTTCGGCGCGGCCGGTGAAGCCGAGTCCGTCGGAGGTGGCGGCGGAGAGCGAGACGGGCGCTCCCACGGCGGCGGACAGCACCTTCTGCGCCTCGTCGCGCCGTTTGCCGATCTTCGGCCGTACGCCGACGACCTGGACGGCGACATTGCCGATCTCGAACCCCTCGGACCGCACGATCCGGGCGGCCTCGGTCAGCAGTGTGACGCCCGCGGCGCCGGACCACTCGGGGCGTCCGGTGCCGAAGTGCTGTCCGAGGTCGCCGAGGCCTGCGGCCGAGAACAGCGCGTTGCAGGCGGCGTGCGCGACGACGTCGGCGTCGGAGTGCCCGGCGAGTCCGGGGCCCTCCCCCTCCCAGAGGAGGCCCGCGCACCACAGCTCGCGGCCCTCCTCGAAGGCGTGGATGTCGGTGCCGATCCCTACGAGCGGGATCACCGGCGCGGTGCGTTCCTCAGAAGCCATCGTTCGCCCTCCTGCGTGCGAGAACCGCCTCGGCCAGGACCAGGTCCAGTGGGCGGGTCACCTTGAATGCCTCTTCGTGCCCGGGTACGACCACCACAGCCGCCCCGAGCTGCTCGACCAGGCCGGCGTCGTCGGTCGCGCCCTCGCCGCTGACGGCTACCCGCTCATGGGCGCGCACCAGCGTGTCGCGGTCGAATCCCTGCGGGGTCTGCACCGCGCGCAGCCTGGACCGCTCGGGGGTGGAGAGCACCGGTTCGGGCTCCCCGGGCGCGCCCGGCTCGACCTCCTTGACGGTGTCGGCGAGCGGCAG
Source organism: Streptomyces sp. NPDC127177 (assembly GCF_042672475.1). Lineage (NCBI taxonomy): Bacteria > Bacillati > Actinomycetota > Actinomycetes > Kitasatosporales > Streptomycetaceae > Streptomyces > Streptomyces sp. NPDC127177. The sequence continues at coordinate 5,816 of NZ_JBHXUW010000115.1, forward strand.
CGCCGGGACGACGGCGGGTGCCCCGTCGCGTACCGCCTCGACCACCGCGTCCACCGTGTCCACCGGGACCAGGGGGCGGGCGGCGTCGTGGACGAGGACGGCGGAGACATCGGCGGGCAGCGCGTCCAGGCCGAGCTTCACCGACTCCTGCCGGGTGTCGCCACCTGGTACGACGAGGAATTCGGTGCGCTCGGGCAGGGAGTGCTCGTCGAGCAGGTTCCAGACCTCGGGGGCGCCGTCCGGCGGTGCGACGACCACCACGAGGGACACCTGACGGGAGGCCGCCATGGCCCGTACCGCGTGGATGAGCATGGGGGTCCCGCCCAGCGCCCGGAGCGCCTTGGGGGCGCCGGGACCGAGCCGTACGCCGCGGCCGGCCGCGGGGATCACGGCGGCGGTGCGGGGGGCGGTGCCGGCATCGGTTCGGGGGGCGGTGTCGGCGTCGGTGCGGTAGGGAAGCGGTTGGTCAGACATCGGTTGCACTCCGAAGCATCGGCATGTTTGTCTCCACGGCCGACGTGGGTATGGCCTCAATCGAGCCGGGCGCCACGCCATGACTCGACCGGGACCCTTTCCGTGACCCCGGGCGAGGCAGGGATCGCCCCCGGCCGCTCGGGATCGGCGTGACACGCCGGCCTACAGGCTTCACAAGATCGCGAGCAAAGTACCGGGGGATCGTCGACGAGGCCAACGCGTCGGCGCATCGAGAACAGCATCCGGGATCCTCGGGCCTTCCGGCCCGCATGGCATCCCTGCGCCCGGAATCCGGAATGTGGCCGGAATCCGTGTGCCCGAAATCCGCAGTCGGGCGCGCGGAATCCCCGTCCCCCGCATGGGACGCACCGGATCGCCCGGTGCGCGCCCAGCGCTGTGGGTCCGGGAGGATCCATGAACTGGATGGGCACGGGGTCCGGGAGGTGGATCCGATCCGTGGACTGATACGCGTCGCCGGGCATGTGGGTCGGTTCCACGTCCGGACATGCCGCAGCGCCCGACGACAGGCCGTTCAAACGGCTGGTCAGCGGGCACCGCGGCACATTGATTACGCCTCAGACCGGTGCGATCCGGTTCAGGACGCGAGGACCTCGTCGAGCAGAGCCTCGGCCTTGTCCTCGTTGGTGTTCTCCGCGAGAGCGAGCTCACTCACCAGGATCTGGCGAGCCTTGGCGAGCATGCGCTTCTCACCTGCGGAGAGACCGCGCTCGCGCTCACGACGCCACAGGTCACGAACCACTTCCGCGACCTTGATGACATCGCCGGAGGCGAGCTTCTCGAGATTTGCCTTGTAACGCCGGGACCAGTTCGTCGGCTCTTCGGCATACGGCGCCCGCAGCACCTCGAAGACCCGGTCCAGCCCTTCCTGCCCGACCACGTCGCGCACACCCACGAACTCCGCATTGTCCGCCGGTACACGCACCGTCAAGTCGCCCTGAGCGACCTTGAGCACCAAGTAGGTCTTGTCCACGCCTTTGATCTGGCGAGTTTCGATAGCCTCGATCAGCGCGGCCCCGTGATGGGGATAGACCACGGTGTCGCCAACCTTGAACGTCATGTGACAGGTACCCCTTCCGTGGCTATCCAGAGTAACACGAGAACAGCTTCTCCTGAATGGCGTTTTCGCAGGTCAGGGCATATCTCGGGGCTTGACAACTGCAACACGTACGTGCTGCGGAAGGCCCGCCGGAGAGGGTATTCGCAGGTCGGAGCGGCTGTACGGGCGAGGAGAAACGCGGACGTTACACGCGCCGGAAGCCACTCGGAAGGGACCTAACGTCCCGTTTTGCCGGGTTCAGGATGGTGAACTTTCCGTACTCCGTTCGGGGATCGATCACCCGTACGGCGGTAAGTGCCGATGGCCAATGAAATTGATCAACGTTCGTCCGTCGCGAGGATTATGTGCAATGAATGCGCCGGGTTCACGCCAAGGCCGGTGGACATGCGCGGGAAGCGCGGGCCGAACGTGCGGCGGAATTGATCAAGCGTGTTATGTGAACGGCGTGCGAATCATCGCCGCCGGGCACGGCCGCGATCCCCTGGGCGCCCGGGGGCGGGTCGGGTGCGGGGCGGCTGGGGCGGCTCGGTAACCTGACGCTGACACACCCTTGGGGCGACTTCGACACCGCTCGCCCGACCCGTCCGTAAGTCCGCTCGTTCAAGGAGATGCCGCCGCCGTGAGCCGCAGCCTTCGACACGGCGCCCTCGCCGCCACTGCCATCGTGTTCTCGATCGCCGCGCTCTCCGCATGTGGTGCGGGCAAGAACGCGCAGACACTCGAGGTCAGGCCCGACAACGCCGCCACATCGGTCGGCACCATCAAGATCCAGAACGCCAACGTGGTCACCCAGCCGGACCGCGACGCCAAGGGTCCGGCGGTCGTGACCGCCACGCTGTTCAACAACGGCACCAAGGCCGAGACCCTCGACTCCATCGCCCTGGCCGGCACCAGCGCGCCCGTGCAGCTGCACGCCGCCAAGGGCTCGGGACCGGTCGTCGTCCCGGCCGGCGGCCATGTGACCCTCGGCGGCAAGGACAACGCGGCCGCCGTGATCGAGAACGGCTCCGAGGCCACGCAGAACGGCAACGTGCAGAACCTGGTCTTCAAGTTCAGCGAGTCCGGCGACATCCCGCTGGGCGCCAGTGTCGTCCCGGCCAAGAGCTACTTCGCGGGCTTCGGCCCCAGCTCCGTCCCGGCTCCGCCGAAGGCGACGCCGAAGCCGTCTGACTCGGCCAAGGCCACCCCGACCGGCTCGGCGTCCGACAACGCCGGCACCCCGGCCGGCTCGGCCTCGGAGAGCGACGCGGTCACCCCGACCGACGCGGCCTCCGACTCGGCCCAGCCGAACGGCTGACGCCCTCCGGCACACGCGCATACGGCTGAGGCGCCTCCCGGGCC
>NZ_JBHXUW010000116.1:0-8275 GCF_042672475.1 Streptomyces sp. NPDC127177
CCGTGGGGACGGCGCCGGTCCGCGTCCTCCGCCGGGGCCCGTGCGCGGACCGCGGGCCTCCCGGCGGCCGCGTCGGAGGTGCCCTCGATCGCCGGACGGACCTGATCCGGCCGGGGCCGGATGTCGCCATCGAGCCAGTAGAGTCAGCCGGCATCGGCGGGCGCCCCGCCCGCCGGAGGCCAGGGAGCGAAAGCGTGCTGATCCCCCACGACACCCGGATCGCCCTCGAGACGGTGGTCGATCTGGTGAACACCGCGCCCGAGAGCGCACAGCCGGAGGACGGGTCACCGGCCGCCGGGCCGGCCGACGGGATCGAGGACGTCCCCGCGCTCCACGCGTTCGCCGCGCGCCACCGGGTGAGCGGGGTGAACGAACTCGACGAGAAGGACCTGCGCGCCGTGCACGACGTGCGGGCACGGTTCGCGGAGGTCTTCGCCGCGTCCGACGCCCGGGCCGCCGCCTCGCTCGTCAATTCCCTGGTGGCCGCTGCGGGCACCACACCTCAGCTCAGCGACCACGACGGCTACGACTGGCACGTGCACTACTTCGCGCCGGACGCCTCCATCGCCGACCACCTGGCCGCCGACTGCGGCATGGCGCTCGCGTTCATCATCGTGGCGGGCGAGACGGAGCGGCTGCGGCGCTGCGAGGCGCCGGACTGCCGGCGCGCCTTCGTCGACCTCTCCCGCAACCGCTCCCGCCGCTACTGTTCGAGCCGCACCTGCGGTAACCGCTTGCACGTCGCCGCGTACCGGGCGCGCCGCAGGGAAGCGGCGGGCTGACCGCTCACAGCACGAAGAGATCGTGCAACGCGGCCATCAGCAGCAGGCCGCCGATCACCGCGAGGAAGATCATCAGAGGGGGCTGGGAAAGCGCGAAGAGGCAGCCACGCGGCTCTTCGGCGGGGGGTGCGGGGGCATCGCCCCGGGAGGTGTCCACCATCTCGGGACGATCATGACGCAGCCCGGCCCACGTTGGTGATCAACACGCGTTTTCGTAACGGGAGTTCAACCCTCCCGTGGTGACCGGAATCGGTCCGGCGTGCGGTTTCCCGTCACATATTCGGACCGCGGCGCACTCCCCCGCCGGTCAGCCCAGGTCGCGCAGCATGCGCAGCTGCACCCCTCGCTGGACCGAGCCGCCGCCCTCGTGGTTGTTCCAGGGGTAGACCTCGATCTCCTTGGGGCCCGCCCAGTGGTTGTAGGCGGCGAAGACGGTGGACGGCGGGCAGACGGTGTCCATGAGGGCCACCGAGTAGAGCGCCGGCGCCGTCGCACGGGCGGCGAAGCTGATGCCGTCGAAGTACGAGAGGGTCCGGAACACCTGCTCGGACACGCCGTGTTGGGCGGAGAGGAAGCGGACGATCTCCCTGTACGGATCCTGGTCGGTGATCTCGACGGCGCGCCGGTAGTGCGTGAGGAACGGTACGTCGATGAGCGCGGCCCGCACATGGGGGCTGAGCCCGGCCACCGCCTGCGCGATGCCACCGCCCTGGCTGCCGCCGTGCACGGCGATCCGGTCGGGGTCGACGGCCGGGTGGGCCCGGGCCACATCGACGGCGCGTACCGCGTCGGTGAACACCCGCCGGTAGTAGTACGTCTCGGGGTCGAGGATGCCGCGCGTCATGAAGCCGGGCGACTGCGGATTGCGGCCGCCGTCCGGGTCGGGGGTTGAGCCCGGTGAGTTGCTGTTGACGGCCCCCTGGCCCCGGGTGTCCACCAGCAGGGTGGCCCAGCCGGCGGCGGGCCACACCAGGTGGTCGTGCGGCAGCCCGCGGCCGCCGCCGTATCCGAGGTAGTGGACGACGGTGGGCAGGGGGCCCTCGGCCCCGGCGGGCACGTTGAGCCAGGCACGTATTCGGTGGCCGCTCCAGCCGGCGAACGACACGTCGTGGGTGTCGACGTTGCCCAACGCCGCGTCGTACGGAGTGAATTCGGCATCCAGCGGATGTGTAGCCGCCTCGTCGAGGGTGCGCCGCCAGAAGGTGTCGAAGTCGTCCGGTTCACCGGGCTCGGGCCGGTAGGAGCGGAGTTGATCCAGGGGCAGGTCGAAAAGGGACACGGCATCTCCGTTTCGGGCAGCTGGAGGGAGCGGAAGGCGCAGGGACGGGCCTGCGGAGAGGGCGACGGGGCGGGCGGGTCCTCAGCGGGGCGTGGAGCTCGACGCGCGCACGACGAGTTCCGGCTGGAGCACGACGCTGCGGTGCTCGTGGTTGCCGTCCTCGTCGTCCGCCTCCTCCAGCAGGAGTTCGGCGGCCATCCGGCCCATCACGACCGCGGGCTGGCGGACCGAGGTGAGCGGTACGGCAGCGGCGGCTGCGAATTCGATGTCGTCGTATCCGACGATGGCGATGTCCTGCGGCACCCGTACCCCGGCGGCGTACAGCGCCTGGAGCACCCCGAGGGCGAGCAGGTCGTTCGCGCAGAACACCGCGGTGGGGCGGGGTACCAGGCCGAGCAGCCGGGCTCCGGCGTCGCGCCCCGCGGCCACGTCCAGCCGGTCGGACGGGATCTCGACGAGTGACTCGGGGTCCAGGCCCGCCTCGGCCAGGGCGGTCAGCGCGCCCGTGCGGCGGTCCCTGATTTGGTGCAGGTCCCCTGGGCCGCTGACGTACGCCACCGAGCGGTGCCCGGCGGAGATGAGGTGACCGACGGCCAGGGCGCCGCCCCGTACGTCGTCGACGGAGACCGCGCAGGTGCCGGTGCCGGAGGCGACCCGGTCGACGAGGACGTAGGGGATCCGGTGGCGGCTGAAGGACTCGAGGTTGCGGCCGGTCGCGTCGGCCGGTGTGACCAGTACGCCGCACACGCGCTGCTCCGCGAAGAGGCCGAGGTACTCGGCCTCCTCCGCGGGGCTCTGGCCGCTGTTGCAGACCATGACGCCGAGGCCGGCCTGCCGTGCGGCGCGCTCGGCGCCGCGGGCGACGTCGACGAAGAAGGGGTTGCCCATGTCCAGGACGAGGAGGGCCATGATGCGGCTGCGTCCCGCCCTGAGCTGGCGGGCGGACTCGCTGCGGACGTAGCCGAGCTCCTCGATGGCCGCCAGCACCCGCGCCCGGGTCTCGGGAAGTACGGCCTCCGGCCGGTTGATCACATTGGAGACCGTGCCCACGGAGACGCCGGCCTGCCGGGCCACATCCTTGATCCCTGCCACACGCGCCACTTGTCCTGCCCCACTGGTGCCCTTGGCCGCACTGGTCCAGCGGCGTCACCCCATCGTACGGACGGGCGTGAGTGAATTGATTCAACCCCGTTCGGGACGCTAGCCTCATCCCCGAACAGCGTCAAGGATCTTGGCTGAATCGATTCATAGGGTCGAGGTACCGGCGCTGCGGGACGGTTGCGGGACGGTGTGGCCAGCCGGTCAGATGCCGTGCTTCTTCAGAATGGCCTCGATATCGCTGAAGTCGTCGCCCGATCCGCCCGCGGCCTGCTTCTTCGGCTGCTCCCGCTGCTGCGGCTGGGCCGCCGGGGCCCCTCCCACCCCGAGCGAGGGGGCGGAGGCGGCCGGCGCCACCGCGTCGTTCCGCCCGGCACGGGCGGCCGCCTTGCGTTCCTTGCGGGTGCCGCCACCGCGTCGTTCGATCGCGCGGGTCGTGATGAACAGCAGCCACGCCACCCCCAGCAGGCCGAAGCCCAGCCAGACGCTCGGCTTGAACGCGATGTCCGACACCCACTTGACGACACCGGTCAGCACCAGGCCGACCGGGACCAGGGAGTAGGCCGCGATCCTGGTCGCGGCGAGGAAGCGCTTCCGGTACGCCGTGACGGCGGCGATGCCCAGGCCCGCCGCGGACGCCGCGGAACAAATGGTCTCGGCAAGCATCGGTGCCTCCAGGCGCAGGGGAAACGTCCCTTCCATCCTGCACCTGCCGACGGGCCCGGGGCCACGCCCGGGGCCCACATCAGGGACATATCAGGGCCGGGATCCTCCGCAGGTGCCGTCCCGGGCGGGCTGCCGGGCATCAGCCCGCACCCGCCCGGTGCCAGGTAGGGGCTCCGCCGTACGCCCTGGGAGACTGGTCCCATGAGTGATTCCACCCCCGCAGCAGCGCCGGTCGTCCTCGACGTCTGGTGCGAGCTCCAGTGCCCCGACTGCCACCACGCCCTCACCGATGTGCAAGCCCTGCGGGCACGGTACGGCGACCGGATCGAGGTGCGGCTGCGGCACTTCCCGCTGGAGAAGCACAAGCACGCCTACGCCGCCGCGCAGGCCGCCGAGGAGGCGGCGGTGCAGGGCAAGGACTGGCCGTACATCGAGGCCGTGCTCGCCCGCACCGCCGACCTCGGTCGCACCGGCGAGCCGTTGCTGATCGAGCTGGCCGGGGAACTCGGTCTGGATGCCGAGGAGTTCGACACCGCCCTGATCGACGGCCGGCACATGCTGATCGTCGACGCCGACCAGGCCGAGGGCAAGGCGATCGGGGTCACCGGCACGCCGACCTATGTGATCGGCGGGGAGCGGCTGGACGGCGGCAAGAGCCAGGAAGGGCTGCGCGAGCGCATCGAGGAGATCGCCGACCGGCTGCTCGCCGAGCAGGGCTGAGCGGCGGCGTCGGCGCCGGGGGGCGAGGGCGGGCACGGCCCGGCGGGCGGCACGGGGCGGGCAAGCTCAGTGCCGGCGGCGGGCAGCGCGGGGCGCGGGCAGCACAGCGCCCGGGAGGCAGCGCCGGCGAGCGCTGTGCCGGGGCGGACAGCGCAGGGCTGTGCCGGGGCACGCAGCGTCGGCAAGCGCAATGCCGGGGCAGGCCGCGCCGGGCGCGGGCAGCACCGGGGGCAGGCCGCGCCGGGCACGGGCAGCACCGGGGGCAGGCCGCGCCGGGCGCGGGCAGCACCGGGGGCAGGCCGCGCCGGGGGCAGGCAGCGCCGGGGGCGAGCAGCACAGCGTCGGCAAGCGCAGTGCCGGGGCGGGCCGTCTACAGCTGTTTCGCCAGGTTGTACCGGGTCGGCTCGTAGCCCAGCGACTCGTACAGGCGGACCGCGGTCGTGTTGGCCGTGACCACATGCAGGCCCAGTCGCTCCTCGCCCGCCGCGAGGGCGATCCGCTCCGCCTGGAGCATCAGCGCCCGCCCGTACCCCCGGCCGCGGAACTCCTGCCGCACCTCCACGTCGAACACGTAGCCGACGAGGAGGCCCGGGTGCATCTCGAACCGCGCCACCCAGACGTACCCCACGCGCTCCCCGTCGTGGAGCACCAGGTGCAGATGGGCGCCCTCGGTGGCCAGGCCGTCCGGCAGGTGCCGGGCGTGGGAGGTCCGGGCGATCCCGAGCGCGGCCTCCCGCGAGGTGCCGCGGGTGACGAGGCTGTCCGCGTACGCGGCGACGGCGCCGTCCTCCCAGCGCTCGAACTCCCCGGGGGTCATCGGCCGCGCGGTGAGCCCGTCGGCCAGGGCCGGGGGAACGGACGGCAGCGACTTGATCATGTTCCTGCTGCGCTCGGTGTAGCCGAGCGCTCCGGTGAGCCGCTGTCCCGCGGTGTCGTCGGCCGCGACATCGGTGAGCACCTGGGTGCAGCCCCAGCCGCGCAGGACCTCTTCGGCGGCGAGGACGGCGATGGTGCCCCGGCCGCGACGGCGGACGGGCTCGTCGATCCGCAGTCCCCGCAACCGGCCCGTCGCTCCGGCCGACCCCGGCTCGGTGCCGATCTCGACGGCCCCGACGGGCCGCCCGTTGTCGCACACGTCGTACGCGCGCTCCTGTGCGCCGTCGGCGCCTGGCTGGATCGGCCCGGACGGCCGGAGTGTCGTGGTCATCAGGGGATTTGTATCCCCCGTACGCGGAGCAGTCATCCGCTTTTGGCGGCGGCCGTACCGAAGGACGCTACGGGTCCAGGTCGTTGCCGGCGCGCTCGTCGAAGACTCGCATCGCCTTGGCGGTCACCGGGCCGGGTACGCCGGGCAGTTCCCTGCCGTCGACCCGGTGGACCGCCTGGATGTCGCGCAGGGTGGAGGTCAGGAAGATCTCCTCGGCGCGTTCCAGGACGTCGAAGGGCAGCTCGGTCTCCTGCGCCCCGGTCCACTCCACGGCCAGCGCGCGGGTGATCCCGGCCAGGCAGCCGGAGGCGACGGGCGGGGTGTGCAGCTGCCCGTCGAGTACGACGAAGACGTTGGACCCGGTGCCTTCGCAGAGCTGCCCGACGGTGTTGGCGAAGAGGGCCTCGGAGGCGCCCCGCTCGTGGGCGCGGGCGAGCGCGACGACGTTCTCCGCGTACGAGGTGGTCTTGAGGCCGCTGAGCGCGCCGCGTTCGTTGCGCGTCCACGGGACGGTGATGACCGCCGTGGTGTCCGGGCGGCGTGTGACCTCGCCGAGGGCGACGACCAGTCCGGGTCCGGCGGTGCCGCGGTCGGAGCCGAGCGGCGAGATGCCTCCGGTGTACGTGATCCGGAGCCGGCCGAGCGGGACGGGGTTGGCCTCGATGACGGCGGCGCAGGCCCGGCGCACCTCGTCCCGGTCGGGCGCCGGAAGGCCGAGGCCCCGGGCGGAGCGGGCCAGCCGGTCGAGGTGCCGGGTGAGCGCGAAGGGACTGCCGTGGTTGGTCCTGACCGTCTCGAAGATGCCGTCGCCGACGGTGAGCCCGTGGTCGAGCACGGACACCCGGGCGTCATCGGCGGCCCGCAGTTCGCCGTTGACCCAGATCTTCATGGTGCGGTCCTTCCGGTTGCTTCGTATACGCCCGACGCTACCGCGAGCAGCCTGGACGCCTTGAGTTCGGTCTCGTCCCATTCACGTTCCGGATCCGACCCCCAGGTGATGCCCGCACCGGTGCCGAACCGCAGGACCGGGGCGCCCGCGGAGCGGTCGGCCCAGAAGGTGCGGATGCCCACGGCGAGCGAGGCCGTGGCCCGGTCGGCGTCCACCCAGCCGATGCCCCCGCAGTACGGTCCGCGCGGGGCCGTCTCCAGCTCTCCGATGATCCTCAGCGCGCTGGACTTCGGGGCGCCCGTGACCGAACCGGGCGGAAAGGCGGCGGCGAGGAGTTCCGGCCAGCCGGCCCCCTCGGCCAGGAGGCCGCGCACGGTGGAGACGAGATGGACCAGGCCCGGGTGTTCCTCGACCGCGCAGAGGGCGGGGACTCCGACCGATCCGGTGGCGCAGACCCGTCCCAGATCGTTGCGGACCAGGTCGACGATCATCACGTTCTCGGCGTGGTCCTTCTCCAGCAGATCGTCCTCGGTCCGGCCGGTGCCCTTGATCGGCCCGGACTCGACCGTGCGGCCGTCCCTACGGAGGAAGAGCTCGGGGGAAGCGGTCGCGATCTCCACGCCGTGCGCGGGCAGCCGGATCGTTCCCGCGTAGGGGGCGGGGTTGCCGCGCGCCAGCAGCGCGGTGAGTGCGTCCACGTCCGCGGCGGCCGGATCGGGCAGCCGGGCCGTCATCACCCGGCAGAGGTTGGCCTGGTAGACCTCGCCCGCCGCGATGTGCTCACGGATGCGACGCACACCCGCGATGTACGCGGCGCGGTCCAGGGAGGAGCTCCAGTCACCGGCGGCCGGCCCGCGCCAGGCACCCGGCACCGGCGCGGGCACCGCGGCGGTGCGTACGGTGGCGAAGCGGGCGCAGACGAGACGGCCCTCGAAATCGGCACATACGGCCCAGAAGCCGGACGATTCGAGAGCTGCGGGGTCGCTGGTGACATCCTGCAGATCGGAGGCGACGAGGCCGCCGAAGCGGGCCATGGGGGCAAGGGCGTGCACGCCGGTGAGTCTAGGACGGCCCACGGTGACCTGCGCCGGGGCGAGTGCACCTCAGCACGCTGCACAAACGCGTTTTTGTACTGGCCCCGGAATCCGCTAGAGTTCATCACGTCGCCGGGACGCGCAAGTGAACCGGAACCGACAAGCGGACGTAGCTCAGTTGGTAGAGCGCAACCTTGCCAAGGTTGAGGTCGCCAGTTCGAACCTGGTCGTCCGCTCGCAGAAGGTGGGGGATCTTCCCGAACCCCCATCCCTGGTGGAGTGGCCGAGAGGCGAGGCAACGGCCTGCAAAGCCGTCTACACGGGTTCAAATCCCGTCTCCACCTCCAAGGACGATTAGCTCAGCGGGAGAGCACTTCCCTGACACGGAAGGGGTCACTGGTTCAATCCCAGTATCGTCCACCGGTCCGCAAGGACCCCCGCGCGATTAGCTCAGCGGGAGAGCGCTTCCCTGACACGGAAGAGGTCACTGGTTCAATCCCAGTATCGCGCACGCAGTACACGCAGGGTCACCCTGCGCGATTAGCTCAGCGGGAGAGCGCTTCCCTGACACGGAAGAGGTCACTGGTTCAATCCCAGTAT
>NZ_JBHXUW010000117.1:0-8020 GCF_042672475.1 Streptomyces sp. NPDC127177
ATTGTGGAGCAGGCGCCGGTGGTGGAGGAGCCGGAGGCGGTCGACTCTGTTGAGTTGCCGGTGGTTCCGGTGGTGTTGTCGGCGCGGAGTGATGCGGGGTTGTCGGGTCAGGCGTCGGCGTTGTTGGAGCGGGTGAAGGCTGCTGGGCCTGAGCTGGTCGATGTGGGGTTTTCGTCGGTGGTGTCGCGTGCGGTGCTGGAGCGTCGTGCGGTGGTGGCGGCTGCGGATCGTGAGGAGTTGGTGGCTGGTCTGACCGCGCTGGCTGAGGGTGGGTCGTCGTCTTTGGTGGTGCGGGGGTCGGTGCGGCCGGCCGGTGGGACGGCGTTTTTGTTCACGGGTCAGGGTGCGCAGCGGTTGGGGATGGGCCGCGAGCTGTACGGGGCCTTCCCGGTGTTCGCGGAGGTGTTCGATGCGGTCGTGGCGGAGTTGGATGCCAGGCTGGGTGTGAGCCTGCGTGAGGTGGTGTGGGGTGAGGATGCTGATCTGCTGAATCAGACGATGTTCGCCCAGGCCGGCCTGTTCGCGGTCGAGACGGCCCTGTTCCGTCTGCTGGAGTCGTGGGGGGTACGTCCGGATTTCCTGGTGGGTCATTCGGTGGGTGAGATCGCGGCGGCGCATGTCGCTGGTGTGTTGTCCCTGACCGATGCGGCTGAACTTGTCGTGGCGCGTGGTCGGTTGATGCAGGCGTTGCCGTCGGGTGGGTCGATGGTGGCGGTGGAGGCGACGGAGGCGGAGGTTCTTCCGCTCCTGAACGACGAAGTCGGTATCGCCGCGGTCAATGGTCCGCGTTCCGTTGTTGTTTCGGGTGCGGAGTCGGCGGTTGCTGATCTGGTGGGGAAGTTTGCTGGTCAGGGGCGTCGGTCGAGTGTGTTGCGGGTGTCGCATGCGTTCCATTCGCCTTTGATGGAGCCGATGTTGGCGGAGTTCGGTGCGGTGGTCGCGGGGCTGGAGTTCGGTGCCCCGTCGATCCCGGTGGTGTCGGGTGTTTCCGGGGATGTGTCGGAGGGGTGGGGTTCGGCGGAGTACTGGGTGCGGCATGTGCGGGAGGCGGTGCGGTTCGCCGACGCGGTGTCGTTCGTCGCGTCGCGTGGCGTCACGTCGTTTGTCGAGGTGGGCCCGGACGGTGTGCTGAGTGGGATGGCTCAGCAGTCGGTGGATGCGGAGAGTGCGGTCTTCGTTCCGGTGGTACGCAAGGGCCGTGCGGAGGTATCCACGGCTGTTACTGCACTGGGCCAGCTGCACGTGGGCGGAGTGCCGGTCGACTGGGCCAGGTTCTACGAGGGCTCGGGTGCTCGCCGTGTCGATCTGCCGACCTACGCCTTCCAGCACCAGAACTACTGGATCGTCGGCGAGCAGCACGGCGCGGACGTCGAATCCATCGGGCAGGAGTCCGTCGAGCACCCCATCCTGAGTGCCGTGCTTTCCTCGCCCGACGCGGACAGCGTGGTGCTGACCGGCCGCCTGTCCACCGGGTCGCACCTCTGGCTCGCCGACCACGCTGTCGGAGATGCCACGCTCTTCCCCGGTACGGGTTTCGTGGAACTGGTGCTGAGGGCAGCGGACGAGGTCGGCTGCTCCAGGTTGGAAGAGCTGACCCTGGAAGCGCCGCTGGTGCTCCCGGAGCATGGCGGCGTCGCTCTCCAGGTCGCCGTCGGTTCCCCTGACGACTCCGGCCGGCGGCCGGTGACCGTTCACTCGCGAGGTGAGGCGACGGATCTGTCCTGGGTGCGTCACGCCACAGGTTCGCTCGTCGCCGCCCCTGCTGGTGGGCCTGACACCCAGGATGCGGACTGGGTCTCCGGGCAGTGGCCCCCGGCCGGTGCGGAGCCCGTGGACCTGGACGGGTTCTACGACGGAATGGCGGAGGCGGGTCTGCGCTACGGGCCTGCCTTCCGCGGACTGAGCGGAGCCTGGCGGACCGACGATCACGTCTTCGCCGAGGTGGGCCTCCCCGAGGGCACGGAGTCCGGAACCTACGCCCTGCACCCGGCGTTGTTCGATGCCGCGTTGCATGGGGTGGCGTTGTCGGGTGCGGTGGGTGAGGGGGCGGCGTTGCCGTTCGCGTGGTCGGGTGTGTCGTTGGGTGTGGTGGGTGCGTCGGTGGTGCGTGTCCGGGTCTCGGTGGTGGGTGAGGGCCGGGTCTCGGTGGTGCTGGCCGATGCCGGTGGTGACGTGGTGGCGTCGGTGGACTCGCTCGCGCTGCGCTCGGTGGACGGGGAGCGGCGCGCGGCGGCCGAGTCCGGCGCGTGGGGGTCTCTGTTCAGCGTTGAGTGGCCCGAGGTGGCGCTGCCCGCTGCGGGCACGTCGGACGGGCGGGTTGTCGGCAACTGGGCCGATCTGCCGAGTTCGTCGGATGTGGTGCTGGATGTGGTGCCGGATGTGGTGGTGTTTGATTCGGTGCGTGTTGGTGGGGTGGGGGTTGGTTCTGCGGTTGGTGTGCGGGATGCGGTGTGTGAGGTGTTGGGGGTGGTGCAGGAGTGGCTGGTTGATGAGCGGTTCGCGGGGGCTCGTCTGGTGGTGCGGACGGTGGGTGCCGTGGCGTTGCCGGGTGAGGGTCTGGCGGATGTGGCCGGTGCTGCTGTGTGGGGGCTGGTGCGGTCGGTTCAGTCGGAGAATCCCGGGCGCGTGGTGCTGCTGGACGGTGAGCTCGACGATCTTGCGGACGTGGCCCGGCTGGTGGCACTGGACGAGTCCCAGGTGGTCGTGCGCGATGGCCGGGCGCACGTGGGCAGGCTGCAGCGCGCAGTGCCCCCTGCCGGTGACAGGTCCGGCGTGGAGTTCGACCCTGCCGGGACGGTGCTGCTGACAGGCGGCACGGGAACGCTGGGCCGGGTGTTCGCGCGTCACCTCGTGATGGAGCGCGGAGTGCGGCGATTGGTCTTGACGAGCCGTCATGGTGGCAACGCCGAGGGTGCCAGGGAACTGGTCGAGGAGTTGGCCGACCGAGGCGCCGAGGTCATCGTGGAGGCGTGTGATGTCGCTGAACGAGGCTCTCTGGAAAGGGTGTTGGGGGCCATTCCGGCGGATCGCCCGTTGGTGGGGGTGGTGCATCTGGCCGGGACGCTGGATGACGGAGTGATCGGTTCGCTGACGCCGGAACGGGTGTCGGCGGTGCTCCGTCCGAAGGTGGACGGCGCACTGAACCTGCACGAGCTGACACGGGGCCTGGACCTCGCCGCCTTCGTTCTCTTCTCCTCGGCTGCCGGGGTGATCGGCAATCCGGGCCAGGGGAACTACGCCGCGGCGAACGCGTTCCTGGACGCGCTGGCCACGTACCGCGAGGCAGAAGGACTCCCCGCACAGTCCCTCGCCTGGGGGCCGTGGGTCGAAGGAGGGATGGCGGACGGGCTACAGACCGCCGACTCGGAGCGGATGCGCCGGACCGGCATCGTGCCGCTGTCGGACAAGGAAGGCACAGCGCTCTTTGACGCTGCCGAAACATCCGGATCCGCCGCGCAGGTCACCATGCGACTCGATCTCACAGGACCGGGAGCGCCGGGTCCGGACGATCTGCCTGACCTGTTCCGAGGGCTGGTCAGGACGGATGTGCGCCGAGCGGCCGACACCTCGTCCACCGGGGCCGCAGCCTTCCGCCGGCGCCTGGCCGCACTGTCCGACGAAGAGCGTGAGGAACAGGGACTCGATCTGGTACGCGCCCAGGCAGCCGCGATCCTCGGGTTCTCCGGGCCCTCGGCCATCGACCCGGACCGGGCCTTCAAGGAACTGGGGTTCGATTCGCTTGCGGCGGTGGAATTCCGCAACAGCCTCGCGCAGGCCACGGGTCTGCGTCCGCCTGCCACTTTGGTCTTCGACTATCCGAATGCGCGCGCACTCGCGCAGTACCTCGCAGAGGAACTGCGGCCTGACTCCCCGACGGGCGAGGAGGCCGCGGGCGAGGAACGGATCCGGCGCATTCTGCAGGGAATTCCGCTGAGCCGGCTGAAGGATGCGGGACTGATGGAGGTCCTCTTCGAACTCGCCGAAGCTCACGAGGACACGGTCGAATCGACCTCCGACGCAGAAGCGACGTCGGCCGATTCGATCGATGCGATGGATGCCGAGAGTCTGATCAGCATGGCGCTCGAAGGTTCTGGTCTTGACGACGCGACACAGGGAATGTGAGAGCCGCGATGAGTAATTCCGACGAGAAGCTGGTTGCCGCGCTGCGGGCGTCGCTCAAGGAGAACGACCGTCTGCGGGCCCAGAACCGAAAGCTGTCGTCCGTGGCTCGTGAGCCCATCGCCATCGTGTCGATGAGCTGCCGCTTTCCGGGAGGCGTCGAAACACCGGAGGCTCTGTGGCAGCTGGTGGACGACGGCGTGGACGCCATTTCCGAATTCCCCGCGAACCGCGGCTGGAACGTCGAAGCTCTCTACGATCCGGCGGGCGAGCGGCAGAACACCAGCTACGTCAACCAGGGCGGCTTCCTGCACGCTGCGGACACGTTCGACCCCGCCCCCTTCGGTATCAGCCCGAACGAGGCGCTGATCATGGACCCGCAGCAGCGACTCCTGCTGGAATGCTCGTGGGAGGTGTTCGAGCGGGCGGGAATCGATCCCGCCACACTGAAGGGCAGCAAAACCGGCGTGTTCGCCGGAATGATGTACCACGACTACGCGCACAACAGCGCCACGGGCTCCATCGCATCCGGCCGGGTCTCCTACGTCTTCGGCTTCGAAGGACCGTCGATGACGCTCGACACCGCGTGCTCGTCCTCGCTGGTGGCTCTGCACCTGGCGGCCCAGGCGCTGCGTTCGGGCGAGTGCTCGATGGCGCTGGCGGGCGGCGTGGCAGTCATGTCGACGCCTGAGGTCTTCGTGGAGTTCAGCAGGCAGGGCGGCCTGTCGAGGGACGGCCGCTGCAAGTCATTCGCAGGTTCTACCGATGGCACCAGCTGGTCGGAGGGGGCCGGCGTCCTGCTCCTGGAGAAGCTCTCCGACGCTCGCGCCAACGGGCACCCGGTGCTTGCCGTGCTGCGGGGGAGTGCGGTGAATCAGGACGGTGCGAGCAACGGGCTGACGGCTCCGAACGGCCCGTCGCAGCAGCGGGTGATCCGTGCAGCGCTGGCTGATGCCCAGATCTCGTCCGACCAGGTGGATTTGGTGGAGGCGCACGGTACGGGGACTCGGTTGGGTGATCCGATTGAGGCGCAGGCGTTGTTGGCGACGTATGGGCAGGGGCGTCCGGAGGGTGATCCGTTGTGGTTGGGGTCGTTGAAGTCGAATCTGGGTCATAGTCAGGCGGCTGCTGGTGTGGGTGGTGTGATTAAGGCGGTGCAGGCGATTCGGCATGGTGTGTTGCCGAGGACGTTGCATGTGGATGTGCCGACGCCGCAGGTGGATTGGGATGCGGGTGCGGTGGAGTTGTTGACGGAGTCGCGTGCGTGGCCGGTGCGGGATCGTCCGCGGCGGGTGGGTGTGTCGTCGTTCGGTCTGAGTGGGACGAATGCGCATGTGATTGTGGAGCAGGCGCCGGTGGTGGAGGAGCCGGAGGCGGTCGACTCTGTTGAGTTGCCGGTGGTTCCGGTGGTGTTGTCGGCGCGGAGTGATGAGGGGTTGTCGGCGCAGGCGTCGCGGTTGCTGGAGCGGGTGAAGGCTGCTGGGCCTGAGCTGGTTGATGTGGGGTTTTCGTCGGCGGTGTCGCGTGCGGTGCTGGAGCGTCGTGCGGTGGTGGCGGCTGCGGATCGTGAGGAACTGGTCCGGGGATTGTCTGCGCTGGCTGAGGGTGGGTCGTCGCCGTTTGTGGTGCGGGGGTCGGTGAGGCCGGCGGGTGCTACGGCGTTCCTGTTCACGGGGCAGGGTGCGCAGCGGTTGGGGATGGGCCGTGAGTTGTACGGTGCGTTTCCGGTGTTCGCGGAGGCGTTCGACGCGGTGTTGGTGGAGTTGGATGTGCGGTTGGGTGTGGGTCTGCGTGAGGTGGTGTGGGGTGAGGATGCCGAGCTGCTGAACGGGACGATGTTCGCCCAGGCCGGCCTGTTCGCGGTGGAGACGGCGTTGTTCCGGTTGTTGGAGTCGTGGGGGGTGCGTCCGGACTTCTTGGTGGGTCATTCCGTCGGTGAGATCGCGGCGGCGCATGTCTCGGGGGTGTTGTCCTTGACCGATGCGGCTGAGTTGGTGGTGGCGCGTGGTCGGTTGATGCAGGCGTTGCCGTCGGGTGGGTCGATGGTGGCGGTGGAGGCGACGGAGGCGGAGGTTCTTCCGCTCCTGAACGATGAAGTCGGTATCGCGGCGGTTAATGGTCCGCGTTCGGTGGTTGTTTCGGGCACGGAGTCGGCGGTTGCTGAGCTTGTTTCGGTGTTCGAGGCGCAGGACCGTCGGTCGAGTGTGTTGCGGGTGTCGCATGCGTTCCATTCGCCGTTGATGGAGCCGATGTTGGCGGAGTTCGGTGCGGTGGTCGCGGGGCTGACGTTCGGCGCCCCGTCCATCCCGGTGGTGTCGGGTGTTTCCGGGGATCTGTCGGAGGGGTGGGGTTCGGCGGAGTACTGGGTGCGGCATGTGCGGGAGGCGGTGCGGTTCGCGGATGCGGTGTCGTTCGTCGCGTCGCGTGGGGTGACGTCGTTTGTCGAGGTGGGCCCGGACGGTGTGCTGAGTGGGATGGCTCAGCAGTCGGTGGATGCGGAGAGCGCGGTCTTCGTTCCGGTGGTACGCAAGGGCCGTGCGGAGGTATCCACGGCTGTTACGGCACTGGGTGAGCTGCACGTGGGCGGAGTGCCGGTCGACTGGGCCGGGTTCTACGAGGGTTCGGGTGCTCGCCGTGTCGATCTGCCGACTTATGCCTTCCAGCGTGAGCGGTACTGGATGGAGTCGGAGCTCGGCGGCAACGACCCCGGCCAACTCGGCCTGGGCACCACCGACCACCCACTTCTCGGCGCAGCCGTCGCGCTGGCCGAGTCGGACGAAATGGTGTTGACCGGACGGTTGTCCCTGGCGACTCAGCCGTGGCTCGCCGACCACGGCGTACTGGGGAGTGTGCTGCTGCCTGGGACAGCCTTCGTCGAGCTGGCCGTCAGAGCGGGTGACGAGGTGGGGTGCGATTTGCTGGAGGAGCTCACGCTTCAGGCACCCCTTGTAGTGCCTGAGCAGGGCGGCGTCGCGATGCAGGTGGCCGTCGGAGCCGCCGACGCATCGGGGCGACGCTCGGTCAGCGTCCACTCGCGCAACGAGAGCACGGGCGCTGTCCAGTGGACGCGTCATGCGGAAGGCATCCTCGCTCAGGGCGCGGCCGCTCCGGCGTCAGGTCTGACCGAGTGGCCTCCGGCAGGTGCCACGGAGGTGGACGTGGCGGGTGCCTACGACCTGCTGTCCGAGCGTGGATACGGATACGGTCCGGTTTTCCAGGGGCTCAAGGCGGCCTGGACCTCTGGTGAGGAGCTGTACGCGGAGGTCGCGCTCCCCGAGTCCGCCCACGGCGACGCCGCTCGCTTCGGTCTGCACCCAGCGCTGCTCGACGCGGCGATGCATGTGGCACTCATCGACGACGGTTCGCAGACCGACCAGTCCACGGTCCTGCCCTTTGCCTGGACCAACGTCGCCCTGCACGCCGCAGGCGCGTCGACGCTCCGCGTCCGGATCGCGCCGGCGGGGCAGGACAGCGTGTCGGTCCTCGTGTCCGATGGCGTCGGTCAGCCTGTTCTCAGCGTCGGAGCACTGGTGTCGCGTCCGGTGTCGGTGGAGCAGTTGGGTGGTTCGGTTGGGGGTGGTGGGTTGCATGAGGTGGTGTGGCGGTCGTTGGGTGCTGGTGCTGGTGCTGGTGCTGGTGTTGGTGCTGGTGTTGGTGGGGTGGTTCCGGTGGTGTTTGAGGTGCCGGTGGTGCCGGTGGGGGTGGATCCGGTGGTGGGGGTTCGTTCGGTTTTGGGTGGGGTGTTGGAGGCGGTTCAGGGGTGGCTTGTGGGTGGTGGGGTGGGTCCGTTGGTGGTGGTGACGCGGGGTGCTGTGTCGGTGGGTGGGGATGTGGGGGTGGATGTGTGTCAGGCGCCGGTGTGGGGGTTGGTGCGGGCGGCGCAGGCGGAGAATCCGGGTCG
>NZ_JBHXUW010000118.1:0-7571 GCF_042672475.1 Streptomyces sp. NPDC127177
TGCCGCACCCAGTACTCCGCCGAACCCCACCCCTCCGACAGATCCCCGGAAACACCCGACACCACCGGGATGGACGGGGCGCCGAACGTCAGCCCGGCCACCACGGCACCGAACTCCGCCAACATCGGCTCCATCAACGGCGAATGGAACGCATGCGACACCCGCAACACACTCGACCTGCGGTCCTGACCAGCAAACTTCCCCACCAGATCAGCAACCGCCGACTCCGCACCCGAAACAACAACGGAACGCGGACCATTAACCGCGGCAATGCCCACCGCGTCGTTCAGGAGCGGAAGAACCTCCGCCTCCGTCGCCTCCACCGCCACCATCGACCCACCCGACGGCAACGCCTGCATCAACCGACCACGAGCCACCACAAGTTCAGCCGCATCGGTCAGGGACAACACCCCCGAGACATGCGCCGCCGCGATCTCCCCGACGGAATGACCCACCAGGAAGTCCGGACGCACCCCCCACGACTCCAACAACCGGAACAGGGCCGTCTCGACCGCGAACAGGCCGGCCTGGGCGAACATCGTCTGATTCAGCAGATCAGCGTCCTCACCCCACACCACCTCACGCAGGCTCACACCCAGCCTGGCATCCAACTCCGCCAGCACCGCGTCGAACGCCTCCGCGAACACCGGAAACGCACCGTACAACTCCCGACCCATCCCCAACCGCTGCGCACCCTGACCCGTGAACAGGAACGCCGTCCCACCGGCCGGCCGCACCGACCCCCGCACCACCAAAGACGACGACCCGCCCTCAGCCAGCGCGGTCAGACCAGCCACCAACTCCTCACGATCCGCAGCCGCCACCACCGCACGATGCTCCAGCACCGCCCGCGACACCACCGACGAAAAGCCCACATCAACCAACGACGACGAAGCATCGAGCTGCCCGAGCAACTTGCCCGCCTGACCCAACAACCCTGCATCACTCCGCGCCGACAACACCACCGGAACCACCGGCAACTCAACAGAGTCGACCGCCTCCGGCTCCTCCACCACCGGCGCCTGCTCCACAATCACATGCGCGTTCGTCCCACTCAGACCGAACGACGACACACCAGCACGCCTCGGCCGATCCCGCACCGGCCACGCACGCGACTCCGTCAACAACTCCACCGCTCCCGCATCCCAATCCACCTGCGGCGTCGGCACATCCACATGCAACGTCCTCGGCAACACACCATGCCGAATCGCCTGCACCGCCTTGATCACACCACCCACACCAGCAGCCGCCTGCGTGTGACCCAGATTCGACTTCAACGACCCCAACCACAACGGGTCACCGTCAACCCGACCCTGCCCATACGTCGCCAACAACGCCTGCGCCTCGATCGGATCACCCAACCGGGTCCCCGTCCCGTGCGCCTCCACCAAATCCACATCCGCAGTCCCAAGCCCGGCATTCTCCAACGCCGCACGAATCACCCGCTGCTGCGACGGACCATTCGGAGCCGTCATGCTGCTGGAGGCGCCGTCCTGGTTGATGGCGCTCCCCCGGACCAGGGCGAGCACAGGGTGTCCGTTGCGCTGCGCGTCCGAGAGGCGCTCCAGCATGAGGACGCCGACGCCTTCCGAGCAGCCGGTGCCGTCGGCTTCGGCTGCGAAGGACTTGCAGCGGCCGTCCTTGGCCATGCCGCGCTGGTGGCTGAAGTAGAGGAACATGTCGGGCGTCGTCATCACCGTCACGCCACCGACCAGCGCCATCGAGCACTCGTCGGACCGCAGCGCCTGGGCACCCAGGTGCAGGGCCACAAGTGAGGACGAGCAGGCGGTGTCCACGGTGACCGACGGGCCTTCGAGGCCAAGGGTGTAGGAGACACGACCGGAGACCAGGCTGCCGCCGGTCGTGGCGGCCGCTTCGGTGCCCAGTGCGTAGTCGTGGTACATCAGGCCGGCGAAGACGCCGGTCTTGCTGCCCTTCAGGGAGAGGGGATCGATCCCCGCACTCTCCACAGCCTCCCAGGACGCCTCCAGCAGCAAACGCTGCTGCGGATCCATCCCCAACGCCTCACGCGGCGAGATCCCGAACACCCCGGCATCGAAATCAGCCGCGTCATACAGGAAACCACCCTCACGCGTCACCGTACGATTCGGCTTCCCCGGCTCCGGATCGTACAACCCCTCCACATCCCACCCGCGGTCCACCGGAAACCCCGACACACCGTCCCGACCCTCAACCACCAGATCCCACAACTCATCCGGAGAACCCACACCACCCGGATAACGGCACGCCATCCCCACCACCGCGATCGGCTCGCCGGTGGACTTGCGTTCGGCGGCAGCGAGCCTTTTGCGCATGTCACGCAAGTCGGCTGTCGCCCGGCGCAGATACTCGAGAAGTTTTTCCTCGTTACTCACCGAGCATGCCCTCCTGTGTCATGACGTTCAGCGGACCGCGGACCCGGGTAAATGGCGGAATGAAGAGATGGAAGAGTGGGCCACTCGGAAAATTACGGTGCCGACGGACCTGTTGCCCACCCCTTAGTCGTGTCCCGGGTCCCCACAATCGGCCCCCTGTCCCCACCCCGGCCCACCCCAGAGCCGCGATGGGGTCGCAGGGTCGTTCGGGCGCCCAGCGGACCACCGACGGGGCACCTTGCTACCGCCCCCACCTGCGAGGATGCATACGTCTTCGGATGGCTTACGCCGGCACCGCAGCCGAGGACAGCCTCGGTGCGGGTCGTTCATAGGGGCGGGTAGGGGTACTGGTTCGGGGCCGCCGGGACTAGCGTCGAGGGTCGCGGTACCCCATTCCTGCCGGGCACACGGGCGGCCGGCCCGTTTCCGTTTCGTTCCGGCGCCTCCACCGTTTCCGCACCGCCGCGCACGTGGTCGTCCCTTCGTTCCTTCCGTCGCTTTCCGCGGACGGTCCCGCGCGTCGGTGCCGGTGCGGTCCGGCCGTGGTCCGGCGATCCCGGAATAACCATCCACTCCTTCGCACCTGAACCGGAGTCATCATGTGGGATGAGCAGTTCGACATTCTCCTTCGGAAGCAGTTGTCCTTCCTTTCGCCGGACGAGCCGATCACCGGCGACATGAAACTGCGTGAATTCGGTCTCGACTCGCTGGGGATGATCGAGCTCCTCGCGGGCCTCGAATCCGCCTACGAAGTACGCTTCCGCGACGAATCGCTCTCTCTTGAGATATTCGAGACCCCGCATACCCTCTGGGACTCGCTGCAACGTCTGCGCTGAGGGTCGCGGACATGCATGGCGTACCGCCCTTGCGTCTGCAGGAGGGCGACCGGGCCCGGCTGGAGGCGCTGACCCGCATGTCGACCGCGCCGGCCGGGCTCGTACGGCGGGCGCGGATCGTGCTGCTCGCGGCAGGGGGCGCTTCGAACACAGAGGTTGCCGCTCTGCTGCGGGTGTCCCGTCCGACCGTCCTCAAGTGGCGCTCCCGCTACGAGGATTCGGGCATCTCGGCTCTGGGGGACCTGCCCAGGCCGGGCCGCCCCGCGACAGTGGACGAGGTGGCGGTGCTCGTGGCCACGCTCTGCGACGGCGGCACGCCTCCGGCCCGGTTGCGGGCTCCGCACTGGTCCTCGCGGTTGCTCGCGGGCGAGCTGGGAATCGCCCACTCCACGGTTTCGCGTGTGTGGCGCAAGTGGGGGGTGCATCCGCATCACCCCGAGACGTTCCGGCTGCCCGCCGTGCCGCCCCTGCCGCCCGGCGCGCACCGCGGTGTCGTCGGTGTCTGTCGCGCGTCGCCGTGGAGGGCCGTGGTCCTGCGGGCGGATGACCGGCCGGGACACCGGCCCGAGGACAGGGTCCGGCCTCTGCTGCTCAACCGGCCCGGCCCGGGGGGCGAGAGGGTCTCCGCGCAGGTCGCGTTCCTGAACCTCCTGGATGCGGTCGTCCAGACCTACCCCTCATCTCCTGGGCTGCACGTGCTCCTGGACGGGAACGTGCGGGCGCGTCCCAGGGAGGTGCGCGAGTGGCTCGCGAGAAATCCCAGGGTCGTCCTGCACCACACACCGTCCACGTCCTCCTGGGCCGATGTCGCCGAGGTCCTCCTGCAGATGACCGGCCCGGCGCCGCGCCCCGGTGCGGCCGAGTCCATCCCCCTGTCGGCCCGGCCGTCGCGCTCCCCCGCCGACGCCCAGCCCCCGCGCTCCCCCGCAGATGTCCGTCGCGGTGCCCCGTACGAGTCACTCGGCGCCCCGATGTCCGGCGGGTTCCTCGCGGGCGACGAGCGCCCCTCCACCTCATCCATCCATCGCCACCCGGGGAACACTCATGGACCAGCCGTCGGCCCACGCCCTCTATGACCGTTTCCTGCGCGGACTCGCGCAGTCCCCTCAGGGGGTGGCCATTCGCGCCGGCGACGCCTCGCTGACGTACCGGGAGCTGTACGACCGGGCGCTGACCTGGGCGGGCTCGTTGCTGGCCGCGCTCCCTGAGCGTCCGGCCGCGGTGGGTGTTGTCGCGGGCAAGGGCCTCGACGCCTACACGGGCATTCTGGCCTGCCTGTTCACCGGGGTGCCGATGGTTCCGCTACAGCCCTCCTTCCCGGTGCTCCGTACCCTCCAGATGATCGAGGCCGCGGGGGTGGAGGCGCTGATCGTGGACGCCGACGCGGCGACGGCTCTGGACGGGCTGCGTGCGGAGGGCGTCGGGCTGCCGGCCCTGCTGGAGGGGGCCGCGGAGGGCACCGAGGGGGTTGTCGCCCCCGATCCGGCTTCGCGCCTGGCCCGCCCGCACCCGGTCGCGCCCGACGACATCGCCTATGTGCTCTTCACCTCCGGTTCCACCGGCCGGCCCAAGGGGGTGCCGGTCACGCAAGCCAACGGCGCCCACTACTTCGGTCTCCTCGACGCGAGGTACGACTTCGGCCCGCGCGATGTGTTCTCGCAGAACTTCGATCTGAACTTCGACTGTGCGATGTTCGACCTGTTCTGCGCGTGGGGCGCCGGTGCCACGCTGGTGGCCGTGCCGGCGGGCGCCTACCGGGACCTCCCCGGCTTCGTCGCTGAGCAGGGCATCACCGTCTGGTTCTCCACCCCCAGCGTGATCAGCCTGATCCGGCGCACCGGCCAACTCGCGGACGGTGCAATGCCTTCGCTGCGCTGGAGCTTCTTCGCCGGCGAGGCGGTGACCTGTCAGGACGCGACGGACTGGGAGCGCGCGGCGGACGGTTCGGCCGTCGAGAACCTCTACGGCCCCACCGAACTGACCATCACCATCACCCGGCACCGGTGGTCCCGTGAGACGTCGCCGCGGATCGCGGTCGCGGGTGTCGTTCCGATCGGGCCGGTGCACGAAGGGCACGCGTGGATGCTCGTCGGGGCCGATGGCGAACCCCAGTCGTCGGAGGGCGAACTGTGTGTGGCCGGCCCGCAGCTCACCGCCGGATATCTGGACCCGGCGGATGACGCGGGCCGGTTCCTCGACCGGGACGGTACCCGCTACTACCGGACGGGTGACCGGATCCGGCTGGGCGAGGACGGGCAGTTGCTCTACCTCGGCCGACTGGATCAGCAGGTTCAGATCCGTGGCGTCCGGGTCGAACTCGCGGAGATCGACGAGGCGTTGCGCCGGTGCCCGGGAGTGGAGGACGCCGTCGCGGTGCCGATGCCGTCCGATCAGGGCATCACCCTGGCCGCGTTCCACACCGGGGAGCGCGTGCCGCCGGTCGCCCTGGCCCGCGAGCTCAGCCGCACGCTCCCCCGGGCCGTACTCCCCCAGCACTTCTTCCACATCGCGGAATTTCCCCTCAACACCAATCGGAAGATCGACCGCCGGACACTGCAGCGCCGCGCGCTGGAGCTCCTCGGCCGACCGCACTGAGACCCCGGGGAACGGGGCCTCGCGGCTTCATTCCGCCGTCGATGAGTACGCGACACGCTTACGCGTACCTGGTACGCTCAGCGTGTTACGTACTCAGGGTCATGACGCAGGAAGGCATGGACGTTTGCCATGACAGAAATCAAGCCCAGGGCAGGGCTCAAGGAATGGCTCGGCCTCGTGGTGATCGTCCTGGTCACCCTGCTGATCGCCATTGACATCTCGGTACTCGGCTTCGCGATCACGCCCATCAGCGAGTCACTCAAGCCGAGCGCCACCCAGCTGCTGTGGATCATGGACATCTACAGCTTCGTGCTGGCCGGTGCGCTGATCACGATGGGCTGGGTGGGCGACCGCTTCGGCCGGCGGAAGCTCCTGATCATCGGCGCACTGATCTTCGGCGTCGCGTCCGCGCTCGCCGCGACGGCGGACAGCCCCGAGATGCTCATCGGCTCACGCGCCCTGCTGGGGCTCGGCGCGGCGACGCTGACGCCCACCTCCCTGGCCCTGATCCGCAACATGTTCCACGATTCGAAGCAGCGCAAGTCGGCCATTGCCGCCTGGAGCGGCACCCTCGCCACCGGTGCGGCCATCGGTCCGGTCGTGGGCGGCCTGCTGCTGAACAACTTCTGGTGGGGCTCCGTCTTCATGATCAACACCCCGGTGATGGTGCTGGTGCTCATCCTGGCCCCGATCCTGCTGCCGGAGCGGCGCGACCCCTCGCGCGGCAAGCTGGACGTGCTCGGCGCGTTCCTGTCCGTCGCGGGCATCATGCCGTTCATCTACGGCCTGAAGGAGCTGGCCGTCGACGGCTGGTCCCGTGACCCCGCGATCTGGGCCGCCGTCGGCGCCGTCCTGCTCATCGCCTTCGTGCAGCGTCAGCGCATGACGACCCACCCGCTCATCGACATCTCGCTCTTCCGCTACGGCGGCTTCACCGGCGCGATCATCACCAACCTGATGGTGATGTTCTCGTTCATGGGCGTCAGCATCCTGACCAACCAGTTCCTCCAGATGGTGCTGGGCATGACGCCGTTCCGCGCGGCCCTGTGGTCCATGGCGGTCATGCCGGCGATCGGGATCGCGGTCGGCCTCGTATCGGCCCTGTCCCGCAAGGTCAAGCCGGTCTATCTGGTCGCCAGCGGCATGCTGGTGATGGCCATCGGCTTCGGCGTACTGAGCCGCCTCACCGTGGACTCGAACGTCGCCGTCCTGCTGGTGGGCGTGGGACTGATGGCGGCCGGCATGACGGCCTCGAAGACGCTCACGGCGGAGATCGTCGTCACCTCCGCGCCGAAGGAGCACGCCGGATCGTCCACCGCCACATCGGAGACGTTCACCGAGTTCGGCAGCGCGTTCGGCTTCGCGGTCATCGGGAGCATCGGATCCGCCATCTACCGCCATGACATGAACGCTGTGAACCCGGCCGGTCTCGGCGGCGAGGCGCTGGGCGCGGTACGCAACACCATCGGTGGCGCGGCCACCGTCGCGGCCCAGCAGCCGGCCGCGATCGGCGCCGATCTGCTCGCCGCCAGCCGCGAGGCCTTCACCCACGGTCTCCAGGTGGCCGCGATGTCCGGAGCCGCCGCCATGGTGGTGATGGCCGCGATCGTCGCCCTGCTGCTGCGCAAGGTACCGATCGAGACGGGCGAGCCGATCGACCCGTACGACATCGACGCACCGGCGACCGTCCCCGCTCAGGGACACATGCAGCCCACCGCGGGCTGAGGCGGCCGGACACGACGAAGAAGGGGGCTGGCTCCCCTGC
>NZ_JBHXUW010000119.1:0-6305 GCF_042672475.1 Streptomyces sp. NPDC127177
GCCACACCGCCCGCGGGCGGCCCCCGGTTCAACCGAACCGGGGCGCCGCCCTCGTAACGCGTACGGGACCGCCGTGCGGTCAGCCGCGGTCCTGGCCGCCCACGTGGTGCACGCGCACCATGTTGGTCGTGCCCGGGACGCCGGGGGGCGAGCCGGCCGTGATGACCATCGTGTCGCCGGCGTTGTAGCGGTCCAGCTTCAGCAGCTCCGCGTCGACCAGGTCGACCATCGCGTCGGTGGTGTCCACGTGCGGGACCACGTGGGCCTCGACGCCCCAGCTGAGGGCGAGCTGGTTGCGGGTGGCCTCGTCCGTGGTGAAGGCCAGGATGGGCTGGGCCGCGCGGTAGCGGGAGAGGCGGCGGGCGGTGTCGCCGGACTTGGTGAAGGCGACCAGGGCCTCGCCGTTCAGGAAGTCCGCGATCTCGCAGGCCGCGCGGGCCACCGAACCGCCCTGGGTGCGGGGCTTCTTGCCCGGCACCAGCGGCTGGAGGCCCTTGGAGAGCAGCTCCTCCTCGGCGGCGACGACGATCTTCGACATCGTCTTGACCGTCTCGATCGGGTACGCGCCCACGGAGGACTCCGCGGAGAGCATGACCGCGTCCGCGCCGTCCAGGATGGCGTTGGCGACGTCGGACGCCTCGGCGCGGGTCGGGCGGGAGTTGGTGATCATCGACTCCATCATCTGGGTCGCGACGATCACCGGCTTGGCGTTGCGGCGGCAGAGCTCCACCAGGCGCTTCTGCACCATCGGGACCTTCTCCAGCGGGTACTCGACGGCGAGGTCGCCACGGGCGACCATCACACCGTCGAACGCCGCGACGACGCC
Organism: Streptomyces sp. NPDC127177; assembly: GCF_042672475.1. NCBI lineage: Bacteria > Bacillati > Actinomycetota > Actinomycetes > Kitasatosporales > Streptomycetaceae > Streptomyces > Streptomyces sp. NPDC127177. Next base: position 827 of record NZ_JBHXUW010000119.1, read on the forward strand.
CTCCATGTTCTCGACGGCCTGCGGCTTCTCGACCTTGGCGATGACGGGGACCCGGCGGCCCTCCTCGTCCATGATCTTGTGGACGTCCTTGACGTCACCGGCGTCGCGCACGAAGGAGAGCGCGACCAGGTCGCAGCCCATCTTCAGGGCGAAGCGGAGGTCGTCGATGTCCTTCTCGGACAGGGCGGGGACGTTGACCGCCGCGCCGGGCAGGTTGATCCCCTTGTGGTCGGAGATCACCCCGCCCTCGATGACGATGGTGCGGACGCGGGGGCCGTCGACGGAGACGACCTTCAGCTCGACGTTGCCGTCGTTGATCAGGATCGGGTCGCCCTTGGCGACATCTCCGGGCAGGCCCTTGTAGGTCGTCCCGCAGATCGACTTGTCTCCGGGGACGTCCTCGGAGGTGATGACGAACTCGTCCCCGCGGACCAGTTCGACAGGGCCCTCGGCGAACTTCGCGAGGCGGATCTTCGGGCCCTGGAGGTCGGCGAGTACGCCGACCGCCCGGCCGGTCTCGGCGGCGGCCTTGCGGACCCGGTCGTAACGACCCTGGTGCTCCGCGTGGGAACCGTGACTGAAGTTGAATCGGGCCACGCTCATGCCGGCCTCGATCAGAGCGACGAGCTGCTCATGGGAGTCGACGGCGGGACCGAGGGTGCAGACGATTTTGGAACGGCGCATGAGGCGGATCCTATCGGTTTGTTTCACTGCGGAATATTCCGGCTGGTGGAAGATACAAAGGGGCGCGGGGGTGCTCAGTTGTCGACCAGTGCGAAGGTCTGGTCGGCGATCTCCAGCTCCTCGTCCGTCGGCACCACGGCGACCGCGACCCGTGCGTAGTCCGGCGAGATCAGCCGCGGCGCGCCGGACCGTACGGCGTTGAGATCCGCGTCCACCACCAGGCCGAGCTCCTCCAGACCGGCGATGGCAGCCTCCCGTACGGGGGCCGAGTTCTCGCCGACCCCCGCCGTGAACACCACGGCGTCCACCCGGCCGAGCACCGCCGAATAGGCGCCGATGTACTTCTTCAGCCGGTGGACGTAGATGTCGAAGGCGAGCGCGGCACGTTCGTCGCCCTCGTCGACCCGGCGCCGGATCTCCCGCATGTCGTTGTCGCCGCACAGGCCGACCAGACCGCTCTTCTTGTTCAGCAGGACGTCGATCTCGTCCGCCGACATCCCCGCCACCCGCTTGAGGTGGAAGGTGACGGCCGGATCGATGTCTCCTGAACGCGTACCCATGACCAGCCCCTCCAAGGGGGTCAGTCCCATCGACGTCTCCACGCACCGCCCGCCCGCCACCGCCGAGGCCGAGGCGCCGTTGCCCAGGTGCAGCACGATGACGTTGACGTCCTCGGGGGAGCGGCCCAGCAGCTCGGCCGCCTTGCGCGAGACGAACGCGTGCGAGGTGCCGTGGAATCCGTAGCGCCGGATCCGGTGCGCGTCGGCCGTCTCCACGTCGATCGCGTACCGGGCCGCGTACTCCGGCATCGTCGTGTGGAACGCGGTGTCGAAGACCGCGACCTGCGGCAGGTCGGGGCGCAGCGACCGGGCGGTGCGGATGCCGGTGATGTTCGCCGGGTTGTGCAGCGGCGCCACCGGGACCAGGCGCTCGATCTCCTTCAGCACCTCGTCGGTGATCACGGTCGGCTCACTGAACCGCAGCCCGCCGTGCACCACCCGGTGGCCGACCGCCGCCAGTTCGGGGGAGTCCAGACCGAGCCCGTCGGAGGCCAGCTCGTCGGCGGCCGCCTTGAGCGCCGCCTCGTGGTCGGCGATCCGGCCCTCGCGCTCCCGGCTCTCGCCACCGCCGCCGGTCAGCGGGGTGTGGACGAGCCGCGATGTCTCCTCACCGATCCGCTCGACCAGACCCGAGGCGAGCCGGGAGTGGTCGCGCATGTCCAGGAGCTGGTACTTCAGGGAGGAGGAGCCGGAGTTGAGGACGAGCACCCGGCTCGGCCCCGGCCGCGCGGCGGCACCTTCGGTGGTGGTCATGCGGGTCACTCCTCGCCCTGTGCCTGGATCGCCGTGATGGCGACGGTATTGACGATGTCCTGGACGAGCGCGCCCCGGGACAGGTCGTTGACGGGCTTGCGCAGCCCCTGGAGCACCGGGCCGACGGCCACGGCGCCCGCCGAGCGCTGCACGGCCTTGTAGGTGTTGTTGCCGGTGTTCAGGTCCGGGAAGATCAGGACCGTCGCCTGGCCCGCCACCTCGGAGCCGGGCAGCTTCGTCGCGGCGACGCTCGGCTCGACCGCCGCGTCGTACTGGATCGGGCCCTCGATCATCAGGTCCGGGTGGCTCGCGCGCACCCGGTCCGTCGCCTCACGCACCTTGTCGACGTCCGCGCCCGTGCCCGAGGTGCCCGTCGAGTACGAGAGCATCGCGATCCGGGGCTCCACGCCGAAGCGGGCCGCGGTGACCGCTGACTGGACGGCGATGTCCGCGAGCTGCTCCGCGTTCGGGTCCGGGTTGACCGCGCAGTCGCCGTACACCAGGACCTTGTCGGCCAGGCACATGAAGAAGACCGACGAGACGATCGAGGTCCCCCCGGCGGCTCCGCCCCGGGAGCCGCCACCGTCCTTCGTCTTGATGATCTCGAAGGCCGGGCGGATCGTCGCGGCCGTGGAGTGCACCGCCCCGGAGACCATGCCGTCGGCCAGCCCCTCCTGGACCATCAGGGTGCCGAAGTAGTTGACGTCCGAGACGACGTCGTACGCGAGCTCGACCGTCACTCCGCGGTGCGCGCGCAGCTGCGCGTACCGCTCCGCGAAGGACTGGCGCAGCTCGGAGGTCCCGGGGTCGACGATCTGGGTGCCGGCCAGGTCGATGCCGAGGTCGGCGGCCTTCTTGCGGATGACGTCGGGGTCGCCGAGCAGGGTGAGGTCGCAGACGTCCCGCCGCAGCAGTACGTCGGTGGCGCGCAGCACCCGTTCCTCGGTGCCCTCCGGCAGCACCACCCGGCGCCGGTCCGCGCGGGCCTGCTCCAGCAGCTCGTGCTCGAACATCATCGGTGTGACCCGGCCGCTGCGGGCGACCGAGATCCGGTCCAGGAGCGCCCCGGTGTCGACATGTCGCTCGAAGAGGCCCAGTGCCGTCTCGGCCTTTCGGGGTGTCGCCGCGTTCAGCTTGCCCTCCAGGGCGAAGAGCTCGCCCGCGGTGGGGAAGGAGCCGCCGGCCACCGAGACGACCGGGGTGCCCGGTGCGAGTCGCGCGGCCAGCTTGAGTATCTCCTCGCCGGGCCGCTCGTTCAGCGTCAGCAGTACGCCCGCGATGGGCGGTGTCCCGGCGCTGTGCGCGGCGAGCGAGCCGACCACCAGGTCCGACCGGTCCCCGGGCGTCACCACCAGGCACCCCGGCGTCAGGGCCTTCAGCAGGTTCGGCAGCATCGCACCGCCGAACACGAAGTCCAGGGCGTCCCTGGCCAGACCCGCGTCGTCACCGAGCAGCACCGTGCCGTCGAGCGCCGCGGTGACCTGAGCGACCGTCGGTGCCGAGAGTGCCGGGTCGTCGGGCAGGACGGAACAGGGGACGGGCAGTGTGGCGGCGAGCCGGTCCGCGATGACCTCGCGGTCCGTGGAGGCCACCCGGTTCACGATCATCGCGAGGACGTCGCAGCCCAGACCGGCGTACGCGCGGTAGGCGTTGCGCGCCTCGGCCCGCACCGACTCGGCGTTCTGGTCCTGGCCGCCGACCACGGCGATCACCGAGGCGCCGAACTCGTTGGCCAGGCGGGCGTTGAGGGCCAGCTCGTCGGGGAGCTGGGTGGCGGCGAAGTCGGTGCCGAGCACGAGGACCACCTCGTACTTCTGGGCCACCCGGTGGAAGCGCTCGACGAGCCGGGAGACCAGTTCGTCGGTACCCTGCTCCGCCTGGATCGCGGACGCCTCGTGGTAGTCCATCCCGTAGACCGTGCCCGGGTCCTGGGAGAGCCGGTAGCGGGCCCGCAACAGCTCGAACAGCCGGTCGGGGTCGTCGTGGACCAGCGGCCGGAACACCCCGACCCGGTCCACCTGCCGGGTCAGGAGCTCCATGACCCCCAGATCGACGACCTGGCGGCCGTCCCCCCGGTCGATCCCGGTCACGTACACGCTGCGCGTCACGCGTGCTCTCCCGTCCTTGCCTGGCAGGTTTGGGTGATATCGCCTGTTTGACGATACCTGCGGGGGCCGAGGGGCCGCCCGCCGGAGGAAAGCCCCTGTTCACAGCCGCCGCAACCGTCTCCGCGTGCGGCCGGCCGCCCTGTGAGCAGCCGAAAGCGCGGGGTACGGACCCGGCATGGGACAATCACCGTGGCTCACGGTACGGGGGATTGTGTAGTTGCCGCCGGACAGGCCCTAGCGAGCAGGAGATAAAGCACGATGCGCATCGGAGTTCTCACCGCAGGCGGCGACTGCCCCGGCCTGAACGCAGTGATCCGTTCGGTGGTGCACCGTGCGGTGGTGGGTCACGGCGACGAGGTCATCGGGTTCGAGGACGGGTTCAAGGGCCTCCTCGACGGCCACTTCCGCCCCCTCGACCTCAACGCGGTCAGCGGCATCCTCGCCCGCGGTGGCACCATCCTCGGTTCCGCCCGGCTGGAGCGCGACCGGCTGCGCGAGGCGGCCGAGAACTGCGCCGAGCTGAGCCGCCGTTACGGCATGGACGCGCTGATCCCGATCGGCGGCGAGGGCACCCTCACCGCCGCCCGGATGCTCTCGGACGCCGGGATGCCCGTCGTCGGCGTCCCGAAGACCATCGACAACGACATCTCGGCCACCGACCGCACCTTCGGCTTCGACACCGCCGTGGGCGTCGCCACCGAGGCCATAGACCGTCTGAAGACCACCGCCGAGTCCCACCAGCGCGTGATGGTCGTCGAGGTGATGGGCCGCCACGCGGGCTGGATCGCGCTGGAGTCCGGAATGGCCGGCGGTGCGCACGGCATCTGCCTGCCCGAGCGGCAGTTCCAGGTCGAGCACCTGGTCAAGATGGTCGAGGAGCGTTTCGCGCGCGGCAAGAAGTTCGCGGTGATCTGCGTGGCCGAGGGTGCGCACCCGGCCGAGGGCTCGATGCCGTACGCCAAGGGCGCGATCGACCAGTTCGGCCACGAGCGCTTCCAGGGCATCGGCAACCGCCTCGCCGTCGAGCTGGAGACCCGGCTCGGCAAGGAGGCCCGGCCGGTCATCCTCGGGCATGTGCAGCGCGGTGGCACGCCGACCGCGTACGACCGGGTGCTCGCCACCCGTTTCGGCTGGCACGCGGTGGAGGCGGCGCACCGGGGTGACTTCGGCCGGATGACGGCACTGCGCGGCAACGACATCGAGATGGTGCCGCTCGCCGACGCGGTGACGCAGCTGAAGCGCGTCCCGCTGGACCGGATGCACGAGGCCGAGTCGGTCTTCTGACCGGACGACGAACAGTGGACAGCGGGGGGCGGGCGGCCGCCCCCGCCACGGACACCCCCCCGAGCGGCTGGAGGGGGCGCACCGCCCGGA
>NZ_JBHXUW010000120.1:0-6140 GCF_042672475.1 Streptomyces sp. NPDC127177
TGTGCTGGCGGGGGCGACTCCGGTCCTGGTCCACAACAGTGGCTGCGACTGGGACATGACCAAGATCGACGAGAAGTACGACAAGCACGTGCACGGAGACGGGAAGCGTCCGGGCGAAGAGCCCGACATGCCGGAGTACCAGGACGAGATCGACGGTGTCGATGGATTCGACCGGTACCAGAAGGACGCGTGCAGTCTGATGTGCGGCGAGAAGGGGCCGAACGTCCGGGAGGTCATCCGGTCCGGGGACGGTGCGATCCTTCGCCTGGACACCTCGACCGGCCGGCTCGGCATCATGCAGAACGGGAAGATCACGAACTTCTTCCGGCCGGACGACCCGATCGCGTATATGGAGAAGGAAAGTGCCCGATAGCGTTCGCGAAGGCTTCTCGGAAGGTTTCGGTGAAGAGTTCTCCCGTCTGTTCTCGGCGGCCGGATGGAGAAAGCCGATCGGTCCGGCCGAAGCGCTGAGCCGCTGGCAGCGCTTCGCCGATGACTGCGGGGACGGTTATCCATGGGACGTCGAGGACTACAACAACGATCTGACGCTCCGGAGCCGGCTCGCCGAGATCCTGCCGGTGCTCGAAGCTTCGGGGCACGCCGAGGCGCGAGGCCTGTCGGAGCGGATCGAAGGTGCCGACTCGCAGGTCCGGAACGTTCTGCGGAACGAGTCCTTCACACGTTTCCCCGAGGAGGAGTGGTGGCTCCGCAGGTCCCCGGCGTACGCCTGCCGGAGATTCAGCACCGAGTTCCGCGAGACGTACGGGGTCGTCATCGAACCGAGGTCCCTGTTCGATGACGACGTGCGCGAGTTGGTCCGGCTGAAGACGACGGGGCTGTCCGTCGCGGATGCGCTGATCCACGCGCGGGCCGAGCGCCTGTACGTTTCGGCCACCGAGGGCCTCCTGTTCCGTGCGTTCCGGGAGGCGTTCCCCACGGCGGGCAGGGCGCGGCAGGCGAGGAAGCTTGTTCTGAGCTGGATCGCCGGCACGGCCGAGGACGCCGAGCTTCGTTCTGGACTTGCCGCACCGTGAGGGGAGGGGCTGGGCGGATGCCGGGAGAAGAGAGAGCGGCGGCGAGCGAACTGCTCACCGAGGACGAGACCAGCCTGCTGCGGCGGGCCCTCCTCGAATGGGGCGGTCCGGCCCGGTGCAGCGACCAGCTCGCCGTCGGCATGGGGTTCACGGACGCCCGGGACCTCGTCGACCGGACTGATCTGCTGCGCGACGCGCTCGGCAACGACGTTCCGCTCACACCGGCGGACTGGGCGCGTGTGCTGTTGGCCACGGAGATCGTCTTCGTCAGCGACCTGGCGGGCACGGGTGCCGAATGGCCGACGACCACCGGACGCGGACGAGCCCACCATCCGGATGCTGCGGTCGGTCCAGCGGAAGCTGGGCAGGACCGTCAGGCCCTATTACGGGAAGACCCCCGGTGCCTGACGCGGGGCCGGAGCCGGTGCGCCGGAACGTGGACGTGCGACTGGTGGACGACCTCGTGGCCCGCGTCCCCGGGTCCCGTGATCTGTACGCATCGCATGTGTTCAACGAGGGCACCGTGCTCCCGCACGTCTTCTTCCGGGACGCCACCCAGGAGACCGTGCGGTCCTACCTCGGCGCCGACGCGCCGGGCTGGCGCCGCACGCTGGAATTCCTCGAGGAGCAGGCTGCCCGGTCCTGGCGGCGGAGTTCGCACGGGTCCGCCCCGCCGGGTAAGCCGGCTCGGGCCCGTGCGGATCACGCACGGGCCGGCAACCGCTCCGGATCAGGGGAGCTTCGCGGCCTGGGCGGTGACCAGTTCGGCCGGGAGCTCCGGGGTCTTGGTGTCGAGGAAGTTGGCCACGTAGAAGGTGACGACCGTCGATCCCGTCCGTACCAGCTGGAAGACCAGCGGCACCTTGTCGCCCTCAATGCTTCCGGTCACCTGGTAGGCGATGCTCTCCTGCCCGGCCTTGGGCAGGTTCAGCTGCTTCACCTCGGTGTACGAGGAGGGGCCCTCGTCGCTCGACGTGCGGAATCCGCCCGCGCAGGCCTGGACCGCGTCCCGGACGTCGCGCATCAGCTGCTGCGCCGTGCCGCCGGAGTGCGAGGTGAGGATCTCGGTGACGACCGTCTGGTCGTCCTTGCCCTCTTCCGACTTGTCCATGACGGTACGGAAGACGGTGGCTGCCGGGGTGGGCTCCGGGGCGCCGTTGATCACGGCGACCAGTGGCCGGCAGGCCGTGGTCTCGGACTTCTCGGTGCCGGTCTCGTCCCCGCCCTGCATCGGCGTGACCTCGTACGTCCCCACTTCACCGGTGGTCAGTGCGGCCTTAGCCAGCTCCGACTTGCTGAGGACCTTGCCGTTGCTGGAGGGCGTCGAGGTGGGGTCCGGAGCGGCGGAGTCACTGGCGGCCGGGTCCGGGGTCGCCGCAGTGCTCGGCTCCGCGGACGCGCCGGCAGCCTTGCCGTCCTTCTCGGACCCGGCGGACTTGTCGTCGGAGGGTCCGCAGGCCACGGCCGCGAGGCAGAGCACTGCTGTGGTGGCCGCCATGGCTGCCGTACGTGCCTTCATTCGTCACCGCTCCTGACCGGCGAACCGCTGACGCGGACGCGTATCCATACGGACTTGCACGCTAACAACCCGGGTGACCCCGACGCTTGGGCCCAGGGGCCCAACTCACGGCGGGCCGGAGCCGAGCAGCGTCCATGCCCCGTACCCCGCCGAGGCCGCGGCCAGCACCGCGAGGACCGTCACCCTTCGGGTCGTCGGGCGCAGCCCGGCCAGTGCGACGGCGGGCGGCAGCAGGAGCGGGAACGCGGGCATCATCAGCCGGGGCCGGGAGCCGAAGTACCCGGAGCCGATCAGTGAGATGACGATGACGGCGATGCCGTAGACGAGTACGGGGAGCGGCTGGCGCTGTCGCACGCACAGGTACACCAGCCATCCCAGCCCGGCCGGCGCGGCGCAGAGCCCGAGCGCCGCCGGCAGCGGGAGGCCGAGGACGAACGAGGCGAGGGCCGCACCGCCGTCGATGCTGTTGCCCCACTGCGCCTGGACGTCGAAGTAGGCGAACGGGCTGCCTTCGCGCACCGCGACGAAGACCACGTAGGCGAGCCAGCCCAGCGGTGCGACGACCACCCCGAGCAGCATCCGGCCGTTGCGGCGGACGATGCCCTCGCCGGCACCGTCCCGGTACTCGCGTACGAGTGTGACGGCGGCCGTGATGGCGAGGGCGGCGATGAGCGCGGCGGCGGAGGGGCGGGTCAGCCCGGCGAGTGCGCACAGCGCACCGGCCACGAGCCACCGCCGGGTCAGCGCGGCGTACAGCGACCAGGCGGCAAGAGCGGTGAACAGGGTCTCGGTGTACGCCATCGACTGGACGAACGCCGTCGGGTACACCCCCCAGAGCGCGGCGAGCACCACTCCGGACCGGCGCCCGTACAGCCGTGCGCCGACGGCGAAGATCCCCCACGCCGCGAGCAGGCCCGCCCCCCACGCGACCAGCAGCCCGGCACCCGCGAGGCCGAGCGGGGTGACTGACGCGATGGAGCGCTCCAGCGCGGGCAGCAGTGGGAAGAAGGCCAGGTCGGAGTGGATGCCGCCGTCGGCGAGGGTGACCGTGTACCCGTAGCCGTGCTCGGCGACCCGCTGGTACCAGACGGAGTCCCAGCGCTCGGCAAGCAGATGGAAGGCGTCCTTCCCCGCTGCGGCGGCGGCCGCCCAGAAGACGACGAGACCCGCGACGCGCACGGCCGCGTAGGCGCCGAGCGCCGGGCCGGCCGAGGCGAGCGCGGCGGCGGCCCGTCCGCGGACCGGCCGGCGCGCCTGCGGGCACTGCGGACGCGGCCGGGCACCGGTGGCCTGCGGGGAATGGTCTGCGGACATACGCCCGATTATCTCCGCGCCGGGGCGACGAGGTGGTCACCACCGGACGCCAGGACACCTCATCCCGGGCGAACAACGGCGTGACCTCGGCAAACGGTTCGTCGGCCAGATCCTTACCCGTCCGGAATTGTGGCTTCCGTCACAGCGGCTGGGGTCGTGCTCTGGTGAGATCACCGGATGCTCGGTCTCCTTCTCCGGTTCCTGCCCTTCTGGGTTCGCGAGCCCGTATTCATCCTGGTCGGGTCCGTTTTCGGGGTACGCATCATGTATCTCGCCTTTCGTGAACACAATTGGACCGCGGCCGGCATCGGCACGGCCTTCCTCGTGTTCACCGCGATTCGTGTCCACACGGTGGTCCGCGCGCTGAGCGAACGCCGGAGCCGGAACCGGACGGTCTCCGCGGCGACCGGGGCAGCGGCCGATACAGTGCCGCAGCCGCAGCCCGGAGTCGGGTCGGCGACGTTTCGGAAGGAGCCCAACGTCTGGGGACAGGCCTTCGCGGCCTTGGCCGTGTTCGGGGCTCTCGGAGCCGCGGTGTGGGTGGCTTTCAGCGCGGCGCCGGACGCCAACAGCGCCCCGGAACCCGCCTCCTGTTCGGACAGCGCACACGAGAAGCTGCCGCAGGCGTACGCCAGGAAGCCGAAGCCTGTAACCGGTGACGAACTGTGCGCGGCACTCAACCGGCCCGACCTGGCGCAGCTCCTCGGAACGCCTGACGAGGTGGCGACCACGGCTTCCGGCACCGACAACACCGCGCCCTTGACCGATGGGAAGATCGCACAGCCGGAAGCCGAGGTCAGGTTCGACACGTACACCGTGAACTTCTCGGCCACGTACAACAAGCTGTCGATTGCCCAGTTGGCGGAGTTGAAGAAGACCGGTGGTGAGGAGGCCAGGACGGACGAGGTTCGCGGCCGGCCCGCGGTCTTCTCCTCGGATCACACCATGCAGTTCGACATCAGCCTCGGAGGTGAGGAATCCAGCGCGCCCGTCGAGGAAGGTCCCCTGGCCAGGACCCTGTCCGTGGCTTTCGACCGGAAGGACGGGGGCGGCTACTACGACATCACCGTATGGAGCACGTCCGGAGCCTTCCCCACCGACGGTGTTCTCCTCAACATCGCGGAGGAGGTTCTTCCGACCGTCCCTGGCTGGACTGCCCCATGAGACGAAACCGTCTCCCCGCGGCTCGGTACGGGACCGCGGCTCGACCTCGACACCGACACCGACACCGACACCGACACCGACACCGTACGCCTCGCGGAACTCGGTGCTGAATCCCCGGCAGGCGTACGCCAGGGACCTGCGGAGCCACCGCTCCCCCTCGGGGAAACAGGTGAGGGAATCGTCCCGCAGAACGCTCCGGACCTGCGAGTCGACGCCTTCGATCTGCTCCGACAGGCCTCGCGCCTCAGTGCGCCCGGAGCCCGTGCCGTCGTTCAGTCCTTCGCCGTCGCCTGGAGCACGCTGCTCACGGACGACCATGAAGGCAGCGCGGCCCGCACGCTCCTGAGGTCCGTCTCCACGTAGTCGGGCGGCACGTCGCCGATGCCCGCCACATCAAGCACGTAGAACTCCGCCGCTCTGCCCGCCACATCGAGCCGTCCCTCGGGAAAGAGCCCCAATCGCACGGCGAGAGAATCACCGGAGCGGTGGGGAACGCTGGACACGACGGTCAGGGCGCTGAGCGGGCCCGGGGCCTCCGGCGCGTTCCAGTCGAAGGAGCGAAGACCGCGCACCACGAGCAGGGCCGCGTTCCCCTGATCGAACTGCAGGGATGTGCGGAGTTCGAAGAGCAATGCCGCTGTGGAAGTCAGCGCACACACCCGGCAGTCGAGCAGCTGGGCCTCCTGGAGTGCGTCCACCTCCGTCAATGGGTCCACTTCGGCCGGACCGGGTGCGGGAAAGGGGCGGGCCGTGACGATGTCTTCGATAGTGGTCATGGGATCGCGATGTGGTTGTAGGCGTCCGCCTTGCTGACGGTCTGCCCGGTCAGTGGGTTGACCGATTGCCCCGCTTTGTTCATGTAAACAACATATCCCTTGGGGTACTGGTACTTGCCTGTGGTGACCGGATCCATGATGCGCACCTGAGTCACGCGAGGATCGAGGCCCTTGGTACCGGCCGGAATATCGTAGACCGACCCCTTCCCGGTCGCGACCGCCTTGCCGGCGGCACCCTTGGGAAGCGGCAGTTTCTCTCCGCCGGGCCCGGTCACCGCGTCGAGGTCGCAGTTGTTGTTGTGCACCAGGACCGGTGTCTGCCCGGCGAGCACG
>NZ_JBHXUW010000121.1:1649-2986 GCF_042672475.1 Streptomyces sp. NPDC127177
TAGGGGTGGGGTGATGGGTGGCTGGTCGTTGTTTGAGAACTGCACAGTGGACGCGAGCATCTGTGGCCAAGTTTTTAAGGGCGCACGGTGGATGCCTTGGCACCAGGAACCGATGAAGGACGTGGGAGGCCACGATAGGCCCCGGGGAGCTGTCAACCAAGCTTTGATCCGGGGGTGTCCGAATGGGGAAACCCGGCAGTCGTCATGGGCTGTCACCCGCTGCTGAACACATAGGCAGTGTGGAGGGAACGAGGGGAAGTGAAACATCTCAGTACCCTCAGGAAGAGAAAACAACCGTGATTCCGGGAGTAGTGGCGAGCGAAACTGGATCAGGCCAAACCGTATGCGTGTGATACCCGGCAGGGGTTGCGCATGCGGGGTTGTGGGATCTCTTTTTCATAGTCTGCCGGCTGTGAGACGAGTCAGAAACCGTTGATGTAGGCGAAGGACATGCGAAAGGTCCGGCGTAGAGGGTAAGACCCCCGTAGCTGAAACATTAACGGCTCGTTTAAGAGACACCCAAGTAGCACGGGGCCCGAGAAATCCCGTGTGAATCTGGCGGGACCACCCGTTAAGCCTAAATATTCCCTGGTGACCGATAGCGGATAGTACCGTGAGGGAATGGTGAAAAGTACCGCGGGAGCGGAGTGAAATAGTACCTGAAACCGTGTGCCTACAAGCCGTGGGAGCGTCGCTGTATGTGCTTGCACATGCAGTCGTGACTGCGTGCCTTTTGAAGAATGAGCCTGCGAGTTTGCGGTGTGTTGCGAGGTTAACCCGTGTGGGGAAGCCGTAGCGAAAGCGAGTCCGAATAGGGCGGTTTAGTAGCGCGCTCAAGACCCGAAGCGGAGTGATCTAGCCATGGGCAGGTTGAAGCGGAGGTAAGACTTCGTGGAGGACCGAACCCACCAGGGTTGAAAACCTGGGGGATGACCTGTGGTTAGGGGTGAAAGGCCAATCAAACTCCGTGATAGCTGGTTCTCCCCGAAATGCATTTAGGTGCAGCGTCGTGTGTTTCTTGCCGGAGGTAGAGCACTGGATAGGCGATGGGCCCTACCGGGTTACTGACCTTAGCCAAACTCCGAATGCCGGTAAGTGAGAGCACGGCAGTGAGACTGTGGGGGATAAGCTCCATGGTCGAGAGGGAAACAGCCCAGAGCATCGACTAAGGCCCCTAAGCGTACGCTAAGTGGGAAAGGATGTGGAGTCGCAGAGACAACCAGGAGGTTGGCTTAGAAGCAGCCACCCTTGAAAGAGTGCGTAATAGCTCACTGGTCAAGTGATTCCGCGCCGACAATGTAGCGGGGCTCAAGCGTACCGCCGAAGTCGTGTCATTC
>NZ_JBHXUW010000121.1:3085-4935 GCF_042672475.1 Streptomyces sp. NPDC127177
TGGATGGGTAGGGGAGCGTCGTGTGCCGGGTGAAGCAGCCGCGGAAGCGAGTTGTGGACGGTTCACGAGTGAGAATGCAGGCATGAGTAGCGATACACACGTGAGAAACGTGTGCGCCGATTGACTAAGGGTTCCTGGGTCAAGCTGATCTGCCCAGGGTAAGTCGGGACCTAAGGCGAGGCCGACAGGCGTAGTCGATGGACAACCGGTTGATATTCCGGTACCCGCTTTGAAACGCCCAATACTGAATCAGGCGATGCTAAGTCCGTGAAGCCGGCCCGATCTCTTCGGAGTTGAGGGTAGTGGTGGAGCCGACGAACCAGACTTGTATTAGGTAAGCGATGGGGTGACGCAGGAAGGTAGTCCAGCCCGGGCGGTGGTAGTCCCGGGGTAAGGGTGTAGGCCGTGTGGTAGGTAAATCCGTCACACATTGAGGCTGAGACCTGATGCCGAGCCGATTGTGGTGAAGTGGATGATCCTATGCTGTCGAGAAAAGCCTCTAGCGAGTTTCATGGCGGCCCGTACCCTAAACCGACTCAGGTGGTCAGGTAGAGAATACCGAGGCGTTCGGGTGAACTATGGTTAAGGAACTCGGCAAAATGCCCCCGTAACTTCGGGAGAAGGGGGGCCATCACTGGTGATCCGATTTACTCGGTGAGCTGGGGGTGGCCGCAGAGACCAGCGAGAAGCGACTGTTTACTAAAAACACAGGTCCGTGCGAAGCCGTAAGGCGATGTATACGGACTGACGCCTGCCCGGTGCTGGAACGTTAAGGGGACCGGTTAGCTGACTTTCGGGTCGGCGAAGCTGAGAACTTAAGCGCCAGTAAACGGCGGTGGTAACTATAACCATCCTAAGGTAGCGAAATTCCTTGTCGGGTAAGTTCCGACCTGCACGAATGGCGTAACGACTTCTCGACTGTCTCAACCATAGGCCCGGTGAAATTGCACTACGAGTAAAGATGCTCGTTTCGCGCAGCAGGACGGAAAGACCCCGGGACCTTTACTATAGTTTGATATTGGTGTTCGGTTCGGCTTGTGTAGGATAGGTGGGAGACTTTGAAGCGGCCACGCCAGTGGTTGTGGAGTCGTCGTTGAAATACCACTCTGGTCGTGCTGGATGTCTAACCTGGGTCCGTGATCCGGATCAGGGACAGTGTCTGATGGGTAGTTTAACTGGGGCGGTTGCCTCCTAAAGAGTAACGGAGGCGCCCAAAGGTTCCCTCAGCCTGGTTGGCAATCAGGTGTTGAGTGTAAGTGCACAAGGGAGCTTGACTGTGAGACCGACGGGTCGAGCAGGGACGAAAGTCGGGACTAGTGATCCGGCAGTGGCTTGTGGAAGCGCTGTCGCTCAACGGATAAAAGGTACCCCGGGGATAACAGGCTGATCTTCCCCAAGAGTCCATATCGACGGGATGGTTTGGCACCTCGATGTCGGCTCGTCGCATCCTGGGGCTGGAGTCGGTCCCAAGGGTTGGGCTGTTCGCCCATTAAAGCGGTACGCGAGCTGGGTTTAGAACGTCGTGAGACAGTTCGGTCCCTATCCGCTGTGCGCGTAGGAATATTGAGAAGGGCTGTCCCTAGTACGAGAGGACCGGGACGGACGAACCTCTGGTGTGCCAGTTGTCCTGCCAAGGGCATGGCTGGTTGGCTACGTTCGGAAAGGATAACCGCTGAAAGCATCTAAGCGGGAAGCCTGCTTCGAGATGAGTATTCCCACCCTCTTGAAGGGTTAAGGCTCCCAGTAGACGACTGGGTTGATAGGCCAGATGTGGAAGCCCGGTAACGGGTGGAGCTGACTGGTACTAATAGGCCGAGGGCTTGTCCTCAGTTGCTCGCGTCCACTGTGTT
>NZ_JBHXUW010000122.1:0-4617 GCF_042672475.1 Streptomyces sp. NPDC127177
GGGTCGCGGCGGGCGCCGGGGCCGGGGGCGGCGGCAGCGGTGCGACGGTGGCCGCGGCCGGGCTCGCGGGCTCAGTCCTCGCCGAGGTAGGCCTTGCGGACCGACTCGTCGTGGAGGAGGTCCGCGCCGGTGCCGGAGAGGACGATCTTGCCGACCTCCATGACGTGGCCGGTGTCGGCCAGGGAGAGCGCGGCCTGGGCGTTCTGCTCGACGAGCAGGATGGTGGTGCCCTGGGCCTTGAGTTCGACGATGGTCTCCATGATCTTCTGCATCATGATCGGGGAGAGGCCCATGGAGGGTTCGTCGAGCATCAGGAGCTTGGGCTGGCACATCAGGGCCCTGCCCATGGCGAGCATCTGCTGTTCGCCGCCCGAGAGGGTGCCGGCGGCCTGCTTCCGGCGTTCCCCGAGGATGGGGAAGAGGTCGTAGGCGCGCTGGATGTCCTTCTCGATGCCCGCCCTGTCGTTGCGGAGGTAGGCGCCGAGCTGGAGGTTCTCGGTGATCGTCAGCCGGGGGAAGATGTGGCGGCCCTCGGGGGAGTGCGCCAGGCCCAGGGAGACGATCTTGTGCGCGGGGATGCCCGTCAGCGGTTTGCCGTCGAACAGGATGCGGCCCCCGAGCGGCTTGAGGAGGCCGGAGAGGGTGCGCAGGGTGGTGGTCTTGCCCGCACCGTTGGTGCCGATCAGGGTGACGACCTGGCCGGCTTCGACGCTGAAGGAGATGCCCTTGACGGCTTCGATCTTGCCGTAGGCGACGCGGAGGTCCTCGACCTCTAGCAGTGCGGTCATCGGGTGTCCTCCTCCTCGGTGGCGGCGGGAGCGGTGGGGGCCGTGGTGTCGGTGGTGTCGGCCGTGGTCCTGGTGGTGTCTGCCGTGCTCTTTGTGGTGTCGGCCGTGGTCTTGGTGGCGACGGCCTCGGCGGCTTCGACCTCGGCGACCTCGTCGGCGCCGGGGGCGCCTTCGAAGGGGGTGCCGAGGTAGGCGGCGACGACGCGTTCGTCGCTCTGGACGACGTCGGAGGTGCCTTCGACGAGTTTTTCGCCCTGGACGAGTACGGCGACGCGGTCGCAGAGGTTGAAGATGAAGCGCATGTCGTGCTCGATGACGAGTACGGCGATGCCCTGGTCCCGGATGGCGAAGATGAGTTCTTCGGTGACGCGGGTCTCCTGCGGGTTCATGCCGGCGGTGGGCTCGTCCAGGAGGAGGAGTCCGGGGTCGCTGGCGAGCGCGCGGGCGATCTCGAGCTTGCGCTGGTCTCCGTAGGGGAGGTTGCGCGCGAGGTGGTCGGCCTTGTCCTGGAGACCGATGAACTCCAGGAGTTCCATGGCGCGTTCCCGGCTGGCGTTCTCGGCCTTGGTGAAGCCGGGGAGGCGCAGGAGGGCGGACCAGAGGCCTTCTTTGGTCCTGGTGTGGCGTCCGACGAGGACGTTCTCCAGAACGGTCATGTTGGCGAAGAGCCTGATGTTCTGGAAGGTACGGGCGATGCCTGCCTGGGTGACGAGGTGGGGCTTGGGCGGCAGGACGGTGCCCTTGTAGCTGACCTTGCCCTCGGTGGGGACATAGAGGCCGGTGAGGCAGTTGAAGAAGGTGGTCTTGCCGGCGCCGTTGGGGCCGATGAGGCCGACGATTTCGCCCGCGTTGACGGTGAGGTCGACGTCGTGGACGGCGGTGAGGCCGCCGAACCGCATGGTGACGCCGCTGGCGTCGAGCACGGGGGTGACGGTCTTGGTGGTGGTCATGGTGGTCACGCCCCCGCCTTGGCGATGCCGGCGTCGTCGGGTACGTCGAGTTGGCCGGTCTCGTGGAATTCGAGCTGTTTCCTGCGGTCGGCGACCAGTCCTTCGGGGCGCAGGCGCATCAGGAGGATGAGTGCGATGCCGAAGAGGAAGAGCTGGTAGTCCTGCATGAACTGGAGTTTCGCCGGGATGAGGTAGAGGAGCGCCGCGCCGACGAGGGGTCCGCTGAGGGTTCCCATGCCGCCGAGGATGACGGCGGCGAGGAGGAAGGCGGAGTTGGGGGGTACGGAGCCGGCGAACTGGTACTGCTCCGGTGTCACGGTGTAGTTGACGTGTGACTGTACGGTTCCGGCGAGTCCGGCGAGGGTGGCGCCGAGGGCGAAGGCGAGCAGTTTGAGCCGGAAGGCGTTGATGCCCATGGCGGTGGCTGCGGTCTCGTCCTCGCGGATGGCGACCCAGGCGCGTCCGATGCGGGATTCTCCGGAGCGGCGGAAGACGAGGACGACGACGGCGGTGAAGACGAGCATGAGCAGGTAGTAGTTGGCTGACCTGCCGAGGGTGAAGCCGCCGATGTCGTGCTTGAGCCCGAAGTCGATCCCGAAGAGGTTGAGGTCGGGGATGCTCGGGATGCCCTGGGAGCCGTTGGTGAGGTCGGGTCCGCTGTTGCCGTTGAGGTTGTTCACGGTGAGGCGGAAGATTTCACCGAAGCCGAGGGTGACGATGGCGAGGTAGTCGCCGCGTAGCCGCAGGGTGGGTGCGCCGATGAGTACGCCGAAGACGAGTGAGGCTCCGGCACCGGTGAGGACGGCGGCCCAGAAGGGGAATTCGACACCGATGGCGGACATGGTGGAGCCGGAGACCAGGGCGGCGGCGTAGGCGCCGACGCCGAGGAAGGCTACGTATCCGAGGTCGAGGAGGCCGGCGAGGCCGACGACGACGTTGAGGCCGAGTGCGACGGTCGCGAAGATGAGGATGTTGGCGCCGATGAGCGCGTATTCCTCTTTCTGCTGTGTGAAAGGGAAGCAGACTGCTGCGACGAGTGCGGCGGTGAGGGTGATGTTGCGGTGCTTCGCGGTCAGCGCGGTGATGCGGGAGATGAGTCCGGCACGGTTCAGCGCGGTGAAGGTGAAGGCGGCGGTGATGAGGAACCCGATGAAGAGTTCCGTGTAGTCGGTGTCGACACCGTAGGCGAAGACGTAGAGGCCGACGCCGAACGCGATGGCGATGGTGAGGATTTCGGCCCAGGCGGGGATGGGCGCGGCTCGCCGCGGTGCGGGGGCGCTGAGGCCGTGGCGGAAGCGCTGCCAGCCGGTGGTGGGGGTCCCGGTGTCGGCCAGCGGCTGGTCGGCGGGGAGTCCGTGTGCGGCGAGGACGGCGATGAGCGAGCCGATTCCGCTGACCCAGGCGCCGGGCTCGAGGTTGACGATGCCGCCGAGGTCGTAGGTGATGGCGCCGATGGCGTAGGCGGTGGTGGCGAAGGTGCCGATTGCCAGGAGGCGGACGGGGCTGTTGGTGCCGCCGGGGGTGAGCCAGTGGAGGCCGCGGATGCCGTACCCGGAGAGGGTGAGGATCAGGGTGAGTGCGGCGCCGATGAGGGTGAGGACCTGGAGGCCGCCGGGGTAGCCGGTGACGGTGAGGTCGCCGGGGAATTGGTCGGTCCAGGTCCAGGCGAGGAAGGTGCCGGCGAGTGCGACGGCTGCGCCTGCCGTGGTGGCGATGCGGGCCGTGGTGGCGGGCATCGGGATCAGGGCGGGAGCGGGGGGCGTGGTGGTGGTGTCAGTGGTCATCCGTATCACGCCCGATCCGCGACGCGTTCGCCGAGCAGGCCCTGGGGGCGGAGCAGCAGGACGATGATGAGGAGGACGAAGGCCCATACGTCCTTCCAGGCGCCGCCGCCGAAGAGTTCCATGCCGGGGACGTCGCTCATGTAGCCGGTGGCGAGTGATTCGGCGATGCCGAGTACGACGCCGCCGAGCATGGCGCCGTAGATGTTGCCGATTCCGCCGAGTACGGCTGCGGTGAAGGCCTTGAGCCCCATGATGAAGCCCATTTTGAAGCCGATCTGGCCGTTCTTGAGCCCGTAGGCGACGGCGGCGACGGCTGCGAACGCGGCACCGATGGCGAAGGCCATGACGATGATGCGGTCGGTGTTGATCCCCATGAGCTTCGCGGTGTCGGGGTCCTGGCTGGTGGCCTGCATGCCGCGGCCGGCGCGGGTCTTGGAGACGAAGAGGCCGAGGGCGATCATGCAGATGGGCGCGGAGATGAGGACGAAGATGTCACCGCGCTGGATGTGGGCGCCGAAGATGTCGATCGCTTCGCCCTTGAACTGGGGGAAGGAACGGTCCTTCTTGGCGTCCGGGTACCACTTCCAGATGGCTTGCTGGAGGGCGAGGGAGAGGCCGATGGCGGTGATGAGGGGTGCGAGCCGGGGGGCGTTTCGCAGGGGCCGGTAGGCGAAGCGTTCGGCTGCTGTGCTGATGGCGACGGAGCATATGACGCCGCCGATGATCATGAGGGGGATGATTGCGAGGAGGTTGGCGCCGGCCGGCATCCAGAGGTACACGGTGAGTGCTCCGAAGCCTCCGATCATGAAGATCTCGCCGTGGGCGAAGTTGATGAGCTGGATGATTCCGTAGACCATCGTGTAACCGATCGCGATGAGTCCGTACATCGCGCCGAGGATGAGTCCATTGGCCAGCTGTTGCGGCAGTTCGTGCACCGCAGGGCCTCCGTGGAGTGGTTCGGATATGGCACCGCGCGGGGGCGCGCGGAGCGCGCCCCCCCCGGCGGGGGTGAGTGTAAACGACTGTCCCGGGGGCGGTTTTAGGCATGTTTTGCACCCCGAGGATTGGGGTGCACAAAACCCCCGTTAACAGGTG
>NZ_JBHXUW010000123.1:0-4463 GCF_042672475.1 Streptomyces sp. NPDC127177
AACAGCAACCGCCGCACACCACGACCCACCACCAGATGCCGGGCCAACACCGCACCCAGACCACCCGTACCACCCGTGATCAGAACCGCACCGTCAGCGTCCTGAGCGGGACTGCCTGCGTTCTCGCTCTCCTGGACGGATATGCGGACCAGGCGTCCGGCCCGGGGGACGTCGTCGCGGATGACCAACTGCGGTTCGTCGGAGCCGAGGGCCCCGCGCAGGGCGGACGGTGACAGGGCACCGTCACCGAGATCCAGCAGTCCGAAGCGGCCCGGATGCTCCGAGTGCGCGGTGCGCACCAGGCCCCATACGGCGGAGGCTGCCAGGTCGGCGACGGTGCCACCGTCGACGGCCACGGCTTCGCGGGTCACGAAGACCAGCCGCGACCCCATGAACCGTTCGTCGGCCGTCCACTCCTGCACCAGGGCCAGGGCCTGCGCGGTCAGGGCGTGTACCGATTCCACGACACCACCCCCGAAAGCCCCCTCGATGCCCACGAGTACGGTGCCCGGCACCGGGGAGTCCCCCGCCGCCAGCGTCGCGAGGTCGGGGTGTGCGGCGAAGGACGTGCCGGATTCCTCCAGCAGTCCGGTGATCCCGTGGATATCCGTGCCGAGCACCGCGATCGGTTCGAGATCGGTCCCGTCGGCCGCGACGGGCGCCGGCGTCCACTCGACTCCGAACAGCGCGTCCCTGTCCGGTCGGCCGGACCCGTTCAGTTGTTCCTGCGACACCGCTCGTACGAGAAGTGAGTCGACGGACGCCACGGGCTGTCCCATGGTGTCGGCGACGGCCACGCTCATCGCGTCCTTGCCGGACGGAGCCAGCCGCACCCGCAGTTCCGAAGCGCCCGTAGCGTGCAGCGAGACGCCCTCCCATGAGAACGGCAGTCCGCCGCCGCCCTGCTCCCCCTCGTCCGCGAGGAGCGAGGCGTGCAGCGCGGAGTCCAGCAGCGCCGGGTGCAGCCCGAATCCGGCCGCCTCACCCCGTGCGCCTTCCGGCAGGCTCACCTCGGCGAAGATCTCGCCCTCCCGACGCCACGCGGCACGCAAGCCCTGGAACACCGGGCCGTAGCCGAAGCCCAGCTCCGCGAACTGCTCGTAGCACCCTTCGACTTCCAGTGCGACGGCACCTGCGGGCGGCCATTCCACGGCGTCGAACCCGTCAGCAGGAAGCACACCGCCTCCGACCGCCAGTACGCCCGTGGCGTGCTGTGTCCAGGGCTGCTCTTCGGGGCCGTCCGACCGGTCGGGCCTGGAGTGCACCGTGATCGTGCGTCGCTCGGCATCGTCCGCCACGCCGACCCACACCTGCACCTGGACCGCGTCGCCCTCCGGCAGCACCAGCGGCGCCGCAAGGGTGAGCTCCTCGACCCGGTCGCAGCCGACCTCGTCACCGGCGCGGAACGCCAGCTCCAGGAGAGCGGTTCCGGGCAGCAGGACCTGGCCCATGACGGCGTGATCGGCCAGCCACGGGTGCGACTGGACCGACAGACGGCCGGTGAACAACGCCCCTTCGGCCTCGGCGAGTTCGACCGAGGCACCCAGGAGGGGGTGCCCGGCGGTGCCCAGACCTGCCGCCCGCACATCACCGGACGCCCCGGTGCGCGTTCCTGCCGGCCAGTACCACTCGCGCTGGAACGCATACGTCGGCAGCGCAACCTGTAGAGCCCCCGACCCGGCGAAGAGCCGCGACCAGTCCACCGCGATTCCGTGCGCATGCAGCTCGGCGAGCGCGGTCACGGCCGACAGTTCCTCGGGCCGGCTCCTGCGGAGCACGGGGACGGTCACCGCCCCCTCGGGTGCCGATTCGAGCGCCATGGACGACAGAACACCGTCGGGACCGAGTTCCAGGAACGTCGTCACACCGTGCTCGGCCAACGTCCTCACACCGTCGGCGAAACGAACGGCCTCGCGGACATGACGCACCCAGTACTCCGCCGAGCGCAGCTCATCCGCCGACGCCAGGGAACCCGTCAGGTTCGACACCACCGGAACCCGCGGCTCCGAGAACGCCAGCCCCTCGGCCACCGCACGGAACTCATCCAGCATCGGGTCCATCAGGGGCGAATGGAACGCGTGCGACACCCGCAACCGGGTCGTCCTGCGCCCCAGCTCCGCCACCCGGGCGGCGACCGCCAGGACAGCGTCCTCGTCACCCGACACGACCACCGAGGCCGGAGCGTTGAGCGCGGCGATCGACACGCCGTCCGACAGCAACGGAAGAACCTCTTCCTCCGTCGCCTCCAACGCCATCATCGAGCCGCCCACCGGCAACGCCTGCATCAACGACGCGCGTGCCGCCACCAGGGCGCAGGCATCCTCCAGCGAGAACACACCCGCCACATGGGCGGCGGCGATCTCACCGATCGAATGACCCGCCACGAAGTCGGGCTTCACGCCCCACGACTCGACCAGCCGGAACAACGCCACCTCGACCGCGAACAGCGCCGGCTGAGCCGACCCCGTCTCGTTCAACAGATCGGCGTCATCACCCCACATCACCTCGCGGAGCGAACGTCCCGTCCCTCCGTCCAGGCAGTCGAGGACAGCGTCCAACGCATCCGCGAACACCGGGAAGCGTGCGTACAACTCACGCCCCATACCCAACCGCTGCGAACCCTGACCCGAGAACAGGAACGCGCGCTTTCCACTCGCCACCACACCCGAGACCGCTGCCGGGTCCTGGGTTCCGGACGCCAGGCCTGCGAGGGCGCGTATCGCGTTTCCTGACTCGTCAGCCAGGACCACCGCACGGTGGTCGAACACCGATCGGCCCTTCACGAGCGAGTGCCCGATGTCCACCGGCCTTAGTTCGGGGGCCGATTCGAGGCGGGAGAGCAGTCGGGCGGCCTGGCCGCGCAGCGCCTCCGGGGTCTTACCGGAGAGCACCCACGGCACCACGGCGGGAGGTGTCTCGACCACCGTGCCGCGGATGACCGTGGCCGGCTGCTCCAGGATCACGTGCGCGTTCGTGCCGCTGATCCCGAAGGACGACACACCCGCACGCCGCACCCGGTCCGTCTCCGGCCAAGCCGTGGAGTCCGCGATAAGTTCCACAGCCCCCTCCGACCAGTCCACGTGCGAGGACGGCTCCGTCACGTGCAGGGTCTGCGGCAGCACACCGTGCCGCATCGCCATGATCATCTTGATCACACCGGCAACGCCTGCGGCGGCCTGCGTGTGACCGATGTTGGACTTCACCGAGCCCAGGAGCAACGGACGCTCCGGGTCCCGGTCACGCCCGTACGTGGCGAGCAGCGCCTGCGCCTCGATCGGGTCGCCGAGCGTCGTGCCCGTGCCGTGCGCCTCGACGACGTCCACGTCCTCGGCCCCGAGCCCACCGCTGGCGAGCGCCTGGCGGATGACCCGCTGCTGCGACGGACCGTTGGGCGCCGTCAGACCGTTGGACGCACCATCCTGATTGACCGCCGAACCCCGCACCACCGCAAGGATCTCGTGACCGTTGCGCAACGCGTCGGACTGCCGCTCGAGCACCAGCATCCCGACACCCTCCGACCAGCCCACACCATCGGCCGACTCGGAGAACGCCTTGCACCGGCCATCGGGGGAGAGTCCGCGCTGACGCGAGAAGTCGACGAACACGTTCGGTGTCGACATCACCGTGACACCACCGGCCAACGCCAGTGAGCACTCACCACTGCGCAACGCCTGCATCGCCCAGTGCATCGCCACCAGCGACGAAGAGCACGCCGTGTCCACCGTCACCGCCGGGCCCTCAAGACCCATGGCGTACGAGACCCGGCCCGAGGCGACACTGCCCGCGCTGCCCTGCCCCTGGAAGCCCTCGAACTCGGGCCCCTGCAGGACGGCGCTGTAGTCGTTGTACATCACACCGGCGAAGACACCGGTCGCCGAGCCCTTGAGCGACACCGGGTCGATCCCGGCCGTCTCGATCGCCTCCCAGGACGCCTCCAGCAACAGCCGCTGCTGCGAGTCCGTCGCAAGGGCCTCACGCGGCGACATCCCGAAGAACGCGGGGTCGAAGGCGCCCGCATCGTGCAGGAACCCGCCGTGTCGCGTGTACGAGGTGCCCTTGTGGTCGGGGTCCGGGTCGAACAACCCGTCGACGTCCCAGCCACGATTGGTCGGGAAGGCCGAGATCACATCGCCGCCCTCGGTGACCAGCTTCCAGAGGTCCTCGGGCGAGGCGACCCCGCCCGGATAGCGGCAGCTCATCCCCACGACCACGATCGGATCGTCGGCACTCCCCTGAACAGGCCGACCCACGACTGCTACTTCAGCCGAGGCATCCGCACCCAGCAGCTCCTCCAGGAGGTGGTCGACCAGCGTTTCGACTGTCGGGTAGTCGAAGACCATCGTGGCCGGCAACCGCAGTCCGGTCGCGGTGTTGAGGCGGTTGCGGAGTTCGACGGCGGTGAGGGAGTCGAAGCCCAGATCGCGGAAGGCACGGCCGGGATTGACCGCGTTGCCATCGGCATG
>NZ_JBHXUW010000124.1:0-3577 GCF_042672475.1 Streptomyces sp. NPDC127177
CGGAAGCTAAGCCTTTCAGCGCCGATGGTACTGCAGGGGGGACCCTGTGGGAGAGTAGGACGCCGCCGAACTCCTTTTGATAGTTAAGCCCCGTGTCCTTGTGGCACGGGGCTTTTCTGCGTTCCGGAGGCGTTCTCCCCGTACCCCTGTGTTCCTGCCGGCCACGGCTGAGGGTAGGGTCAGGGGGCATCATTGGCACGTTCTTCACAGGAGGCCCCCGGGTGGAGGTCCAGGAGACTCGCGTTCAGACGAACCGGGTACTCACCATCCCCAACATCCTCAGCATGGCTCGCCTTGTCGGCGTACCTGTCTTCCTGTGGCTGATTCTCCGCCCCGAGTTCGGTGGGCCCAAGAGCGACGGCTGGGCGTTGCTGGTACTGATGTTCAGCGGTGTCAGCGACTACCTCGACGGAAAGCTCGCACGTCGTTGGAACCAGATCAGCAGCCTCGGAAGGCTCCTGGACCCGGCTGCCGACCGTCTCTACATTCTTTCGACCCTGGTCGGGCTGACCTGGCGGGAGATCCTTCCGCTCTGGCTCACCGCGGCTCTGCTCGCCCGTGAACTGATGCTTCTCGTGATGGTGGGAATCCTCCGCCGCCACGGCTATCCGCCGCCCCAGGTGAACTTCCTGGGCAAGGCGGCTACGTTCAACCTGATGTACGCATTCCCCTTGTTGCTGCTCAGCGACGGAGGTGGTTGGCTGGCAACGCTGGCCACCGTTTTCGGATGGGCGTTCGCAGGATGGGGTACAACGCTCTACTGGTGGGCAGGGATCCTCTACGTGGTTCAGGTCCGCCGGCTTGTCAAGGCGGATGCAGTAGCCGATTGAGCCTGTTGATGCGGTGCCGCGCAGCGTGGCCGGCCCGCGGTTGATGACACAGATCCTGCCCAGACGGGCGAAGTCGGCTAGACCGTCGTCTCTTCGAGGAGGACGTTTCCGACATGAAGGCCGTCGTGATGGCTGGTGGTGAAGGCACTCGCCTTCGCCCCATGACCTCAAGCATGCCCAAGCCGCTCCTGCCCGTAGCCAATCGGCCGATCATGGAGCATGTGCTTCGGCTGCTCAAGAGGCACGGGCTCAATGAGACGGTCGTGACCGTCCAGTTTCTCGCGTCTCTGGTGAAGAACTACTTCGGGGACGGCGAAGAGCTCGGAATGGAGCTCACCTATGCCAACGAGGAGAAACCGCTCGGTACCGCGGGCAGCGTGAAGAATGCCGAAGAGGCATTGAAGGACGACACATTCCTCGTTATTTCAGGTGACGCACTCACCGACTTCGACCTCAGCGACCTCATCGCCTTCCACAAGGAAAAGGGCGGCCTGGTCACCGTCTGCCTCACCCGTGTGCCGAACCCTCTGGAATTCGGCATCACGATTGTTGACGAAGCCGGCCAGGTCGAACGGTTCCTGGAGAAGCCCACCTGGGGGCAGGTCTTCTCGGACACCGTGAACACGGGCATCTACGTGATGGAGCCCGAGGTCTTCAACTACGTCGAGGCCGATGTTTCCGTGGACTGGTCGGGGGATGTGTTCCCGCAGCTCATGAAGGAAGGCAAGCCCATCTACGGCTACGTCGCCGAGGGCTACTGGGAGGACGTCGGCACTCACGAGAGCTACGTCAAGGCGCAGGCCGACGTCCTCGAGCGCAAGGTCGACGTGGAGATCGACGGCTTCGAGATCTCGCCCGGTGTATGGGTGGCCGAAGGCGCGGACGTACACCCCGACGCGGTCCTCAGGGGCCCGCTGTACATCGGTGACTACGCCAAGATCGAGGCCGGGGTCGAGATCCGTGAGCACACGGTCGTCGGGTCGAACGTCGTCGTGAAGAGCGGGGCCTTCCTGCACAAGGCCGTGGTGCACGACAACGTGTACATCGGTGACCACAGCAATCTGCGTGGCTGTGTGATCGGCAAGAACACCGACATCATGCGTGCGGCCCGTATCGAGGACGGCGCCGTCATCGGCGACGAATGCCTCGTCGGCGAGGAATCGATCATCCAGGGAAACGTGCGCGTCTATCCCTTCAAGACCATCGAGGCCGGCGCCTTCGTCAACACCTCGGTGATCTGGGAGTCGCGCGGACAGGCCCACCTGTTCGGGGCCCGAGGCGTCTCCGGGATCCTGAACGTCGAGATCACGCCGGAACTGGCGGTCAGGCTGGCCGGTGCGTACGCGACGACCCTGAAGAAGGGCTCCACGGTCACCACCGCGCGTGACCACTCCCGCGGTGCCCGTGCACTGAAACGTGCGGTGATCTCGGCCCTTCAGGCCAGTGCCATCGACGTCCGGGACCTCGAGAACGTACCGCTGCCCGTGGCGCGCCAGCAGACCGCACGCGGCAGCGCGGGCGGGATCATGATCCGGACGTCGCCGGGCGTCCCCGACTCCGTCGACATCATGTTCTTCGACGAGCGCGGCGCGGACCTCTCCCAGGCACAGCAGCGCAAGCTGGACCGCGTCTACGCCCGGCAGGAGTACCGCCGCGCCTTCCCCGGGGAGATCGGGGACCTGCACTTCCCGTCCAGCGTCTTCGACTCGTACACCGGCTCCCTGCTGCGGAACGTGGACACCGCGGGGATCGCCGATGCCGGGCTCAAGGTCGTCGTCGACGCCTCCAACGGCAGCGCCGGGCTTGTTCTGCCCAGCCTGCTGGGACGCCTCGGTGTGGACGCTCTGACCATCAACCCGGGACTCGACGAGTCGCGTCCGACCGAGTCCGCCGAGACCCGGCGGTCCGGGCTGGTCCGGCTCGGGGAGATCGTCTCCTCGGCGCGGGCCGCCTTCGGTATCCGGTTCGACCCGGTCGGCGAGCGGCTCTCCCTCGTCGACGAGCGGGGCCGGATCATCGAGGACGACCGGGCGCTGCTGGTCATGCTCGACCTCGTCGCCGCCGAGCGGCGCAGCGGCCGGGTGGCCCTGCCCGTGACCACCACACGCGTCGCCGAACAGGTGGCCGCGTACCACGGCACCCAGGTCGAGTGGACCACTACCTGGCCCGACGACCTGACCCGGGTGGGGCGTGAGGAAGGCACCATCTTCGGTGGAGACGGGCGCGGCGGCTTCATCGTTCCCGAATTCAGCAGCGTCTTCGACGGGTCGGCCGCGTTCGTACGGCTCATCGGGCTGGTGGCCAGGACGCAGCTCACGCTCAGCCAGATCGACGCGCGCATCCCGCGTGCCCACGTTCTGCGCCGGGACCTGGCGACCCCGTGGGCCGTGAAGGGGCTGGTGATGCGCCGTGTCGTCGAGGCCGCCGGAGACCGCGACGTCGACACGACGGACGGTGTGCGGGTCGTCGAGGCGGACGGACGCTGGGTGATGGTGCTGCCGGACCGGGCGGAGGCGGTCACCCACCTGTGGGCGGAAGGGCCGGACGACGCCTCGGCGCAGGCTCTTCTGGACGAGTGGGCTGCGGTCGTCGACAGCGCGGGTCACTGAGGAGTCCGGCCGCTGCGACGGTTCAAAAACCCCCCCGCGGGCGGGGGCCCCCGCCCCCCCGCCGGTGGCGGGAGGGGCCCGCCGGCCCCGTGCGGCCCACCCGTGGGGGCCATCGGCCGGAGCCGCAGACACAAGCCA
>NZ_JBHXUW010000125.1:0-3389 GCF_042672475.1 Streptomyces sp. NPDC127177
ACCGCAGCACCCAACACCGGATGATCAACCACCACCTGACCCAAACCACCCGCATCCCCACCACCACCCACAGACTCCAACCAAAACCGCTCCCGTTGGAAGGCATAAGTCGGCAGATCGATACGGCGAGCACCCGAGCCCTCGTAGAACCCGGCCCAGTCGACCGGGACTCCGGCCACGTGCAGCTGGCCCAGTGCCGTAACAGCCGTGGACACCTCAGAACGGCCCTTGCGCACCACCGGAACGAAGACCGCCGACGAGTCAGCATCCACTGACTGCCGTGCCATACCGCTCAGGACACCGTCCGGTCCTACTTCGATGAACGACGTGACGCCACGCGACGCGACGAACGACACCGCATCCGCGAACCGCACCGCCTCCCGCACGTGCCGCACCCAGTACGACGGCGTCGCTACCTCCTCCGACGCCTCACCCGTCACGTTCGACACCACCGGGATGGACGGGGCGCCGAACGTCAGCCCCGCGACCACCGCACCGAACTCTGCCAACATCGGCTCCATCAACGGCGAATGGAACGCATGCGAGACCCGCAACACACTCGTCCTGCGGTCCTGCGCCTCGAACACCGCGACGAGCTCAGCAACCGCCGACTCTGTGCCCGAGACCACCACCGAGCGAGGCCCGTTCACGGCAGCCACCGTGACCGCGTCGTTCAGGAGCGGAAGAACCTCCGCCTCCGTCGCCTCCACCGCCACCATCGACCCACCCGACGGCAACGCCTGCATCAACCGACCACGCGCCACGACAAGTTCAGCCGCATCGGTCAGGGACAACACCCCCGAGACGTGCGCAGCCGCGATCTCACCGACGGAATGACCCACCAGGAAGTCCGGACGCACCCCCCACGACTCCAACAACCGGAACAGGGCCGTCTCCACCGCGAACAGGCCGGCCTGGGCGAACATCGTCTGATTCAGCAGATCAGCGTCCTCACCCCACACCACCGCACGCAGACTCACACCCAGCCTGGCATCCAACTCCGCCACCACCGCGTCGAACGCCTCCGCGAACACCGGAAACGCACCGTACAACTCCCGACCCATCCCCAACCGCTGCGCACCCTGACCCGTGAACAGGAACGCCGTCCCGCCAGCCGGCCGCACCGACCCCCGCACCACCAAAGACGACGACCCACCCTCAGCCAGCGCAGTCAGACCAGCCACCAACTCCTCACGATCCGCAGCCGCCACCACCGCACGATGCTCCAGCACCGCACGCGACACCACCGACGAAAACCCCACATCAACCAACTCGGAGCCGCCAGCCTTCACCCGCTCCAACAACGCCGACGCCTGACCCGACAACCCCGAATCACTCCGCGCCGACAACACCACCGGAACCACCGGCAACTCAACCGACGCAACCGCCTCCGGCTCCTCCACCACCGGCGCCTGCTCCACAATCACATGCGCATTCGTCCCACTCAGACCAAACGACGACACACCCACCCGACGCGGACGATCCCGCACCGGCCACGCACGCGACTCCGTCAACAACTCCACCGCACCCGCATCCCAATCCACCTGCGGCGTCGGCACATCCACATGCAACGTCCTCGGCAACACACCATGCCGAATCGCCTGCACCGCCTTGATCACACCACCCACACCAGCAGCCGCCTGACTATGACCCAGATTCGACTTCAACGAACCGAGCCACAACGGATCACCCTCCGGACGCCCCTGCCCATACGTCGCCAACAACGCCTGCGCCTCGATCGGATCACCCAACCGGGTCCCCGTCCCGTGCGCCTCCACCAAATCCACATCCGCAGTCCCAAGCCCGGCATTCTCCAACGCCGCACGAATCACCCGCTGCTGCGACGGACCATTCGGAGCCGTCAGCCCGTTACTCGCACCGTCCTGATTCACCGCGCTGCCCCGCACCACAGCCAGCACCTCGTGACCCAGCCGCCGCGCATCCGACAGACGCTCGACCAGCAGAACACCCACACCCTCCGACCACGCCGCACCATCCGCCGCACCCGCGAACGACTTGCACCGCCCGTCCTTCGCCAACCCACGCTGACGACTGAACTCCACGAACATGTCCGGCGTGGACATCACGGCAACGCCGCCCGCCAGGGCCATCGAGCACTCCCCCGAACGGAGCGCCTGGGCCGCCAGGTGCAGCGCCACCAGCGAGGACGAGCACGCGGTGTCCACCGTCATCGACGGCCCCTCAAGGCCAAGGGTGTAGGAGATGCGGCCCGATACCAGGCTGCCTCCCGTGGTCGCGGCGGCCTCCGTTCCCTGTCCGTAGTCGTGGTACATCAGGCCGGCGAAGACGCCCGTCCTGGTTCCCTTCAGCGAGCGGGGATCGATGGCTGCACGTTCGAGGACCTCCCATGACGCCTCCAGCAGCAGCCGCTGCTGCGGGTCCATGATCAGTGCCTCGTTCGGGCTGATCCCGAAGAACGCAGGGTCGAAGTCACCGGCGTCGTAGAGGAATCCGCCCTCGTTCGCATAGGTCTTGCCCGGCACACCCGGCTCGGGGTCGTACACGCCCTCGATGTCCCAGCCCCGGTCCAGCGGGAAGCCGGAAACCGCGTCGCGGCCGTCGGCGACCAGATCCCACAGGCCGTCGGGCGAGGTCACTCCGCCCGGGTAGCGGCACGCCATGCCCACGATGACGATCGGCTCGTCGTCCAGGTCACGCACTGCGAGGCTGCTGCTCGGCTGCTCCGCCTCCTGCGCCCGACTTCCGTCGAGCTCGCCGTCGATGTACTCGGCCACGGCTCGTGAGGTCGGGTAGTCGAAGACCAGTGTCGCGGGGAGCCGGAGCGCGGTTGTCAGGTTCAGTTCGTTACGGAGCTCGACTGCGCTGAGCGAGTCGAAGCCAAGCTCCTGGAAGGGCCTGTCCGCCTCGATGGCCTGGGCCGACGCATGGCCCAGCACCTTGGCCACACGGGCACGGACCATCTCCAGCACCTTGCGGGCACGTTCGTCGTCTGCGAGTCCGGCCAGGCTGTGCAGCAGTTCCTGCCCGCCTCCTCCGGACCCAGCCGTCGCGCGTACAGCGGGTCGCTTGTTGGTGTGGGCGAGGTCGCGCAGGAGTGCGGGAATGGTGTCCGTACGCGCACGGAGCGCCGCCACATCGATCGGCAACGGAACCAGAGCCGCCCGACCCGAAGCCAGACCCGCATCGAACAACGCCAGACCCTGCACCGGATCCAACGCCGGCAACCCCTGACGCCGCATCCGCTCCAGATCCGCCTCACCCAACCACTCACCCATACCCGCACCAGCCCACAGTCCGTACGCGAGCGAGGTCGCCGGCAGCCCCTCCGCATGACGCTGCACCGCCAACGCATCCAGGAACACATTCGCCGCCGCATAATTCGCCTGCCCCGCCGCCAACACCGAACC
>NZ_JBHXUW010000126.1:0-3119 GCF_042672475.1 Streptomyces sp. NPDC127177
CAATATAATGGACGAACCCTGCTTCAAACAGGCCCGGGGGGGTTGCGTGCCGGGAGTTGGGTACCACGGACCGGCCCCCGGGCCGTGAGCGGTGGGGCGGGAGGTCTACAGACCGACCTCGCGCATCAGCATGCCCACCTCGGTGTTGGTGAGCCGGCGCAGCCAGCCCGACTTCTGGTCGCCCAGCGGGATCGGTCCGAACGAGGTCCGCACGAGCCGCTCGACGGGGAAGCCGGCCTCGGCCAGCATCCGGCGGACGATGTGCTTGCGGCCCTCGTGGAGGGTCACCTCGACGAGGTAGTTCTTGCCGGTGTTCTCGACGACACGGAAGTGGTCGGCGCGGGCGTACCCGTCCTCCAGCTGGATGCCGTCCTTGAGCCGCTTGCCCAGATCGCGCGGGAGCGGGCCCTGGACGGCGGCCAGATAGGTCTTCTTCACGCCGTACTTGGGGTGGGTGAGACGGTGGGCCAGCTCGCCGTGGTTGGTGAGCATGATGATGCCCTCGGTCTCGGTGTCCAGCCGGCCGACGTGGAAGAGCCGCGTCTCGCGGTTGGTCACGTAGTCGCCCAGGCACTGCCGGCCGTCCGGGTCCTCCATGGAGGAGACGACACCGGCCGGCTTGTTCAGCGCGAAGAAGAGGTACGACTGGGTGGCCACGGTCAGGCCGTCGACCTTGATCTCGTCCTGGTGGACGTCGACGCGCATGCCCTGCTCGACGACGATCTCGCCGTTCACCTCGACGCGGGACTGCTCGATGAGCTCCTCGCACGCGCGGCGCGAGCCCATGCCGGCCCGGGCGAGAACCTTCTGCAGCCGCTCGCCCTCCTGCTCGGCGCCCGGGTGGGTCTTGGGCGTCTTGATCTCGGGCTTGTCCGCGTACCTGTCACGGTTGCGCTGCTCGATCTTGGCGTCGAGCTCGCGCGGACGCGCGGGGGCGCCGTAGGGCGCACGCCGGCCGCTGCTCTTGGAACCACCCGTCGCCGCCTTCGGGCCGCCCTTGGCGCCACCGCGGGCCGCCGCGCCGCGGCCCTTGCGGGTGCCGCCGTCGCCGCCCGGCTTGTCGTTGCCGACGTCGTAGCGGCGCTCCTCGGGCCGGGGCCGGCGGGGGCGCTGCTCCTGGCTGTCGTCGCGCCCGGAGCCGGAGACCCGGGGGTTCGGGTTACTGCTCCGGCCGCTGCCGCTGTTGTTCCTGGCGCCCGCGCCGCCGCTCCTGGCGCCGCCGCCACCGCTCCTGCCGCCGCCGTTGCCGCCGCCGCTTCCGCTGTTCCTGCCACTGCTTCGCATCAAAAATCCGTCTTGTCGTCTGCGTGAGTATCCGGGGTGTCCGGTGCGTCCGGATCGAACGACGGCACACCCTCTAGCGTCTCAGCCTCGATCGCGTCCGCCTCGGGGAGGAAGGGCGCGAGCTCCGGGAGCTCATCCAGGCCACGCAGGCCCATCCGCTCCAGAAAGTAGTTCGTCGTCCTGTACAGGATCGCACCTGTTTCGGGTTCCGCGCCCGCTTCCTCGACCAGGCCCCTCTGGAGGAGGGTCCGCATGACCCCGTCACAGTTCACACCGCGCACCGCGGAGACCCGTGAACGGCTGACCGGCTGGCGGTACGCGACCACCGCGAGGGTCTCCAGCGCGGCCTGCGTGAGACGTGCGTGCTGACCGTCCAGGACGAAGCCCTCGACCGCGGCCGCGTACTCCGGGCGGGTGTAGAAGCGCCAGCCTCCCGCGACGAGCCTGAGGTCGAAGCCGCGGCGCTGCACGGTGTACTCGTCGGCCAGCTCGCGCAGCGCGTCCGCGACGGCCCGCCTGGGCCGCTCCAGGACCTTGGCCAGGTGCTCCTCGGTGGCCGGCTCGTCGACGACCATCAGGACGGCCTCCAGAGCGGGCTTCAGATCGAGGTCCGCGACGACGGTGGGGCCGGTGACGTCCTGCTCGCTCATGCCTGCACATCCTGCCGCTCGTCC
Source organism: Streptomyces sp. NPDC127177 (assembly GCF_042672475.1). Lineage (NCBI taxonomy): Bacteria > Bacillati > Actinomycetota > Actinomycetes > Kitasatosporales > Streptomycetaceae > Streptomyces > Streptomyces sp. NPDC127177. The sequence continues at coordinate 1,959 of NZ_JBHXUW010000126.1, forward strand.
TGCACGTCCCGCACGTCCTGCATGTCCCGCACGTCCCCGTCCCGCACGTCCTGTGCTTCCGGGGCCTCCCGCACTTCCGCGGCCTCCTGGTCGAACTCGTCCGTCACGACGGGCTCGGCCCCCCGCTCCCCCGCCCAGCGCACCATGAGCTCCCCCAGGGCCTCGTCCTGGTCCAGCGCGACGGCCTTCTCCCGGTAGAGCTCCAGCAGGGCGAGGAACCGGGCGACGACGGTGAGGGTGTCCGGGGCGTCCTCGGTGAGCACCCGGAAACTGAGCTCCCCCGCCTCGCGCACCCGCGCCACCACGATCCCGGCCTGCTCGCGCACGCTGACCAGCGGGGCGTGGATGTGGTCGACGTAGACCTGTGGCCTGGGCTTCGGCTGCATCGCCTTCACGGCCAGCCTGGCGAAGCCCTCGGCCCCGATGCTGATCACGACGTCGGGCAGCAGCTCCGCGTGGTGCGGTTCCAGCCCGACGGTACGGGGGAAGCGGCGGCCCTCCGATTCCAGGCGGGCGCTGAAGATCTCGGCGATGCGCTTGTACGCGCGGTACTGGAGCAGCCGCGCGAAGAGCAGGTCCCTGGCTTCGAGCAGCGCCAGGTCACCCTCGTCCTCCACCTCGGCCGCGGGCAGCAGCCGGGCGGCCTTGAGGTCCAGGAGGGTCGCCGCGACGACGAGGAACTCGGTGGTCTGGTCCAGGTCCCAGTCCGGCCCCATGGCCCGGATGTGGGCCATGAACTCGTCGGTGACCTTGGACAGGGCGACCTCGGTCACATCCAGCTTGTGCTTGGAGATGAGCTGGAGCAGGAGGTCGAAGGGCCCCTCGAAGTTCGCCAGCCGGACGGTGAACCGGCCGTCGTCGGCCGCGGGGGCCGCCGGGTCCGGTTCGGCCGGCGCTTCCGGCACGTCCGGGACCGCCGCCACGGGCAGGACGTCCGGGACGGTTTCCACGGGCACGACGTCCGGGGCCGCTGCCACGGGCGTGACATCCGGGACGGATTCCGCAGGCAGGACGTCCGGGACGGATTCCGCAGGCAGGACGTCCGGGATCGCTGCCACCTCGTCGGGGAGCACCGGGGCCGGAGCCGGAGAGCCGGCCCCCGCTCCATCGGCGTCCGCCGCCCGCCCGGGCGCGGGCCCGGCCCCCCGCGCCCCGGCCCGC
>NZ_JBHXUW010000127.1:0-3043 GCF_042672475.1 Streptomyces sp. NPDC127177
CGATCGCAAGGCGCGGAAATGTTCTCGTAGCGGAGCTACTAGGGCATTTCTGCAACGCCGCGAGCGTGCGTGCCAGGCGTCGCCGGGCAGGCGGGACTTTCAAAACACGCCCTAGCCCTTGCTGCGGGGGCGCCGCACGGCCCGGGTTGAGTACCCGGGCCGCCCGTACTGAGTACGCCGCCCGATCCCGCGCCGGTCCGCCGCTGCTCGAATGAGGCCATGGCTCCCGACGCACCGCGCCCCCGCATGCAGCACGTCACCAGTGCCGGCACCACGCTTGCCGTCACCCTGGCCCCGTTGGTGATCGGGGTCCTGCTGGCCCGGACGATGGCCCTGGACCCGCACACACCCGTGAACGCGCTGATCACGCGCGGCGGCCGGGGCGCGGGCGTCTCGCCCGCCGAGTGGCGCGGCTGCGGCAGGAACGCGCTCCGCCGGTGCCGCAGGACCTTGAGGCCCGGCGCCCGGCGCCCCCGCGCCGAAAACCGCTTTCCTCACCCGTACCGCATCCCTAGACTCACCACGAAATCCCGCGCCACCATCACGCCGTGGCGCGCACCGTGACCTTCGAGGGGAGACCTGCCGTGCGCTACCGCACCGCTGTCGTCGTTCCCCTGTCGCGGTACGAGGTGATCCTGGTGTCCACCGCCGCCCGGCGCCGGCTGCGCGGCCGGCCCCGGACACCCGTGACGAACACCTGAACCCTGCCTCAGTACTGACACCCCGTCATCGCCGCCGCTCGCTGCGCGGTACGCGGCGGTCAGGGGTTCCGCGGACCTGAGTACAGGCCGGCTGTTCGTCCGGGCATCGCGCCGTCTTCTTCCGGATCACCCCGAAGGGCCACGGACCGTGCGTACCGAACTGCACCGTCATCTCACCAGCACACTCACCGGCGTTCGCAATCTGGGCATCCTCGCCCACGTCGACGCGGGCAAGACCACAGTCACCGAACGGATCCTCTACGCCACCGGCACCACCCACAAACGCGGGGAGGTCCACGACGGGACGACCATCACCGACTTCGACCCGCAGGAGCGCGACCGGGGCATCACCATCTTCGCCGCCGCGGTGAGCTGCACCTGGGCGGGCCACCGGATCAACCTGATCGACACCCCGGGACACGTCGACTTCGCCGACGAGGTCGAGCGTTCGCTGCGGGTGCTCGACGGTGCGATCGCCGTGTTCGACGCGGTCGCGGGTGTGGAACCGCAGAGCGAGTCGGTGTGGCGCCAGGCCGACCGGCACGGTGTGCCTCGTATCGCGTTCGTGAACAAGCTCGATCGCGTCGGCGCCGACCTCGACGCCGCGGTCGCTTCGATCCGGGAGCGGCTGCACACGGTCCCGCTGGTGGTCCAGCTGCCGATCGGGGACGAGGAGCGGTTCACCGGAGTGGTGGATCTGCTGCGCATGCGGGCACTTGTCTGGGCCGAGGGCCGTGAGACGTACGAGGAAGGGGAGGTGCCCGATGCTCTGCGCGAGGAGGCGGAGCGGCGTCGACGGCTGCTGGAGGAGGCGGTGGCGGAGCTCCATCCGGTCGCCCTGGAGGAGTTCTGCGCGCGTTCCACGCTCTCCGCGGGCACGCTGGCCGAGGCGCTGCGCGATCTGACCCGTAGTGGTGAGGGCGTAGTCGTGCTGTGCGGTTCCGCCTACCGCAACCGCGGTGTCGAGCCGTTGCTGGAGGCCGTCGTGGCCTATCTGCCCTCTCCGCTGGACGTGCCGCCGGTACGCGGCACGCTCGGCGACACGGTGCAGGAGCGGGCCGCCGATCCGGCGGCTCCGTTCGCGGCGCTGGCGTTCAAGGTGAACGCGACGCCGACGGGCCGGCTGACGTATCTGCGGGTCTACTCGGGCACGCTCAGGAAGGGGGAGACGGTGCTGGACGCCGGGGCGCGGCGCAACGAGCGGGTGGGCCGGATCCTGCGGGTCCAGGCGGACCGTCATGTCGACGTGGACACGGCGGTGGCCGGGGACATCGTCGCGGTGATCGGCCTCAAGTCCGCCCGGGCCGGGGCAACCCTGTGCACGCCGGCTGCCCCGATGGTCCTCGAACCGCCGACCGTGGCCGATCCGGTGGTGTCCGTGGCGGTCGAGGCCTGCCGGAGCACCGACACCGAGCGGCTGATGTCGGCGCTGGTGCGGCTGGCCGAGGAGGATCCGTCGCTCGTGGTGCGCACGGACGCCGAGACGGGTCAGACGGTGCTCTCCGGCATGGGCGAACTCCATCTGGAGGTGGCGGCCGAGAAGATCCGCCGCGCCCACGGCCTGGAGGTCCGGGTCGGCCGGCCGCAGGTCGCCTACCGGGAGACGGTGGTGCGCGGGGTGTCGGGGCTGGTGCACCGGCACGTCAAGCAGGACGGAGGGGCCGGGCAGTTCGCCCATGTCGTCCTCGACGTCGAGCCGTTGGAAGCCACCGACGGCCATGGCGGCGAGGGCGGGGCGCAGTTCGTGTTCCGTTCGTCCGTCGTGGGCGGACGGGTGCCGCAGGAGTACGTCCGGGCGGTCGAGGCCGGCTGCCGGGACGCTCTGGTCGAGGGCCCCGTCGGCGGGCATCCGGTGACCGGGGTGCGGGTGACGCTGACCGATGGCGCCACCCATCCCAAGGACTCGTCGGAGATGGCGTTCCGCACCGCCGGCCGGTTCGCGCTCAGGGAGGCCCTGCGGGCCTGCGCGATGGCGGTGCTGGAGCCGGTGGCCGAGGTCACGGTCACCGTGCCCGACGACGCCGTCGGCGGGGTGCTCGGCGATCTGGCCGCACGGCGTGGGCAGGTGTCCGGCTCCACCGCACGGCCCGGCGCGGCGGTGATCACGGCGACCGTGCCGCTGGCCGAGCTGTTCGGTTACGCGACGCGGCTGCGCAGCCGGACGCAGGGGCGGGGCACGTTCACCACCCGGGCCACGGGGTACGCCCCGGCGCCGGCCCGGTAGCGCGCGGCACCGGCCCCGGGGGGGGGGGCCCCGCCCGGGCCCCCGGGGCCCATCCGCGGTGGGGGGCCCCCCCCCGCGCCCGCGCCCCCCCCCGGGCGGGACCCTCACGGCCGGTTCC
>NZ_JBHXUW010000128.1:0-3025 GCF_042672475.1 Streptomyces sp. NPDC127177
GGCCCAGCAGATCACCGTCAACTGGGGCGACAGCAAGTTCACTTACTCGCTGCCCCCGGCCGGTGGCCGGATCAGGTGAGCGGCTTCTCTCCGTTGCGGATACGGACCAGCACCTCGATGCCGTCCAGGACCCGCTGGAGCCCGAAGGTGAAGTCGTCCTCGGGCTCGTCGAAGGCCCCGGCCTCCAGCAGCTCGGCGAGGGCGGGGAACGACGTGGAGTCGGCGTACTTGGCCAGCGCGCGGCCGTAGTTGGCCATCAGGTCCTCCTCGCTGATCCCCTCGGTCACGACACCCAGCGACATCTGCACGATGTTGCGCACGTAGCCGATCATCAGCATCATCACGGAGAGCTTCTCGTCCGGCCTCAGGGCGGTGCCGCCCAGGGTGCGCAGACCGCACTCCAGCCAGCTGAGCTGTCCCGGTTCCAGGGGCGGTCCGCTGACCGAGATCTGAAGCATCCAGGGATGGCGGTGGAAGACCTCCTGGAAAGCACGGGCCCACTGCTCGAGCCCGACCCGCCAGTCCCCCTCCGCCGTGTCGATGCGCGGCGGGGTGCCGTAGGCCATGTCCAGCATCAGCTGCCGCAGCTCGTCCTTGCTCGACACATGGCGGTACAGCGACATGGTGCCGAAGTCGAGGCTCTTGGCGACACGGGACATGGACAGCCCGGCAAGGCCGTCGGCATCCGCCGACTCGATCGCGGCCGTCACGATGCGCTCGACACTCAGGCCGGTACGCGCGGTGCGCTGCTCCCGGTTCCGGAGCTCCCAGAGCACCGCGATGCTGTTTGGCAGGCCGACGCCTTCCGTGCCCGTTCCTCCACCAGTAGTCATCTCGTGCCTGCCTTCATCGGAAGCCTCCCCATGCGTATCATGCACGCATAGAGCATCGTATACGCCTCGGGTCCGTCGTACGCGGAGCCGTTGTGAGACCGGGGTGGAGAGACGGTACGACACCGCGCCCGGCGGGGCCCCTCCCTGGTTCGCGCCCCGCCCTCCCTGGTTCGGGCGTCAGACGCCCGCTGCCGCGGTGGCGAGTTCGTCCGACGGCCGGCCGAGCAGGAGCCGGCATTGCCGCAGACCGCGCGCACTGTTCCAGCCGAGTGCTCCGACGAGGATCCCGTCGCGGTGGTACGCGGCGACGAACTGCCGGTCCGCGGTCGAACCGCTGACGATCTCTGTCCGCGCGCCCGGGGGGCACCAGCCGACCGTCTGGATCTTCTGCCCGAACTGATCGGTCCAGCCGAAGGGCACCGGGGCGTACGGTCGCGCACCCTCGTCGCCGGCCAGCAGGTTGGAGACGACGGCCATGGCCTGCTGGGCGGCGTTGGTCCGCTGTTCGAGCCTGACCCGGGCCCCCGCCACCAGCGGGTGGGGCCAGTTGGCGACGTCCCCCGCCGCCCACACCCCGGGGGCGGCCCGGCAGTAGGCATCGCACAGGACTCCGTCCCCCAGGGGCAGTCCGGAGTCGGCGAGCCAGTCCACGGCGGGCACCGAACCGATCGCGACGACGACCAGATCGGCGTCGACGGTGGTGCCGTCCGCCAGCAGGACCCCGCGAACACCGGCCTCGTCCTGGGCCATTCCCACGACGTCGGCGCCCAGGACGAGCCGCACCCCGTGATCACGGTGCAGTCCGGCCACGAGCTCGCCGATCCCGGCACCGACCTGGCGCTCGAGGGGCTGGGCGTTCGTGTCGATCAGCGTCACGTCGAGTCCGGCACCGCGCGCCGTGGCGGCGATCTCCGCACCGAGGAAACCGGCCCCGATGACCGCCACCCTGGGGCCTGCGGCGAGCGCCTCGCGAAGGTGTACCGCGTCGTCCAGGGAACGCAGGACATGCACTCCCCGAAGGCCCTCTCCGTACGGCAGCCTGCGCGGCCGCAGACCGGTGGCGATGATCGCCGCGTCGTAGGGCAGCTTCTCGCCGGTGGAGAGGGTGACGGTGCGGGCGGCCCGGTCCAGACCGGTGGCCCGGCAGCCGAGGCGCAGGTCGACATCGACGGCGGCCAGCACATCCTCCTTGCGCAACCAGGTGCTCGGCGGCTCCCAGCCCTCGCTCAGCAACTCCTTGGAGAGCGGCGGCCGGTCGTAGGGCGGATGCCGCTCATCACCGACGAGCGTCAGCCCGCCTTCGTAGCTCTTGGCACGCAGCGTCTCCACCGCGGTCAGCCCTGCGGCCGCCGCGCCCACGACGACTATCCGGTTCAGCACGCTCGCTCCTCATCTCAGGTCAGTGCTCATGTGAACGGCCCGCGCCATGACCGGCACAACCTGCCGGCAAGGCACTACGCCTCGCCGTCAAGAATGTCGAACAGTTCGTCCGCGGTGGCAGCGCTCAGATCGTCCGCGGGTGCGTCCTCACCGAAGAGCGTCCGGCGTAGGTGTGTGGCGAGTTCGGCGGCCGAGGGGTAGTCGAAGATCAGGGTAGGCGCCAGCCGGCAGCCGGTCACTTCACCCAGGCGTCCCCTGAGTTCCAGAGCCGTCAGTGAGTCGAATCCGATGTCGAGGAATCCGCGCTCGGCGGGGACCGCTTCGGCTCCCGAGTGCCCCAGGACCGCTGCGGCGTGGCCCCGTACCAGGTCCAGCAGGGCCCGTTCACGGTCCTCGGCGCCCAGCCCGGTGAGACGGGCGATCAAGGCGGCGGGATCGCCGCCCTTCGTGCGGTTCCGGACCATGGGACCGGCCTCGGTGAGGACCATGTCCCGCAGAAGGGAGTGCAGCGCACCCGGCTTCGCCTTCAGCGTCGGTATGTCGACGGCGAGCGGCACGAGCGCGGGCCGGCCGGAACGCAGACCGGCGTCGAAGAGCCGGAGCGCGTCGGCGGGGGCGAGGGCGGGCAGGCCGCGTGCCGCCATCAGACGAACGTCGTCTTCGATGGCCTCGGTCAGACCTGTGGCGACGTCCCACAGTCCGTACGCGAGTGAGGTGGCCGGCAGCCCCTCCGCATGACGCTGCACCGCCAACGCATCCAGGAACACATTCGCCGCCGCATAATTCGCCTGCCCCGCCGCCAACACCGAACC
>NZ_JBHXUW010000129.1:0-2836 GCF_042672475.1 Streptomyces sp. NPDC127177
GGACGGGGCCCCCACCGCTCGGTGGGGGCCCCGTCCCGTGCCGGGCGGGGGACCGGCGACGTGCCGGCCCGACCCCGTCAGCCGATGCCGTTCAGGAACCCCGAGATCAGGGCGCACAAGGCGGCCGGTTGTTCCAGATGCAGGTCGTGGCCGGTGTTGGGGAAGCAGGCCGCCTCGGTGTCCGGGCGCCGGCGGAGCATCTCGTCGACCTCCTGCGCCGGGATGAAGCCGTCCTGGCCCAGGGCGAGCAGGGTCGGGCAGGCGACGGCATCCCACTCGTCCCAGAAGGGGCGCCGGGCGAGCTCGGCGATCGAGCCGACCATGACCTCCCGTTCGAACCTCGGCCACCACCCGTCGGCGCGTTCCTCCAGCCCGGCCGCCCAGCCCTCGCCGAGCGGACCGCCGCCGAAGAACCGGACCGCGGCATCGCGCGAATCGAAGGGCTTCGGCCACCTGTCGATCCAACTGCCGATCTTGGCCGCGGTGTTCGGATCGGCCATGCCCGGACCCGCCTCGACGAGAACGAGGGCCCGTACGAGATCGGTGTGCGCGGCGGCGGTGAGCATGGCGGTGTGGGCGCCCAGGGACTGGCCGACGAGTACGGGCCGTCGCAGTCCGAGCTGCTCGGCCACGGCGACGACGTCGGCGACGTAGGCCGTGCGGGAGACGTCCCGCGGACGGCGCTCGGCGGCGCCGTGCCCGCGCTGATCGACCGCGACGATGCGGTACCCGGGGCTCAGCGCCTCTGCCACCGTGTCCCATTCACCGGCATGACCGGCCAGTCCGTGCAGCAGGATGACGGGCTGTCCCGGCCCGCCCCGGTCCCGGCAGACGAGCCGGACACCGTCCCGCACCACGACGTGCTCGGACCAGGTCATGGCGCCTCCGGATCGCAACGGGACGGACGGTCCAGATCATGCCGCACGAGCGCCGGGAGAGCGCAGGCATATACGGGGGGCGAGCACGCACGCCGACCGGCAAGGAGCGAGGGTCCCGCCGGTCGGCGTGCGATGCGCGCGTCGAATCCGCTGTGTCAGGCGGCGGTGCAGGTGGCGCCGCTGAGGGTGAAGGCGGTCGGTGCGGGGTTCGAACCGCTCAGACCACCCGTGAAGCCGACGGTGACCGAGCCGTTGGCGGCGATCGTGGAGGTGTACGCGGCGGGGGCGACGCTCACCGAACCGCCCGTCTGGGTGGGCGTCCCGCCCCACATGTTGGTGACGGTCTGGCCGCTGGTGAAGGAGAAGCCCAGTGTCCAGCCGTCGATGGCGGTGGTACCGGTGTTGCGGATGGTGATCTCGCCCTGGAAGCCGCCCGACCACTCGCCGACGACCTGGTAGCCGACGGAGCAGCCCGCTCCCGGCGTGCTGCCGCCATGGTCAGTGGTGACGCTCACCGTGGACGAGCGCGTCGAACGGTTCCCGGCCGCGTCGCGTGCGTAGACGGCGAATGTGTAGGCCGTGCCGGCGCTGAGCCCGTTGACCGTAACGGAGTTGGCGGTCGAGGACGCGACGGCGGTCTCCGTGCCACCGGCGACGCGTACGAGGTCGTAGCCGGTGACGGCGACGTTGTCGGTGGACGCGGCCCAGGTGAGGGTGGTGGAGGTGTCCGTCACGGCGGAGGCGGTGGGGGAGCCGGGGGCGGTCGGGGCCTCGGTGTCGTCCTCCGTCGCGCCGTCGTAGACGGTGGCCTCGCGGGAGGTCTGGGCGATGCCGTCGGCACCGTGGAAGACGCGCTCGCCCCAGGAGCTGAGCCGGTCGGGGTCGAAGCCGATGGTCAGGTCGAGTACCGGGTCGGTGTTGCCGCTCCACGACCAGGCGATGTAGCCGAGCCCGAGCTCCTCGGCGTCGGCCATCATGGTGTCCTCGTCCGGATCGCCGTACTGGTCCGCCGGGCCGCCGAACTCACCTATGACCAGAGGCAGTCCGGCATCGACGAAGGCGTTCAGATAGTCGGTGACCTTCGCGGCGGTGTCGTAGACGCTGTACATGTGGATCGAGAAGATCAGGTTGCCGGTGGGGTCTGCGTCATGGATGGCCTGCGCGTTGTCCCGCATGACGCCTTGCCAGTCCTGGCCCCAGTTGGGCGCGTCCACCATGATCGTGTGCGCGAATCCGGCGGCGCGCAGCTTCTGGACCGCGGCGGTCGTGGGCGCGGTCCAGCCGGCCGGATCGGTGTTGCCCCAGGGCTCGTTGCCGATGTCGATGACGACGTAGTCCTCCTGGCCGGCGAGCACGTCCTTCAGGCCGATCCAGTAGTCGGCGGCGTGGTCGAGCGTGCCGGCGGCGGAGTCCTCCCCGTAACCGGTGGTGTCGTGCACCTCCAGTACGCAGATCAGCCGGTTGGCCTTGCACTGGGCGATGACGGCGGCGACGTCGTCCGGACTGTTCTTGCTCCAGCGGTAGCCGTCGGAGAGGACGACGCGGACGGTGTTGGCGCCCGTCGCCTTGATGTCGGCCAGCGACTGCGTCTCGCCCGGGTACCAGGCGTGGGCGTGGTTGACCCCGCGCATGACGAAGTCGTTCCCGTTGCCCTCGACCAGCCGGCCGTCGCTGATGTGGAGGCCGGTGGCGAGTGCTTTGCCCCCGGTGGCCTGTGCGGGGGCGAGTCCGCCGAGGGCGATCATGCCGAGGAGGGTGGTCAGGACGGTCAGGACGGTCAGAACGTTCGGAGCGGTCGGAGCGGTCGGGAGTAAGGGGGCGCGGCTCTTGGCTGCTGTGCCTTTCGCTGTGCTTCTTGGCTTTGTCATTGCGGCTCCAGGGGGTGGGCGAATCAGGAAACCGGAAACCGGGCATCGGTCGCGTCGACATGGGAGCGCTCCCATGTCGACGCGCTCCTA
>NZ_JBHXUW010000130.1:0-2418 GCF_042672475.1 Streptomyces sp. NPDC127177
TGGTGTGAGTGAGGCGGACATGGAGCGTCTGGCGCGTTCCGGGATGCCGCCGCTCACCGTCGAGCAGGGCATCGCCCTGTACGACGCGGCACTCGCCACCGGTGACGCGCTGGTTGCCCCGGTGCGACTGGACCTCGCAGCACTGCGCGGACAGGCCGAAGTGCCTTACCTGCTCCGTGCATTGGTCCGTCACCGCAAGACGCGGCGGAGTGCCGGCGCCGGATCGGCGACTGCCGAAGGGCTGCTCGCCCGGCTGGCGAAGCTGACTCCGCCCGCCCGGCACGACGAGCTCCTGGACCTCGTGCGCGGTCAGGTCGCCCTCGTCCTCGGCCATGCCGGGGCGATGGCTGTCGATCCCGTCTCACCCTTCCGGGAGCTGGGCTTCGACTCGCTCATGGCAGTGGAACTGCGGAACAAGCTGAGTGCGGTCACGGGCCTCCGTCTCACCGCCACGCTCATCTTCGACTACCCGACGGCCACGGTGCTGGCCAGCCACCTCCACGACGAGTTGTTCGGCATCGAGGCCGACAACGCGGTCCCGGCGGGGCTGCTGCCCTCCGTGGCAGACGACCCGATCGTGGTCGTCGGAATGAGCTGCCGCTACCCGGGCGGGGTCGCCTCGCCCGAGGACCTGTGGCGGCTGGTCACGCAAGGGACCGACGCCGTCTCCGGATTCCCGACCAATCGGGGCTGGGACATCGACGGGCTCTACGACCCGGACCCGGGCCACGCAGGCACGTCGTACACCCGCTCGGGCGGATTCCTGCACAACGCGGGCGAGTTCGACCCGGAGTTCTTCGGGATGAGCCCCCGCGAGGCGATGGCGACGGACTCGCAGCAGCGGCTGTTGCTGGAGGCGTCCTGGGAGGCGATCGAGACGGCCGGGATCGACCCGGTGTCACTCAAGGGCTCGCCGACCGGCGTCTTCGCCGGTGTGATGTACAACGACTACGGCACCACCCTGAACGGCAAGCAGTTCGAAGGCCATCAGGGGCAGGGCAGCGCGGGCAGCGTCGCCTCGGGCCGGGTCTCGTACACGCTGGGCCTGGAGGGGCCGGCGATGACCGTGGACACGGCGTGCTCGTCCTCGCTGGTGGCGATGCACCTGGCGGGCCAGGCGCTGCGCAGCGGTGAGTGCTCGCTCGCACTGGCGGGCGGCGTGACGGTGATGTCGACACCCGGCACCTTCGTCGAGTTCTCGCGCCAGCGCGGACTCTCCCCCGATGGCCGGTGCAAGGCGTTCTCCGAGTCGGCCGATGGTGTGGGCTGGTCCGAGGGTGTCGGGATGCTGGTGCTCGAGCGGCAGTCCGACGCGTTGCGCAATGGTCACGAGATCCTTGCGGTGGTGCGTGGTTCGGCGGTCAATCAGGATGGTGCGTCCAACGGTCTGACGGCGCCCAACGGTCCGTCCCAGCAGCGGGTCATCCGCCAGGCGCTCGCCAGCGGCGGGCTCGGGGCCGAGGACGTGGACGCCGTCGAGGCGCACGGCACCGGCACGACACTCGGCGACCCGATCGAGGCGCAGGCGCTGCTCGCCACGTACGGGCGTGACCGGGACCCGGAGCGTCCGTTGCTCCTGGGCTCGGTGAAGTCCAACATCGGTCACACGCAGGCCGCCGCAGGCGTTGCCGGTGTGATCAAGATGATCATGGCGATGCGGCACGGTGTGCTGCCGCAGACCTTGCACGTGACGGAGCCGTCCTCGCACGTGGACTGGTCGGAGGGGGCTGTGGAGCTTCTCGCGGACTCCACGGCTTGGCCGGAGACGGACCGGGTGCGGCGTGCGGGTGTGTCGTCCTTCGGGATCAGCGGCACGAACGCGCACGTGATTCTGGAGCAGCCGGCCACGGTCATCCGCGGCACGGTGGTCGCAACGCCTCCCGCCGTGGTGCCGTGGGTGCTCTCCGGCAGGACTCCCGAAGCGCTGGCGGACCAGGCGGCGCGGTTGCTGTCGATGACGGACAGCGCTGATGCCTCCGGCACGACGGACATCGGGTACTCGCTGGCAACGACCCGCTCGGGGTTCGAGCACCGTGCGGTGGTCCTGGCGACCGAGCCGACGGAGACCGTGCGCGCACTGACCGCCCTGGCCTCCGGCGCCCCCGACAACTCGGTCGAGTCCGGAGCCGTACGGGTCGGCAGGACCGCGGCCCTCTTCTCCGGTCAGGGCAGCCAGCGCATCGGGATGGGCCGTGAACTCCACGGCCGCTTCCCGGTGTTCGCCGCGGCGTTCGACGCCGTGCTCGACGCGATCGAGGCCTCGTCCGCGTACTCCCTGCGCGAGGTGGTGTGGGGCGAGGACGTGGAGCTGCTGAATGACACCGGTTTCACTCAGCCGGCGTTGTTCGCGGTTGAGGTGGCGTTGTTCCGGTTGGTGGAGTCGTGGGGTGTGGTTCCGGACTTTGTGGCGGGTCATTC
>NZ_JBHXUW010000131.1:0-2266 GCF_042672475.1 Streptomyces sp. NPDC127177
CGAGCCCGGGGGCGTGTGCCGTAGTGCCGCCCCCCGCAAAATGGGCGTCGGCCGCCCGCCCGGGCGGGGGCCCGCCCCCCGGCCCGCGGCCCAGCGGGCGGCGGGAGGTGCGGACGGGCTCGTCGGGTGGGGGCATGGGGATCCAGGGTGCGGCGGGACACGGACGGCGGGCGGCGGCCCGCCCTCCGGGGCAGGCTACCGGCGCCGCACCGCTCAGCGGCCGCGCAGCCGCCGTACGAGGATGCTCGCGTCGCCCCGCGACTCCAGGTCCGCCAGGACGACGGCGACCGCCTCACGGACGATCCGGCCGCGGTCGATGGCCAGCCCGTGCTCCCCGCGCAGCACCAGCCGCGCGTGTTCCAGGTCCATCAGCTCCTCGGCGGAGACGTAGACCGTGATCTTCTCGTCGTGGCGCTCCCGGCCGCTGGGCCGCCGGTTCGCACCGCGCCCGCCACCGCGTCTGCGCTGCTGCTGGACGACGGGGGCGGGAACCGGCTCTTGCGAGGACGGCGGCTGCGGACGGCGTCCGGCCTGCGCGGCCACCGCCATCCGGTCGTTATCACCGCCCCGGCTGCGCGAGTCGCCGGCGTCCGCCTTGGCCGCGGAGTGCTCCTCCTGCCCGGAGGTGGCAGTTCCCGCGTCGGCATCGGATCCGGTGCCCGGGCTCTCGGCCCCGGATTCGCTCTCGCCGGCCGGTGCCGGCACCCGGGCCTCGCCGTTCGCCTTGCGCCGCCGTTCCGCGGGGGACGAGGACTGCAGCCCCATCCCCCCGGTGGTACGGAACAGTTCGTCGGCCCCGGGCAGACTCACTCGGCGTGACACCGGGCGAGCACCTCCCTGGCGAGCTGGCGATAGGCGGCGGCACCGACCGAGTTGGACGCGTACGTGGTGATGGGCTCACCGGCGACCGTGGTCTCCGGGAAGCGGACCGTACGCCCGATGACCGTGTGGTAGACGTGATCGTCGAAGGCCTCGACGACGCGCGCCAGGACCTCGCGGCTGTGCACCGTACGGGAGTCGTACATCGTGGCGAGGATGCCGTCGAGCTCCAGCTCCGGGTTGAGCCGCTCCTGCACCTTCTCGATCGTCTCGGTGAGCAACGCCACACCTCGCAGGGCGAAGAACTCGCACTCGAGCGGCACTATCACCTTGTGTGCGGCCGTCAGGGCGTTCACGGTGAGCAGGCCGAGCGAGGGCTGGCAGTCGATCACGATGTAGTCGTAATCGGCCATCAGCGGCTTCAGGGCGCGCTGCAGGGTGGACTCCCGGGCCACCTCACTGACCAGCTGGACCTCGGCCGCCGACAGGTCGATGTTGCTCGGCAGCAGGTCCATGTTGGGCACGGCGGTCTTCAGGAGCACCTCGTCGGCCGCCATGCCCCGCTCCATGAGCAGGTTGTAGACGGTGAGGTCGAGCTCCATCGGGTTGACGCCGAGACCGACCGACAGGGCTCCCTGCGGGTCGAAGTCGACGAGCAGGACCCGCCGTCCGTACTCCGCGAGCGCGGCACCCAGGTTGATGGTCGACGTCGTCTTGCCGACGCCGCCCTTCTGGTTGCACATCGCGATGATCTTCGCGGGGCCGTGGTCGGTCAGCGGGCCCGGGATCGGGAAGTAGGGCAGGGGCCGGCCGGTCGGGCCGATCCGCTCACGGCGCTGCCTGGCGGCGTCGGGCGCGAGCGTGGCCGCGTACTCGGGATCGGGCTCGTACTCGGCGTCGGGGTCGTAGAAGTGCCCTTGGGGCGCCTCGTCGAAGTCGGCGAAGTGGGCGGTGTCCCGGCCACTCTCGTTGCCGGCCATGGCGTTCACGTGTAGGCCGTCCATCATCTGGGGGGCTGTCGTCATCTGCTGGTGGGTGGCGAAGGCTCGGACAGCGACGGAGCCGACAGCCTCCAGCCCGTTCGGGCTCTGGCCCCGTGCAGGCATCCCTGGTTGAACACCCCCGGGAGTAAATGTCGACTCATTCACAAGTCGTCTTACCTCCTTGGACGTGACCAGGAAACTTATCGATAGGTCAGCGTGGCACCATGCCGACGATTGGCGACTCTATGGCGTGTCACCGCTCCGCAGCAACACAATCCGCCGGACCCGGCCCGATGTGTCGGCAATCGAACACCCCTCTGTCAAGGGCGCGCAGCCCCCGGGGCGCACTTTTCGCGGGTGCACGAATCGGTTAAAGGGTTACGTTCGAGGCGAGTTGCGCCGGGGCCGCGGGGCGCCCGGCACACGTCCGGCCGGACCGTGCTCGGCAACGTCCGGCCGGACGC
>NZ_JBHXUW010000132.1:0-2084 GCF_042672475.1 Streptomyces sp. NPDC127177
CTTCCGGTGCTGCGTGCGCAGGGTGAGGTTCCGGCGTTGTTGCGTTCGTTGATTCGTGTGCGGTCGAGGCGTGTGGCTGCGGTCGCGGGTTCGGCGGCTGCTGCGGGCCTGGTTGAGCGGCTGGTCGGGCTGACGGTCGTCGAGCGTCAGGAAATGTTGGTCGATCTGGTTCGGGGGCAGGTCGCCCTGGTGCTCGGTCATGCCGATGGCAACGCGGTCAATCCCGGCCGTGCCTTCCGCGATCTGGGCTTCGACTCCCTCACCGCCGTCGAACTCCGCAACCGCCTCAACACGGCCAGTGGGCTCAGGCTCCCGGCGACCATGGCCTTCGACTACCCGACAGTCCAGTCACTTGTGGACTACCTCCTGGAGGAGCTGCTGGGTGCGGATGCCTCGGCTGAAGTAGCGGTCGTGGGACGGCCTGTTCAGGGGAGTGCCGACGATCCGATCGTGGTCGTGGGGATGAGCTGCCGCTATCCGGGCGGGGTCGCCTCGCCCGAGGACCTCTGGAAACTGGTCACCGAGGGGGCCGATGCCATCTCCGGGTTCCCGACCAATCGAGGCTGGGACGTCGACGGGCTCTACGACCCGGACCCCGACCACCTGGGCACGTCGTACACGCAGGAGGGCGGTTTCCTCCACAGCGCCGACGAGTTCGACCCCGCGTTCTTCGGGATGTCGCCGCGTGAGGCCCTTGCGACGGACTCGCAGCAGCGGCTGTTGCTGGAGGCGTCCTGGGAGGCGATCGAGACGGCCGGGATCGACCCGGTGTCGCTCAAGGGCTCGGCGACCGGTGTCTTCGCCGGTGTGATGTACAGCGACTACATGACGCTCCTGGGAGGCCCCGAGTTCGAGGGCTTCCAAGGAGGCGGCAGCACGAGTCTGGCCTCGGGCCGGGTCTCGTACACCCTGGGTCTTGAGGGCCCGGCGGTGACGGTGGACACGGCGTGCTCGTCGTCGCTGGTGGCGATGCACTGGGCGATGCAGGCGTTGCGCAGTGGTGAGTGCTCGTTGGCGCTGGCCGGTGGTGTCACCGTGATGTCGACGCCGAACGTGTTCGTGGACTTCTCGCGTCAGCGGGGGCTGGCTCCCGATGGCCGGTGCAAGGCGTTCTCCGAGTCGGCCGATGGTGTGGGCTGGTCGGAGGGTGTCGGGATGCTGGTGCTCGAGCGGCAGTCCGACGCGTTGCGCAACGGTCACGAGATCCTTGCTGTGGTGCGGGGTTCGGCGGTCAATCAGGATGGTGCGTCCAACGGTCTGACGGCGCCCAACGGTCCGTCCCAGCAGCGGGTCATCCGCCAGGCGCTCGCCAGCGGCGGGCTGACGATGGATGACGTCGACGTGGTGGAGGCGCACGGGACGGGCACCATGCTGGGTGACCCGATCGAGGCGCAGGCGCTGCTTGCGACGTACGGGCGTGACCGGGATCCGGAGCGTCCGTTGCTCCTGGGCTCGGTGAAGTCCAACATCGGTCACACGCAGGCCGCCTCGGGCGTTGCCGGTGTGATCAAGATGATCATGGCGATGCGGCACGGTGTGCTGCCGCAGACCCTGCACGTGACGGAGCCGTCCTCGCACGTGGACTGGTCGGAGGGGGCTGTGGAGCTTCTCGCGGACTCCACGGCTTGGCCGGAGACGGACCGGGTGCGGCGTGCGGGTGTGTCGTCGTTCGGGATCAGTGGCACGAACGCGCACGTGATTCTGGAGCAGCCGGCCACGGTCATTCGCGGCACGGTGGTCGAGACGCCTCCCGCCGTGGTGCCGTGGGTGCTCTCGGGTAAGACCCCGGAGGCGCTGCGCGGTCAGGCCGCCCGACTGCTCTCCCGCCTCGAATCGGCCCCCGAACTAAGGCCGGTGGACATCGGGATGTCTCTGGCCACAGGCCGGTCCGTCTTCGACCACAACGCGGTGGTGCTGACCGACGGTTCCACCGACGCCACACGCGCCCTCGCGGCCCTGGCCGCCGGCGATCCGGACGTCTCCGCCGTTTCGGGTGTGGTGGCGAGTGGAAAGCGCGCGTTCCTGTTCTCGGGTCAGGGTTCGCAGCGGTTGGGTATGGGGCGTGAGTTGTACGCACGCTTCCC
>NZ_JBHXUW010000133.1:0-1481 GCF_042672475.1 Streptomyces sp. NPDC127177
GGTGTGGGCGAGGGTGTTGTTTCGGTTGCTGTGGTGGATGTGTCGGGTGCGCCGGTGGTGTCGGTGGAGTCGTTGGCGATGCGGGCTCTGCCGGCGGATGCTGTCGGTGGTGTGGATGCGCTGACGAGGGACGCGCTGTTCCGCCTCGACTGGACGCCCGTGCCTTCGTCCGTCTCCCCGTCTGCTGCGCGCAGTGTCGCGTTGGCCGGCGAGGACACCTGGGGCCTCGTAGCCGCCCTGCGGGATGCCGGGTTCGCTCCCGGGTACGCGGCGGAGCCGCTTGCGCTGGCGGCCGACGACGCACCCGTACCGGATGTGGTGTTGATTCCGGTGGCCGGTGAGGCAGCCGGTGAGGTGACGGATGTCGTGCGGTCGTTGACGTCGCGGGTGCTGGGGCAGATCCAGGAGCGGTTGTCGGACGCGCGGTTCGCCGAGTCCCGGTTCGTCTTCGTGACGCGGGGTGCTGTGGGTGGTCAGGACGTGGCCGCGGCTGCTGTGCGTGGTCTCGTACGGTCGGCGCAGTCGGAGAACCCTGGATGCTTCGGGCTCATCGACCTCGACCCGGCAGAGCCGGTGGCACTTCCACAGTCGGCGCTGGAAGGCGACGAGCCGCAACTGCTGGTTCGGGCCGGCGCGGTACTGGCAGCACGACTGGTGCGCGCGACTGCCGACGACGGCGATCAGGACCTGGCCTGGGCGGCGGGTGAGGGCAGTGTCCTGATCACCGGTGGTACGGGTGGACTGGGCGCTGTGGTGGCCCGGCATCTGGTGGCGGAGCACGGAGTGCGACGGCTGCTGTTGGTGAGCCGTCGCGGACTCGGCGCCGAAGGCACCGAGGAGTTGGTGGCTGAGCTGGAGCTCCACGGGGCCGAGGCTGTGGTCGAGGCGTGTGACGTCTCCGACCGGGACGCGCTGGAGCGGCTGCTGTCGCGGCACCGTGTGTCGGCCGTGGTGCATGCGGCCGGTGTGCTGGACGACGGTGTGGTGGGTTCACTGACGCCGGAGCGGCTGGACAAGGTGCTGCGGCCCAAGGTCGATGCCGCCTGGCACCTGCACCAGCTCACAGAGAAGCTCGACCTGGACGCCTTCGTGGTCTTCTCGTCGGCCGCCGCGTTGTTCGGTAGTGCGGGGCAGGGGAATTACGCGGCTGGGAACGCGTTCCTGGATGCGTTGATGGAGCGTCGCAGGGCGCAGGGCTTGCCTGGTGTGTCGCTGGCGTGGGGTCCGTGGGATCAGTCGGGTGGCATGACGGGGACTCTGTCGGAGGCGGATGCTGAGCGGATGGCGCGGGCGGGTGTGCCGGCGTTGTCGGTGGATCTCGGTGTTGCGCTGTTCGATGCGGCTCTGGCTTCGGGTGGGGCTGTGGTGGCTCCGGTGCGGCTGGATCTTCCGGTGCTGCGTGCGCAGGGTGAGGTTCCGGCGTTGTTGCGTTCGTTGATTCGTGTGCGGTCGAGGCGTGTGGCTGCGGTCGCGGGTTCGGC
>NZ_JBHXUW010000134.1:0-1080 GCF_042672475.1 Streptomyces sp. NPDC127177
TGTATTGACCCGCAGCGTTGTTCACGCGGTGGATGGGCGGGTGTCCGTTGAGTGCGGTGTGGCAGCGGTGGTGGTTGTAGGTGTGGAGGAAGTCTGTCAGGGCTTGGGTTCGCTCGGTGTTGGTGGTGTAGGGCCGCAGGTAGGCCCACTCCTCGAGCAGGGTGCGGTTGAAGCGTTCGACCTTGCCGTTGGTCTGCGGCCGGTAGGGCCTGATTTTCTTATGGGTAATGCCGGCCGTGGCCAGGGTCTGGGTGAAGAGCCTGGATTTGTAGCAGGAGCCGTTGTCGGTCAGGACACGTTCGACGGTGATGCCGTGGGCGGTGAAGAATGCCTGGGCCCGCTGCCAGAAGGCGGCAGCGGTCTCCTGCTTCTCGTTGGCCAGGACCTCGCTGTAGGCGAGGCGGGAGTGGTCGTCGACGGCGGAGTGGATGTAGCTGTAGCCGATCATTGGTTTGCAGCTCTTGCGCTTGTCGGTGGTGGCCTGCCGGTTGTGGTCGCCGACTGCTCTGCCGACGGTGCGCCAGCCGCCGCCGTCGGGGATGTTGCCGAGTTTCTTGATGTCGACGTGGACCAGCTCGCCGGGTCGGCTGTGTTCGTAGCGGCGGATCGGCTCGCCGGTCGGGCGGTCCAGCCAGGACAGTCGGTTCAGGCTGTGGCGGGCGAGGATCCGGTGGACCGTGGAGGCGGGCAGCCCCAGGATCGGGCCGATGCGGGCCGGTCCGAGTTTGCGTGCCTGCCTCAGATCGCAGACGGCGGCTTCCGTCCCGGGGGCGGTGCGGTGAGGCGTCGTGCGAGGCCGGCTGGAGCGGTCGTGAAGACCGGCCTCGCCCTCGGCCCGCCAGCGGCGGACCCACTTATGGGCGGTGGGCCGCGATATGCCCATCTCTGCGGCGACGTGAGCGACCGGACGGCCCGCGAGGACTCGTTCGACCAGGATCCGCCTGCCATGAACAGTCAGCCGGGCATTACGGTGGGACACGAAGACCTCCGTGTGGTGCAGTCCTAGACAGCTCCACCACATCGGAGGTCTTCGTGATGTTCAAGACCTACCAAGTGTCAACAACGCTCGTGATCAATACA
>NZ_JBHXUW010000135.1:0-1016 GCF_042672475.1 Streptomyces sp. NPDC127177
GCCGGCAGAGCCCGCATCGCCAACGACTCCACCGACACCACCGGCGCACCCGACACATCCACCACAGCAACCGAAACAACACCCTCGCCCACACCCACCAAACGCACCCGGACCACCGACGCACCCGAAGCATGCAACGACACGCCCGACCACGAGAACGGAACACCACCCCCATCCCCCGAACCACCCAAGAACCACGCCGCATGCAACCCCGCATCCAACAACGCAGGATGCAGACCAAACGCCCCCGCATCCCCCGCCACACCCTCCGGCAGACTCACCTCAGCAAACACTTCACCACCACGACGCCACACCCCACGCAACCCCTGGAACACCGGCCCATAACCAAAGCCCTCCACCCCACGCGCCTCATAAAAACCATCCAAATCAACCAACTCCGCACCCACAGGCGGCCACACCGAAGCATCAAACACACCACCCACCAACACACCACCACCATCAACCGCCAACACACCAGCCGCATGCAACACCCACGGCCCCTCAACCGCACCCTCCAACCGAGAATGCACCACCACCGAACGACGCCCCGAACCATCCCCCACACCCACACGCACCTGCACCCGCACACCACCACGCTCCGGCAACACCAAAGGCGCAGCCAACGTCAACTCCTCCACACACCCACAACCCACCTCATCACCAGCACGCACCACCAACTCCAACAACGCCGTACCAGGAACAAGAACCCGACCACCCACCACATGATCAGCCAACCAACCATGCGACCCCACCGACAAACGACCCGTCAACAACACACCCTCATCATCCGCAAGCTCCACAACCCCATCCAGCAACGGATGACCAGCCGACACCAACCCAAACGCCGCCGCATCCCCAACACCCCGACCACCCAAAGGCCAGAACGACTCATGCTCAAACGCATACGTCGGCAACCCAACCCGCACAGCCCCCGAACCCGCAAAGAACCGCGACCAATCCACCCCAACCCCATGCGCATGCAACTCAGCCAGCGCGGTCACGGCCGACAACTCCTC